>NZ_JAGIOC010000001.1:912700-1216933 GCF_017876515.1 Brachybacterium fresconis | reverse complement strand
CCCGGCCACAGGGTCCGGAGGTGTTTCGGCGAACGACACAGTAGTCCCCCATGGCCCCTGCCCGTGCACCCCCGGGACACTCTTCCGGTTTCCTGCGAGGAACCTCCCGCGAACCTTCACACCTCATCCGGTGCCGCTCCTGCTCCCGCCCCGACGCCGTCCGTACACTGGGGTCCGCGCCGCCCCGGCGGCCACGACCATCCGCAGGAGAAGCCGTGACCCATTCCGCACCCGCCGGCGGCACGACGCCGCAGCCCGGGACCGCCCACCCCGATGCCGACTCGGCCCGAGTCGTCGCCGTGGTGGTGACCTACAACCGCGAGGACCTGCTGCGCGAGTGCCTCGACGCGCTCGAGGACCAGCAGCGACGCCCGGACGCGGTCGTGGTGATCGACAACGCCTCCAGCGACGCGAGCGGTGCGGTCGCCGATGCGCATCCGATCGGGGCCGACGTCGTCCACCTGCGGCGCAACGTCGGGGGAGCAGGCGGCTTCGCGGCAGGCATGGCCCGGGCCCTGGTGCGCCACGGCGCCGACTGGGTGTGGCTGATGGACGACGACACCATCCCGCGCCCCGGCGCGCTCGCAGCGCTGCTGGCCGCCCTCGGGGCCTCCCCGGTGCGGCTGAGCGTGCTCAGCTCCCGGGCGGTGTGGACCGACGGGCGGGATCACCCCATGAACACCCAGCGGGCCCGGCTCGACGCGAGCGCGGCGGAGAAGCAGGACGCCGCCCGCGCCGGGGGCATGCCCATCCGCACCGCCAGCTATGTCTCCGCCCTGCTGAACGGGCAGGACGTGCGCCGGCTGGGACTGCCGTACGCGGACTACTTCATCTGGTCCGACGACTTCGAGCACACCGGGCGCCTGCTGCGCCACGGTCGGGGGCTGCAGGTCCCCGCCTCCGTGGTCGAGCACCGCACGAAGGTCTTCAGCAACGCCCAGGCCAGCCCGGGCGCCCGCTTCTACTACGACGTGCGCAACCGCCTGTGGGCGCTGTTGAGGTCGACGTCCTTCGCTCCGTGGGAGCGCCTCGTCTACGGCGGACGCACCGCGTTCGGCTGGGGCGGACAGCTGCTGCGCCACCGCGGCACCCTCGCGGGCGTGGGAGCACGGGGCCTGATGGCGGCGCTGCGCCGGGGCCCGCGCCCCTCGCCCGTGGTGCTGGCGGCCGACGGGGACGTCGCGGCCGACGTGCGTGCGATCGACCGGGCGGCCGGACGGTGAGCGCCCCGTCGGCCACCCCCGCACCGCAGGGCTCGACCACGCCGTTCGTCGTGCTGATGCCGCTGTGGAAGCGCGATGTGCCCGAGCGCGTCGTGGCGGCCATCACCTCTGCCACCCGTGAGCAGCAGCTGAGACCCGACCTGTTCATCCTCACCGTCGACGGCCCGCTGACCGCCGAGCTCGATGCTCTCGTCGCGCGCGTGGAGGACGGCGGCTTCGGCCCCGCCCGGGTGCTGCGCCATGACGCCCACCGGGGCGTCGCCTCCGCGCTGCAGGACGGGTTGGAGGCCTCGCCCCACGAGCTGGTCGCCCGGGCCGACGCCGACGATCTCTGCCGACCGGACCGCTTCGCCCTGCAGATCCCCGCCATGAGCGGCCCGCCGGCCCTGGACCTGATGGGAGGGGCGATGCGGGAGTTCAGCGATCGTCTCGCCCCCGGGGACGGGCCGCTGCGCACGCGCCCGCTCTCGCACGACGAGATCGTGGCGTACCTGCCCCATCACAGTCCCTTCCACCACCCCACCATCGTGCTGCGTCGCTCCGTGGCCCTGGCCGTCGGGGGATACCGCGACCTGCCGCTGCTGGAGGACTACTGGCTGTGGGAGCGCATGATGCTCGGCGGGGCGAGGATGGGTAACCTCGCGGAGGTGGTGGTCGACTACCGGGTGGACGAGGAGCTGTTCGCACGGCGCGGCGGCTGGCGTCTGTTCGCCAGCGACGTGCGGCTGCAGCGGCGCATGGTGAGGGACCGGGTCACGAGTCCGGGCCTCTTCCTGCGCAATCTCGTCCTCCGCGGCGCGTACCGGGTGGCCCCGGGCTGGGCGCGTCGGCTGGGATACCGCACGTTCATCGAGAAGTCGGCGTGAACAGCGCCACACCTGCGGGTCCATCACCCTCTCGTAACCAGGAGTTTCCCTGGCACGGTTACGGTGACCTGGTTCCCCGCGGACTCTCCGCACCTGTCGAAAGGACCCTCCGTGTCGACTCCTGACCTTCTGATCGTGGGCTCGGGCCTGTTCGGTCTGACCATCGCCGAGCGGGCGGTCGCCGAGCACGGTGCGCGGGTGACCCTCATCGACCGTCGGCCCCACCTCGGCGGCAACGCGTACTCGGAGGTGGATCCGGTCACCGGGATCGAAGTCCACAAGTACGGCGCCCACCTGTTCCACACCTCGAATCCCCGGGTCTGGGAGTACGTGCGGGGCTTCACGGATTTCACGGGCTACCAGCACAAGGTCTACACGACCCATCAGGGCGTGGTGTATCCGCTGCCGATCAACCTCGGCACGATCAACCAGTTCTTCCAGGCCGCGTACTCCCCGGCCGAGGCGCGGGCGCTGATCACCGAGCAGGCCGGTGAGCTGGCCGGCACCGACCCCGAGAACCTCGACGAGAAGGGCATCTCCCTGATCGGTCGTCCGCTGTACGAGGCGTTCATCAAGAACTACACCGGCAAGCAGTGGCAGACCGATCCCAAGGACCTGCCGGCCTCGATCATCTCGCGCCTGCCGGTGCGGTACACGTACGACAACCGGTACTTCAGCGACAAGTACGAGGGCCTGCCGGCGCAGGGCTACACCGCGTGGCTCGAGCGGATGGCCGACCACCCGAACATCGAGGTGCAGCTCGAGACCGACTACTTCGATGACTCGCAGCCGCTGAACAAGGAGGCCGTGCGGGGGAACATCCCGGTGGTCTACACGGGCCCCATCGACCGGTACTTCGACTACCAGCAGGGGGAGCTGGGCTGGCGCACCATCGATCTGGAGACCGAGCACCACGAGGTGGGCGACTTCCAGGGCACCTCGGTGATGAACTACGCCGACGTCGAGGTCCCCTACACGCGCATCATCGAGCCGCGCCACTTCCACCCCGAGCGCGACTATCCCACCGACCGCACGGTGATCCAGCGCGAGTACTCCCGCTTCGCCGAATCGGGCGACGAGCCGTACTACCCCATCAACTCCGGCTCGGACCGCGAGACCCTGCTGGCCTACCGCGAGCTCTCCGACGCGGAGCCGCGGACCCTGTTCGGCGGCCGGCTGGGCACCTACCAGTACCTCGACATGCACATGGCGATCGGCTCCGCCCTGTCGATGGCCGACAACAAGCTGCCCGACCTGCTGCGGGCGTGAGACGACGGCCCCGGCCGGGACCGGCGGGGGCATCCCAGACGCGCCGACGAGGAGCATCATGAACGCGATCCCTGCCGCATCCGGCGGCACCGACGAGACCCCCGAGGTCCCGCCGCAGCGGCTGCTGCAACGACTGATCATGCCCGCAGAGGCGTCGGCGGACATCGTTCCGCTGTACATCGAGGCGGAGGATGTGCGCTCCGGCGTCACCGGCGGCTCCTTCGGGCTCGGAGGCACCGACCGGGACGCGGCGGGGGCGACCACGGACGCGGCGCGACCGGGGACCCAGGTCCACGTGGACGCGACCGAGCTCAACGATCGGTACGCGGTGCAGATCCCGCCGCGTTCGATGCGATCCTTCGCCACCTACTTCAACGCCTTCCCGGCCAGCTACTGGCGCCGCTGGACCCCGGTGCGCTCGATCCGTCTGAGCATCCGCACCGCAGGCCGGGGCGAGCTGGTGATCATGCGCTCCACGGCGCGCGGGACGCTGCAGCGCCAGACGTCCCGCACCGTCGAGGGCGGTCCCGCCGAGCAGGTCTTCGACCTGCCCCTGACCGCCTTCGGCGACGGCGGCTGGTACTGGTTCGACGCCTACTCCGGCGACGAGGACCTCACGATCCTGGGGGCGCGATGGACGGCCGACGCCGATCTTGCCCGCACCGAGGGCACCTTCTCGATCTCGATGACGACGATGAACAAGGTCCCGTACTGCCTGGACAACATCGCCACCATCGCCGAGGACCCGGACCTGCGCGCGCTGCTGGACGTCATGTACGTGATCGACCAGGGATCGGACCGGCTCCGGGACCACACCGACGAGCTCGCCGGGCTCCAGGACGAGCTCGGCGGCCAGCTGCGGATCATCGAGCAGGGCAACATCGGCGGCAGCGGCGGCTTCTCCCGCGGCATGTACGAGGCCTCCACCGCCGGCGCCTCGACCTACGTGATGAACTGCGACGACGACATCGTGATCGAGCCGGAGTCGCTGATCCGGATGACCACCTTCGCCGATTTCGCCACCCGCCCCACGATCGTCGGCGCCCACATGTTCGACCTCAACAACCGTGCGGTGCTGCACACCTTCGGCGAGGTGGTCGATCCCTGGCGGATCCAGCCCTCGCTGCCGGACCCCGAGGCGGTCCTGGGCCATGACTTCTCGATCTCGCCGCTGCGCTCGACCCCGTGGCTGCACCGGCGGGCGGACGTGGACTACAACGGCTGGTGGAGCTGCCTGATCCCGACCGAGACGGTGCGTGCGATCGGGCTGAGCCTGCCGTTGTTCATCAAGTGGGACGACGCCGAGTACGGCCTGCGCGCGAAGCAGGCGGGGTATCCGACGGTGTCGCTGCCGGGCGCCGGCGTGTGGCACATGAGCTGGGTCGACAAGGACGACCTGGTGGGCTGGCAGGCCTACTTCCACGAGCGCAACCGGATCATCACCGCGCTGCTGCACTCCCCGTACGAGCGCGGCGGCCGCGTGGTCAAGGAGTCGCAGTTCATGGACGTCAAGCACCTGATCTCCATGCAGTACTACACCGAGGCCGGGCGGCTGATGGCCCAGCAGGACGTGCTCGAGGGGCCCGACGCGCTGCATCCGTCGATCGGCACCAAGCTGCCCCAGATCCGGGAGATGGCCGCCGCCTTCGACGACGCCTCCGCGAAGAAGGATCTCGACCACTATCCGCCGGTCCGTCTCGACAAGCCGCCGCGCAAGGGCCGGCCCTTCACCGAGCCGGCCCGTCCGCTGCTGCCCGCCTGGACCGTGAAGACCCTGGCCAAGCAGCTGGTGAAGCCGCCGAAGCCCCGCTCCGAGGAGAACCCGCAGGCCGCGATCGCGCACATCGACGCGAAGTGGTGGCGGCTGTCGGCCTACGACAGCGCTCTGGTCTCCAACGCGGAGGGCACCCAGGTGTCCTGGTACAAGCGGGACCGCCGGCAGGTGCGTTCGATGCTGGCCGGCGCGATCGGCGCGCACGTCCAGCTCCACCGCCGCTGGCCCGAGCTGCAGCGCGCCTACCGGGAGGCCGCCCAGCGCATCACCTCCTTCGAGGCCTGGGAGCGGACCTTCGCGCAGAACCCTGCCCCGGTCCGCGACCGCGACCGGGACGAGGCCGCTGTCGCCGCAGAGGCCGGGGACGCACCGGCGTGACCGCGGCAGCACAGCCTCCCGCGGCGGATCAGCCTCCCGCGGCAGGACCCCCGTCCCGCGCCGAGCAGGCGCAGGGGTGGCGGGCACCGGGGCAGGACGCCGGATGGCTGAACCCTCTGCACGAGCGGTTCCTGCTGAGGCTGCTGGTGCGCAAGGAGCTGCGGGTCCGGTATCGCGGCAGCATGCTCGGCATGCTGTGGAGCTACGTGAAGCCCGCGGTGCAGTTCATCGTCTTCTACATCGCCCTGGGCGTGTTCCTGGAGCTGAACAAGGGCACCCCCGCCTATGCGGTGTACCTGTTCAGCGGGATCGTGGTGATCAACCTGTTCGGGGAGGTGTTCGGCAACGCCACCCGGTCGATCACCGGCAACGCCCCGCTGGTCTCGAAGATCTACCTGCCCAGCCAGCTGTTCCCCTGGTCGTCCATGATCGTGGCGCTGGTGCACTTCGTGCCGCAGCTGCTGGTGCTGGTGGTGGGGGCGCTGCTGTTCGGCTGGCTGCCCTCGCCGACCGCGCTGGTCGCCTTCGGCCTGGGCATGCTGATCCTGCTGGTGTTCACCATGGGACTGGGCATGCTCGCGGCCGCGCTGAACGCCGCCTTCCGGGATGTCGAGAACTTCGTGGACCTGCTGGTCATGGTCGCCACCTGGTTGTCCCCGGTGCTGTACCGGATCACGATGGTCCAGGAGGCGATCGGGGGGACGATCTGGTGGTGGCTGTACCAGCTGAACCCGCTGACCATCGTGGTCGAGCTGTTCCACGTCGCCTTCTGGCGCTACTCCCCGGAGGTCGTGGAGGGGGTCGCGCAGGATCCCTCGCTGATGGCTCCCGGGGAGCCCTTCGGCCTGTGGTGGGCCGGGCTGCTGATCGCCGGGGCGACCTTCGTCCTCGGCACCGTCGTCTTCGAGCGCTCCACGCGGCGCTTCGCGCAGGAACTGTGAGGGCAGCGCCGTGATGAGTCCGAACCCGCAGGATGTGCCGACCTCGGCCGCCGTCCCCACCGAGACGGAGATGGTGCGCGTCGAGCACGTGACCAAGCAGTTCTCCCTGCGCCACGATCACTCCCTCAAGGAGCTGGTGTTCTCGGCGCTGCAGCGCAAGAAGCTGGCCGACACCTTCCTGGCCCTGGACGACGTGGACCTCACCGTGCACGCGGGGGAGACGGTGGGGCTGATCGGCTTCAACGGCTCGGGGAAGTCCACGCTGCTCAAGACCATCTCCGGGGTGCTGTTCCCCGATCGCGGGCGGGTGATGCTGCGCGGGAGGGTGGCCGGCCTGATCGAGGTGGGGGCCGGATTCCACCCTGATCTGTCCGGGCGCGAGAACGTCTATCTCAACGGGGCGATCCTCGGCATGAGCCGGGCGCAGATCGAGGCGAAGTTCGCCGAGATCGTCGCCTTCAGCGAGATCGAGGAGTTCATCGACACCGAGGTGAAGTACTACAGCTCGGGCATGTTCCTGCGCCTGGCCTTCTCGGTGGCGGTGCACACCGATCCGGACATCTTCCTGGTCGACGAGATCCTCTCGGTCGGCGACGAACCCTTCCAGCGCAAGTGCCTGGAACGGATCCGGGAGCTCCAGGAGGCCGGGCGCACGATGGTCGTGGTCTCCCACGAGCTGGAGATGCTCGAGAAGCTGTGCACGCGCATCGTCGTGCTGCGCCGGGGCTCGATCGTCTTCGACGGGGACCCGACGCAGGCCGTCGCCACCCTGCGCGCGGACTGAGCTGCCACCGCGGGCGGGACGCGCCGCAGCGGTCAGGCGCCGCTCGCGTGTCCCGTGACCGCTTCCTCCCGGGCCCGGTCCTCGCCGACCGCAGCCCGAGGACCGACGATCCCGCCGCCGGCCAGCAGGGCACCGAGCATCTCGGGCGCCGCGGTCAGCCCGTCGCCCGCCACCAGGAGCCGCGTCACCGCGCCCCCGCCGAGCGGGGCGGCGACGGCGGGCGAGGGGCCGCTCCAGGCCGGCAGGTCGACGCCCAGCTGGTCCGGGCTCGCCCGCACCTCCGCCACCCAGTCGTGGGCCAGGGCCGGCAGCGTTCCGTCGAAGCGGGGCGCGAGCGAGACCGCCTCGAGGGCCAGCACCTCGTCGGCGTCCGCGGCGAGGGGGGAGTCGGGACGATCCGTCGCCACCACCCGGGGCGCCGGGCCGGCGGCGGCGTGCTCGGGGTCCTGTTTCCCGTCTCGGTCTCGGTCCAGGATCGTCACGTCCGCGCCGAGCGACCAGGCGGCCAGGGCCAGCGCCAGACGCTTCCAGTGCACGGGAAGGTCCAGCACCACCGTCTCCTCGGGTTCGAGGGCGAGCTCGTCGTGCAGATGGCCGATGGACTTGATCACCCAGTTGGCCAGCACGTGCCCGGACAGCTCGATGCGGGCGGCTTCGCCGTACCAGGCGAGGGCGGGGCGGGGCCCGCTGCGCTCGAGCGCCGTGAGCAGCTGGGTGGATGTCTGGGGGCTCATCGTGGATCCTCCGGGGTCAGGGGGTGGGTGATCTCGATCTGCACCGGCGGCAGGGGGTCGGCGATCGACTCCGCGCCGAGGGCGGTGCGGATCCGTTCGGCGAGCTCCCCGGCGGCGATCCAGTCCGCAGGCCCCGCGCCGAGGGGCGTGACCTCGATGCGCACGACGGGCGGGGTGCATGGACCGTCGGGCCCGTCCGGGGCCGGTGCGCCCCGGGGGACCGAGGCATCGCCCGGTGGTGGGGGTACCGCGTTCCCGTCCGATCGGTCGGTATGAGCGGCGCCGCGTCCGAGGGGCGAGGCGAGACGGGCGGTCGCGCGGCGGGCCGCGGTCCCGGGGCGGGGGAGTGCGGCCACCTCGAGGGCACGACGGAGGCGTTCTGCCGCGGGCTCGGGGGACATCCGGGCGATCGGCTCCTGGTCGAGGGAGAGCCCGAGGGCGACCCACACCGACTCCAGGCTGGGTCGGCGGAACCAGTCCTCGCCCCCGGTGCGGGAGAGGTCGCGCGCCGGGACGTCGGCTCCGGTCGCCGCGGGCACCCCGCGCACGATCGCCGCGGGCACCCCGCCGGACTTCCCCTTGACGAGGTCCGCGGCGGCGGCGATCTCGTCGGCCAGCGCCCGGACCGTGACGCTCAGCGGGCGGCCGTCGGCGTCGACCTCTCCGCGCAGGTCCTGCAGGGAGGCGACGCCGGCGGCACCGAGAGCGATGTCCCCCACCCCCATGCGCCAGATCCGGGAGGAGGTGTCCGTCAGCAGCACGCCGAGCTGCAGGTCCAGCTGCTCGGCCAGCGCATCCCGCAGCCGTCGGGCACAGGCGTCGGGGTCCTCGGGCAGCAGCAGCGGCCCGTCGGGGGCGTTCGAGGAATCCACCCCGGCGGCGGCCATCACCGGCCCGGAGGGGATCTGCACCACCGAGGTGACGACGTGGGTGTGGCGGCGGCGGGCGACGGTCCGCACGGCCGCGGCCTCGACCGCGGCGTCGCGCTCCTCCGGGGCCACCCGCAGTCCGGCAGCCTTCGAGACGATCTTGGTCGAGACGCACAGCACGTCGCCGTCGCGGACCCGGAGGGTCTCCAGCTCGGGGGCGAGCAGGGTCGCGAGATCATCACCCTCGCGGATCTCCGGGATACCGTGGACGGGCAGGACCTGGACCGCTCCCGGGGACGGCGGGCGGCTCGACGGGACGCTCGCGGACGGTGCGACCTGCGGACTCTGTGTCGGGGTCACAGGAACCTCCCCGGGATGTGATTCGGTCGGTCGGAGGGGCGCGGCGCGCCGAGCGCGCTTGACGCCCCATAACTACACGGGTGTATTTTAGGGCCGCAACAGGCCTTCGGTGGTCATCAGCAGTGGAAGGAGAGGTGGCGATGGACGACGAACAGGTCAAGGATGACGCACGTGCGGAACTGTCCCTGCTCGACCTCGCCGGGCAGGGCGCCGACGAATCCGGCACCTCATGGCACGACCTCGAGGACCTTGAGGACGTCGAGATGTCGTGGCAGGAGCGCGCCCTGTGCGCGCAGACGGATCCGGAAGCATTCTTCCCGGAGAAGGGTGGTTCCACGCGTGAGGCGAAGAAGGTGTGCGTCTCCTGCGAGGTGCGTGCCGAGTGCCTCGAGTACGCGCTGGAGAACGATGAGCGCTTCGGGATCTGGGGCGGACTGTCGGAGCGTGAGCGTCGCAAGCTCAAGCGCCGGGCGGTCTGACGACGTCCCTCGGTGAGTCAGCCCCATGTCACCGCTGTCGTCCTGCTGAGCGGGTCGACGTCCGAAGGGTCCCATCGCGCGAGCGTCGAAGCGCTGGTCGGGCAGACCCGACCCGCTGACCGGGTGCTCGTCCTCGCCCCCACCGATCTCCCCGACGCCGTCCTGGCGGCCCTCGACCAGCAGCTCGGCGACGGCACCGTCGACGACGTCCTGATGACGGCGGGCTCCGTCGGGCGCTCCGGCGCCGTGCGCGAGACCCTCGACCATCTCTCCCACGGCCACGAGCCCGCGCCGGAGGGGAGCGCCGCGGACGAACGCGGTGCGGACTCGGGGACGGACCGCGCGAACCGCCGAAGCGGCCGCCGTGCCCGCGCGGTCGACAGCGCCAGCGTCGAACGACGACGCACCCAGCAGGCCGAGGACCTCGCCCGGATCCCGCAGCGACTGCGCGAGGAGCGTTCCCGGCCCGGGCGCCGCGCCGGTCTGGCCGCAGGGGTAGACGACGAGAGCTGGCTGTGGTTCGTCGTCGACGGCTCCACTCCGGCCCTGACCGCGCTCGAGCAGCAGCTCGCGATGGTCGCCGACGCCCCCACCACCGGCGTGGTCGGGGCCAAGCGCGTCCGCCGCAGCACCCCCGGATCCGCAGCGGGCACGTCCGGACCCGCAGAGGGCACGGCCGTGGCCGCAGCGGGCACGTCCGGACCCGCAGCGGGCACGGCCGGGGCCGACGAGCCGGAGCAGGACCTCACCGCGGACGGAGCCGACGTGCTCGTCGACGTCGGCCTCACGCTGACCCACGGCGGACACATCATCACCGGTGTGGACCCAGGCGAGA
This sequence comes from Brachybacterium fresconis, assembly GCF_017876515.1. Lineage (NCBI taxonomy): Bacteria > Bacillati > Actinomycetota > Actinomycetes > Micrococcales > Dermabacteraceae > Brachybacterium > Brachybacterium fresconis. The sequence goes on along the minus strand of NZ_JAGIOC010000001.1, from coordinate 1,206,421 downwards.
TCGATCAGGGACAGGCGGACTGGCGCCAGGACGTCCTCGGCGTCGCCCTGCCCGGGATGCTGATCCGCGAGCAGACCCTGCGGGAGGTCGGCGGGCTCGATCCCGACCTCCCCGCCCCCTGGGCCGAGATCGACCTGTGCCGCCGTGTGTGGCGCTCCGGCGAGCGGGTCGCGGTGCAGTCCTCTGCGCGCGTGCTGTTCCCCCGACCGACCCGCCCCCGCCTCGAGCGGCTGCGGGAGCAGGGCACCGGCAGGATGCTGGTCCAGCTCAAGCACCGCTCCCTGCTCATGGCGCTGGGGCTGTTCCTGCTGCTTCCCCTGGTCACGCTCGCCCGCATGATCGGAGCGGTCGCCGCCTCCCAGCCCCGGCGGGCCGGGATGGAGCTGCGGGCCTGGGCGGCGGCGATGCCGCGGGTGCGCCGGGTGCTCTCCCGCGGGCTGCGTGACCGGCGTCGGGCCCGGGTTCCCGCCGGACGCCTCGCTCCCCTGTACCTGCCCCGGGGCGAGGGGGCGCGCCGACGTCTCGAGAACGTCTGGACCCGCGTGTTCGCCGACGACGACCGTCGCCGCCGCATCCGGCGCACCACCTGGGGTATCGCCGGGACCCACCACGGCGTGGACGACGCCGACTACGGCCGCCACACCGTCTGGAGCGTCGTCGTCGCGCTGTCCGCGACCGTGCTCGGCCTGGCGGCGCTGCGCCGCCTCTTCGGTCGGGGCGAGCTGACCGGGCCCGGTCTGCGCGCGCTGCCCGAGAACTGGACCGCGGCCTGGGAGGCCGCCTGGTCCACCTGGATCCCGGGCGGCCTGGGGGAGCGCGGACCGGGCGATCCGCTGCTGCGTCTGCTGGGTCATCTGCCGATCACCGGCTCGACCCTGGTGGAGGCCGTCGTCCTCGCGGTCGTGCCGGTCAGCGCGCTCGCGGCCTGGTGGGCCGCCGGGGCGATCACCCGTGCCGTCGGGGCGCGCCTGGTGATCGCGACCGTCTGGGCGCTGGCCCCCTCGCTCATCGCGGCCCTCGCCGTCGGGGCCTGGCCGCTGCTGCTCGTCCACGCTCTGCTTCCGCTGCTCGCCCTCGCCGTGGGGCGCGCCGTCGGGCTGCCGCACAAGGCATCCCAGGCCAGCGTCTCCGCGGCTGCCGCCGGCGGGCTGCTGCTGCTGGTGATCGGAGCGGTCCAGCCCGTCCTGGTGCTGCTGGCGGCCCTCGCCCTCGTCCTGATCGCGCTGACCGTGCCGGGACGGCGGCTGCGCCTGCTGTGGGTGCTGCTGCCCTCGCTCGCCCTGCACGCCCCGTACGTGCCCGTCTACCTCGGCCACCCCGAGACGCTGCTGGCCGTCAGCGGGGTGCCCGCGCGCGCCGGCACCACGACGACCACGGACCTGCTGTCGCTGTGGCCCGTCGCGTCCGGGCTCCAGGACCAGCTCACCCCGATGCTCGGGGCGACCGGCGCGCTGCTGCTGCCGATGCTCCCGGTGGTCCCCGTCGTCCTCGGCGCGCTCGCCGCCCCGTGGCTTGCGGGGAACGCCGGCCGGGCCGGCCGCTTCAGCGTGCTGCTGGCCGCCGTGGGCCTGATGACGGTGCTGCTGGTGCGCGAGGTCCCGGTGGCCGTCGCCGGAGATCAGCTCGCCCCGGCCCCGCTGCACGCTCTGCTCAGCGCGACGCTGCTGGCGCTGTCCGCCGGCGCCGCCGCGAGCTTCGACGCCCTCGCCCGGCGCGAGGCGGGCGACGGCCCCGGACGGCGCGCGATCACCGGCGTGATCGGCACCCTGGTCGCCGCCGTGTGCGTCGTCACGGTGGTCGGGTGGACGCTCCTGCTGCCCGGCCAGCTCCGCCTGGACCGCGTCGAGGGCGGGGAGGTCCCCGCAGCAGCCGCCGACCAGGGCCGCACCGATGCCCGCAGCCGCGTGCTCGTGCTGGACCAGCAGGAGGACGCCTCCGTCACCGCTCGCCTCGTCGTCCACGGCGGGGACACGGTGATCCAGCACGCGGCGATCGCCGATGCCCGGGCCGTGGACACCGTCGGGACCGGGGCCGCGATCGACGAGGACCCCGCCGACGCCGCCCTGCGCCAGGCCGTGGCGCGGATGCTGTCCACCGGGGCGGATCCCGGGGCCGACGGTGAAGAGGCCACCTCGGCGCTCGCCATCGGCTACGTCGTCGTCGAGGGGGACACCGGCGAGCAGACGGAGCTCGTGTCCACCCTGGACGCTTCCACGCTGCTGGAGAAGGTCACCGAGGGCAGCCGGGGTGGCATGTGGCGCGTGATCGACGCGGCGCCGCGCGCCGTCGTGCTCGGCGGCGAGGAGCCCGTCGCCCTGTCCAGCGGCGTCATCGGCGCCACGGGGGAGATCCCGACCGCCGACGCGGAACGGACCGTGCTGCTGTCCGAACGCCACGACAGCCAGTGGCGGGCGACCCTCGACGGCGCCGAGCTCGAGCCGGTCGCGGTCGACGACTGGGCCCAGGGGTTCATCGTCCCGGCCGGTCAGAGCGGTCAGATCGACATCCACCGCGAGCAGCCCGCCCGGCTCCTGTGGCAGATCCTGCTGTACGCCACGATCGCCCTGACCGTGCTGATCTCGATCCCCTGGCGCGCGCGCACCCGTTCCGCGGAGGAGATGTATGGCTGAGAACGATCCCGGCCCGCTGGACGATGAGGCCGATGCCTCCGAGGCCCGGGCCCCGCGCCGCGGACGGGCGCGTCCGGTGCTGGCCGTGGCCGCCCTGATCCCGCTGGCCGCGGCCGTCGGCGCCGTCAGCGTCTCGCCCCCGCCCGAGACCACGGCGGTGACCCGGGCCGAGACCCGGTCCCAGCCCGGGCCGAGCACGCTGCGCTGCCCGGGCCCGCTGCAGATCCCCGAAGGACTGTTCACCGGGGGAGCCGACGACGAGCTCGCGCTGACGCCGCCGAGCGACTCGATCGGACTGAACTCCGTGGCGCTGGAGACAGACTCCTCACTGCTGTTCGGCACCGTGAGCGGATCCGAGACACAGCAGCAGGCCGATGGCAGCGCCCGCGCACCGTCCCTGACCACCGTGGACGGCGACGGAAGCACCCTCGAGGACGCGACCGCCGCCTCGACGCTGGGGGTCGGCGTCCAGACGCTCGGGGAGATCGAGCAGACCCCCTCGGTGCAGGCGGCCGCCGCCGAAGGGTCCCGCCCCGTCGCCGATGCCGTGCAGTCCAGCGTCACCACCAGCGGGGACTTCCGCTCGCTGGCCCTGAGCCGCTGCGAGGAGCCCACCACGGATGCCTCCTTCCTCGGCGTCTCGACCGCCCGCGGGGACAGCTCCGTCCTCGTCCTGCACAACCCGACCCAGCGCCCGGCGACCGCCTCGGTGCAGATCTGGACCGAGGACGGCCCGGCCCCGATGGAGGGCCGCAGCCAGGTCACCGTCGCCCCGGGGGGCGAGGAGCGGGTGCTGCTGGAATCCGTGGCCGGAGGTCACGACGCCATCGGCGTGCACGCCTCCGTGCTCGGCGCCCCGCTGTCGATGCACGTCCAGACCACGCAGCGCGACGGCCTCACGCCCGGGGGAGCCGAGATCCTCTCCCCGCTGCCCTCCGCCGCCGTCGAGCAGGTGCTGCCGGGCCTCGAGGTCACCGGAGGGACGCCGACCGTGGTGCTGGCCAATCCCCGCGGCGCGGACACCACGGCGAGCATCGAGGTGACCGGGCCGGACGGCCCGGTCGCCGACGCCGCCGAGGACGTCGACGTCCCCGCCGGGGCCGTGGTCCCGGTGCCGCTCCCGTCCCTGGCGGACGGGGCCTACTCGGTCTCCGTCCGCTCGCAGGACCCGGTGCTCGCCGTCGCCCGCACCGCCGCCACCGGCCAGGACCTCCCGGGAGACACCGTCGCGGCCCCGGTCGACTTCGCCCTGGTCAGCCCGGCCCCCGCCCTGAGCACGAGCGGCCTGCTGGCTCTGCCGCCGGAAGGCGCGGTCGGCGCTCTGACCCTGGCCGCCACGGAGGACGCGAGCGTCACGGTGGTGCCGATCGGAGCGGACGGCACCGCCGGCACCCCGGTCGAGGTCGACCTCGACGCGGGCACCTCCGGCGTCGTCCCCTGGCAGGAGCTGGCGATCGACAGCATGCGCACCCGGGCGCTCACGGTCGTGCCCAGCACCCCCGGAGCCGTCCACGCCGGATGGATGCAGCGCGAGGACGACGGGAACGGGGGAGACCTCATCTCCTCGCTGCCGGTGCCCTCCGCCCAGCTGGACGCCGAGACCCTGACGGTGCGGCTCACCGAGTAGGACCGGGCTCGCCGCGCAGGAGCAGGCATGTCGCGCAGGGCCGGGCACGCCGCGCAGGAGCAGGTGCGTCGCGCTGGACCGGGTGTGTCGCGGACCGCGTCACTCGAGCCAGGCGTCGGGGTCCACGTCCTCCGGGGGGATGTTCAGCAGCGAGCCGATCTGCTCGGCCAGCACCTGGCGCACCAGTGTCTCCAGCTCCAGCTCCCCGAGGCACCGGGTCTGGACCGGACGGCGGTAGACGATCACCCGTGCAGGATGCTCGCGCGTCGGCGGCAGCGCCCGCCCCAGCAGCACGGTCGCGTCCTCCCAGGGGGCGGGATCGGACGGCGGGACCTCCTCGACGAGCACCTGCAGATGCGCGAGCCGACGGGGGAACCGCTCGGCGAGCGCCGCCCCGGCCTCGGCGACCGTGTCGTCGAACTGCTGCCGACGCGTGCGGTACCCGGGCACGTGCGGCGGGATCAGATCCCAGCGCCGGCCGCGCCCGTGCCGATCACGGCGCCGCGGCCCGGGGCGAGGACCCGGTGAGGCCGGGGGGAGCGGCGCGACATCCATGGGGCAACCCTAGCGCTCGCGGCCGGGCCCTCCCTGGTCCGGGCGCGCCGCCGACGCCGCGGTGGGCGGCCTGCGTACACTGCTGGACGTGCCAGCTCGTGAATGCTCCAGAACCGCCTGCTCGCGACCGGCCGTGAGCTCCTTGACCTTCGTGTACGAGGACTCGACGGCGGTGCTGGGGCCGCTGTCGCGCAGCAGCGAGCCCCATGCCTACGACCTGTGCAGCGAGCACGCCACGGGCATGACCGCCCCGCGGGGATGGGAGCTGCTGCGCGTGCCCGGCAGCGGGGGCGAGGTCAGCGACGACCTGGTCGCCCTCGCCGATGCCGTCAGGCCCCGGCCGGAGCCCACCGAGGAGCCCGGGCCGGGCCCCGCGCCCTCGCCCCGGCCACCGCGGCGCTCCGCCGACCAGGACGAGCAGCCCGGCCGTCACCTGCATGTCATCAGGAGCACGCATGACTGAGTCCACCGGCCCGACCGCCGCGTCCCGGACGGACCACGCTGGTCGCGCAGATCTCTCCGGGATCGTCACGGCCGTCGACGTGCGCGGCATCGCCGGCCAGGAGCTGACCGTCGACGTGGCCCGCGCCTTCGGCGCCGCCTTCACGGACCACCTCGAGGCGCCGGCGCTGATCGTCGCCCACGACATGCGACTCAGCTCTCCCGAGCTGGCCCGCGCCGTGATCGAGGGGGCCGTCCGCCGCGGGGCGATCGTCGCCGACGCCGGACTGTCTGCGACCGATCAGCTGTACTGCGCCTCCGGGCTCCACCACGCGGCCGGCGTGATGGTCACCGCCTCGCACAATCCCGCCGCGGACAACGGCCTGAAGCTGTGCCTGCCCGAGGCGCGCCCGGTCGGTCGCGAGACGGGGCTCGAGGAGATCCGCCGCGGCGCCGAGGCCTACCTGGACGCCGGGGAGATCCCCGCCCGCGGCGAGGGCCGCACCCAGGAGCTGGACACCCTTCCCGACTACGTCCGGACGCTCCACGACCTGGTGAGCGTCTCCGATCGGCGCCGACTGCGGGTGGTGGTCGACGCCGCCGATGCCATGGCGTCGCTCACCGCCCCCGCGGTGCTCGGTGCGCTGGACCAGGTCGAGCTGATCGGGCTCCACCTCGAGCTCGACGGCACCTTCCCCCACCACCGCGCCGACCCGCTGGACCGCGAGACCCTCCGCGACCTGCAGGAGGCCGTGGTGGCCGAGGGGGCCGATCTCGGCCTGGCCTTCGACGGGGACGCCGACCGCTGCGTGGTGCTCGACGAGACCGGCGCCCCGATCCCGCCCTCGGCTGTGACGGCGCTCATCGCCCGGCGCGAGGTGACCCGCGCCCGCGCCGCCGGCCAGGAGCGTCCCGCCGTCGTCGCGAATATGGTCTCCTCCCGCCACGTGGCCGAGACGGTGCGCGAGGCCGGCGGGGAGCCGGTGCGCTCGCCGGTGGGCCACTCCCTGATCAAGGCGCTGATGGCCGAGCACGACGCGGTGTTCGGCGGGGAGCACTCGGCGCACTACTACTTCCGGGACTTCTTCTACGCCGACTCCGGAATGCTCGCGGCCCTGCACGTGCTGGCGGCGCTCGCCGAGACCGACTCCCCGGCCTCCGCCCTGGTCGCCGAGCACGACCCCTATCCCTCCAGCGGGGAGATCAACTCTCGGGTGCGGGACGCGGCCGCGGCGCGGGAGCGGGTGCGCGACCACGTGGCCCGGATCCCCGAGGCGGCCACGGACGACCTGGACGGGCTGACCGTCGAGCACTGGGACGGAGATTCCCGCCCCGAGGAGCGCTGGTGGTTCTCCCTGCGCTCATCGAACAGCGAGCCGCTGCTGCGGCTGAACGTCGAGGCGGAGCGGGAGACCACCATGATCCGGATCCGGGACGAGATCCTGGCGATCGTGCAGGACGAGGATCTCGCGGGAGCACACGGCGTGGACGCGGCGACCACCTCCGGTGCCGCTGCCCCGGAGGCGACCACCGGGGAGACCACGCCGACCGATGACGCCGGGGCGGCGACCGTCTCCGGCGGTGCCGAGGTGCCCGGCTGGCTGCGCTCGCGGCTGCGGTGTCCCGACTGCGGGGGCGAGCTGGCCGACGCCGAGGCGGCACTGCGGTGCACGCGGTGCGCCCGTCGGCATCCGATCGAGGACGGGATCCCGGTGCTCATCGCCGGACGGACGGACCCGCCGGCCCTCTGAGGCGCCCCGTCGCCCTGTTCCGCCGTCGTCGCCCTGAGCCGCTGGGCCCTGTGCCGCCGCCGCCCCGAGCCGCCGTCGCGCTGCTCCGCCGCCGTCGCGCTGCTCCGCCGCCGTCGCGCTGCTCCGCCTCCGTCGCTCGGAGCAGCGACAGTGTCATTGTGGGCGCCTCCGCACCTGGTGAAGCGCCCGAACGGACACTCTCGATCTCGGGTCCGAGGCGCGACGCGAGGACGCTCTCGATCTGGGGGCCCGAGGCGGCGGCTCCGCAGCGACGGCCGGCCCCGATGCCGTGTCCGAACCGGCGGTCCGCGTCCCGTCAGCCGCTGAACGGCACCGCACGGACCTCGGCCGAGAGCTCGACCTGGCGATCCTGGGCGCGTCGCAGGCGTGTCTCGTCCCGCCGGGAGCGCTCGGCCACCACGGCCGCCAGGAACTCCTCGGGATCTGTGCCCGGCGGCGGCGCGGGCGCGACGTGCGGAAGGGTGCGATGCAGCAGATCGCGGGAGATCTGCCGACGCGAGGCGGGATGGACCGACCCCGAGCGCGGCAGGAACGAGCGGATGTCCTGCATCAGCGTCAGGGGCAGCCGTCCGACGTCCGCCGTGTCCGCCCAGGACCTCAGCACCTCCGGCACCTCGACCCGAGCGGGCTCGAGGTCGCGCATGCGCTCCTGGATCACCACGGTGCCGGCCAGCAGATCACCGAGGCGGCGGGAGCGACGATCGATCACGGACGAGGCGAGCGCGAGCGATCCGGCGGTCGACCAGATCTCCAGCATCGCCATGACGGCGCGGAGCAGGCTCTGCCGCACGTGCACCGGCCCGCCGTCGTCCCGCACCACCCGGGTGCCCATCGCCAGCCGGCCCACCGAACGCCCTCGCAGCAGCAGCTCGCTGAGCACCGGGTAGCCGACGTAGGCGAGCACCGACACCGTCACGATCGCGGCGGCGACCAGCCCGTCATCGAGGTCCGCGCGCGCCGCGGCGACCGAGACCGCGAGCGTGCCGAGAACCAGGACCCCCAGCTGCAGGGCCCCGTCGATCAGGGCAGCGAGCATGCGGGCGGCGAAGGAGGCCGTGCGCAGATCCAGCAGCACGGCATCACCCGTGATCACCGCCTCGCGGTCGAGGCCGGCCGGGGTGGCCGTCGCGGAACCCGTCGTCGTCATGGCTCCATCCTGACACCGCGGGGCGGCCGGGGTCAGCGTCGAGCGTCGGCTTCCGACCGAGCCGACTCCGACTTTCGTCGGCGGTCGGGGCGCGGGCGGCGTCATACGCTGAGAGCGTGGACACCGACGCCTTCATCGCCGTGCACCGACCGCAGTGGGAGCGGCTCGGAACCCTGACCCGCGCCCGGGCCCTCGACGCGGCCGGGATCGACGAGCTGATCTCCCTGTACCAGGAGACCGCCACCCATCTGTCCACGGTGCGGTCGACGAATCCGGACCCGGCGCTGACGGCGCACCTGTCGCTGCTGGTCCACCGCGCGCGACTGCGGATCACCGGTGCCCGCATCCCGCTGTGGAAGCACGCCCGCACCTTCCTGTGGGAGGACCTGCCCGCGGCCCTGTACACGGCGCGCTGGACCGTCGCGCTCGCTGCGGGGATCTTCCTGCTCTCCGCCGTCGTGACCGGGCTGTACTTCGGGCTGGACCCGGTGGCTCGAGAGCTGGTGGTGCCCGAGGCGGCCCAGCGCTCGCTGGCCCAGCGCGACTTCGTCTCCTACTACTTCGAGGGCGAGGCCTCGGGCTTCGCCGCGCAGGTGTGGACGAACAACGCCTGGATCACCGTCCAGGCAGTCGTGTTCGGCGCGACCGGGATCTGGCCGGTGATCATGCTGCTGCAGAACGGGCTGAACATCGGCCTGTCCGCCGGGGTGATGGGCGCCTACGGCGGTCTGGGCACCTTCTTCGTCTACATCCTCCCGCACGGGCTGCTCGAGATCACCGCCGTGCTCGTCGGTGCCGGTGCCGGCCTGCGCACTTTCTGGGCCTGGGTGCGCCCGGGTCCGCTGCCCCGGATGTGGGCCCTGTCCCAGGCCGCCCGCGCTCTGGTGACCGTCGCGATCGGCCTGGTGCCGGTGCTGCTGGTCTCCGGCTTCCTGGAGGCCTTCGTGACGCCCAGCGGCCTGCCGACCGTGGTGCGGGTCGGCCTCGGCGCCGTGGCGTGGCTGGCGTTCATGGTGTTCATGCTCGGTCGCGGCCGGCAGGTGCACCGCCGTGGCATCACGGGCGACTTGTCCGAGGAGATGGTCGGCGACAGCATCGCCACCGCCGGGTGAGAGGCTCCGCGCCCCGCACCTCCTGCCTCGCGGCCGCGTTCCGGAGCCAGAGGTCCTCGTCGCAGAGCCGCCGCGTCTCGGAGCTGCCTCGTCTCAGAGCCGCCCGGCGGCTTTGAGCGCCAGGTAGGCATCCGCGAGGGACTGCGGTGCCCGCTCCGGCGGGGCATCGACCACGTGCGCCCCGACCCGCTCCAGCGCGCGCGAGACTCCGCCGCGCTCGGTGCGGGCCTGCTCGGCGGCCGCCGCCCGGTACACCGACTCCAGGTCGCCCCGGCCGGCGGCGAGCTCCTCGAGGGCCGGATCGGAGACGGAGGCGACCACCAGCGGATGATCCTTGGCGATGCGCGCCGCCACGGGCAGCAGACCGGTGTGGACCACGGAGGATTCGACGGGGGTCAGCAGCACCACCAGCGAGCCGCGGCGGGCCCGCTGGGAGATCGTGGCTGCGGCGCGTTCCCAGTCGGTCTCCACCAGTGCGGGATGCACGGCCGCGGTCGCGGTCACCATGTCGTTGAGCACCGTGGTGCGCGAGCGGCCCAGCACCGAGACGTGCGGGATGCGGTCGATGCACAGCAGGTCCACGCGGTCCCCGGCCTGCCCGGCCAGTGCGGTCAGCAGCAGGGCCGCATCGAACGCGGAGTCCAGCCGGGTCGCCTCCCCGAGCCGCCCGGCCGAGGTGCGGGAGGTGTCCACGACGATCAGCACGTGCCGGTCCCGCTCCGGGCGCCACGTGCGCACCACGACGCTGCGACGGCGAGCGGTGGCGCGCCAGTCGATCGAACGCACGTCGTCGCCGTCGACGAAGTCCCGCAGCGAGTCGAACTCGGTGCCCTGGCCGCGCTGGTGGATCGCGGCGAGGCCCTCGATCTCCCGCAGCCGCTGCACCCGGGAGGGCAGGTGGCGGCGGGAGCCGAAGGGGTGCAGGGCCAGCAGGCGGCCGGGTGCCTCGGCCCGGGCGGTGCGGCGGGCGAGGCCCAGGGGCCCGCGGGAGGCGATCAGCAGCACCCGCGAACGGTGCTCGCCGCGCCGGGTGGGGGTGAAGGATTGCCCGATCGCGCGTCGTTCGAGCGCCGGGACGCGCAGCTCGGCCCGCTGCTGCGACAGTCCGGCGGTGGGATTCCAGGCGTCGCGCACCTCGAGGGAGACGGCGCGACGCGTGGGGTTGGTCAGCAGCAGCCGTCCGCTGACCTCCTGGCCCAGCCGCACCTGGATCGGTGCTTCGCGGCGCACCCGGATCGACCTCGGGTTCGGGGCCGCGAGGGCATCGGCGAGCACCACCAGCGCCCACGCCGCCAGCAGTGCCAGCAGCACCCACCAGGTCGGCCACAGCACGATCACGGGCAGGGCGAGCAGCGCGGCCAGGGCCGCGCGCGGGGTCAGCGAGATCCTCATCGACGAGGCCTCAGCGGGGCACGGGCACGGAGGCGAGGGTCGCGGCCAGCACGGATTCGACCTGCGTGCCCTCCAGCTCCGACTCGGTGGTCAGGCGCACCCGGTGCGACAGGGTGGCGGGGGCCATCGTCTTGACGTCGTCGGGGGTGATGAAGTCCCGCCCGGAGAGATATGCCCAGGCGCGGGAGGTGCGCAGCAGCGCGATCGCGCCGCGGGGCGAGACGCCGAGCGACAGGCTGGGGGAGCGGCGGGTGGAGCGGCACACGTCCACGATGTATTGGACCACCGGATCCTCGGCGACGACGCGGGCGACGTCGTCCTGGGCCCTGTGCAGGGAGGGGACGTCCACCACGGGGCCGAGCCCCATCGCGGACAGGTCGGTGGTGTCGAAGCCGCCGGCGTGCCGGCGCAGCACGTCGACCTCCACCTCACGGTCGGGCAGCGGCATGACCGCCTTGAGCAGGAAGCGATCCAGCTGCGCCTCCGGCAGGGTGTAGGTGCCGTCGAACTCGATGGGGTTCTGGGTGGCGATCACCAGGAACGGATCGGGCAGCGGCCGGCTCGCCCCGTCGACCGTGACCTGACGCTCCTCCATCGCCTCCAGCAGGGCGGACTGCGTCTTCGGCGGGGTGCGGTTGATCTCGTCGGCCAGCAGCAGGTTGGTGAACACGGGGCCCTCGCGGAAGACGAGATCGCTGGTGGTGTTGTCGTAGATCAGCGATCCGGTGATATCGCCCGGCATCATGTCGGGCGTGAACTGCACGCGGCGCATCCGCACGTCCAGCGCGGCGGCCAGGGACCGCACCAGAAGCGTCTTGGCCACGCCGGGAACGCCCTCGAGCAGCACATGGCCGCGGCAGAGGAGGGCGACGACGAGGCTGGTCACGGCCGCGTCCTGGCCGACGATGCCCTTGTGGATCTCGGCCGAGAGGCTCTGGAGATCCGTCCGGGTGTCCTGGTCGACGTCGGGGGTGTCGGTCATCGGTCGATCTCCTTCTCGAGACGGTCGAGGTCCTGGGCGAGGTGCACGAGGTCCTGGTCGCTGGTGACGGGGGTGGGTCCGAGCAGCTCGCTGAGCTGCTCGGGGGTGTGGTCGACATGGGGCGCGAGGGCGGCCAGCAGGCCCTCGAGGGCGGATTCGCGGCGCAGCCCCAGGCGGTCCGCGAGGCGGGTGGCGGAGGCGGAGCGCAGGGAGGCGGCCGCCGCGTCGCGGGAGCCGGACTGCTGCAGCATCCGGGCCCGGCCGAGGACGAGCTCCTGGGGGCGGACGGTGACCGGCAGCGGTTCGACGACGACGGGCCCGAAGCGGCGCCCGAGCGCGATCAGGGCGATCGCGGCGACGGCGAGCAGCCACAGGGCCAGGGGCCCGGCCCAGCTCGGGAGGTAGCCGAGGATGGTCTGCCCGGAGGTGCTCATCGGGTCGGAGGGGGAGGGGATGTACCAGGTCAGCTCGCCCGCGCTGCCCAGGGCGTTCAGCGCCAGCGCGGAGTTGTCGGCCGCCGCGATGCCCTCGTTGGTCAGCAGGTCCGCGCTGCCGAGGACGAGGATCCCGTCAGCGGCGGCGATCAGGGAGCCCTCGCCCGAGCCGAAGCAGCCCTGGGCCGGGCCCGACGTGCGGTAGAGGGTGGAGGGCCCGTACAGCCCGTCGGCGCCGGGCACGTGCAGCGTCCGGGCGCCGTGGGCGAGGTCCCCGCAGCCCGGGTCGGGCGAGAGGTCGGTCGCGGTGCGAAGGGACCCGGCGGGGGCGATGTCCGAGGTGAGATAGGACAGGCTGACGAAGTCGGGCTCGACCAGCACCAGGCGGCCGTCCCCGGCCTCCCGGGCGTCGGCCAGCGTCGTCAGCTGCTGGGCCGACAGCGAGCTCGGCGCGGTCACGAGCACCGTGCCGCCGCCGTGCAGCGCCTCCGTGGCATCGGTCGTGTGGCGGTCCACGTCCACCTCGACGTCGAGGTCCTCGAGCACCTGCACCACGGCCTTGGAGCCCTGCGCGGTGGGGGCGTCGGGCTCGAGCGGTCCGTCGCGGTAGAACCCGCGGGCGACGGAGGCCAGGACGGCGGCGAGCACCGCGAGGGTGACCAGGATGACCAGCCAGGGGCGTCGGCGCTCCGCGGCAGGGGCTTCCGGACCCGGTGCGGCCGTGCCGCCGGTGGTGCCCGGTGCGGCGGCACCGCCGATGGTGGGAGCGGGGGCGCTCGGCGCAGCGGTGCGCGGTGGGGCCGCCGGGCTCATGGGCGCTCCCCGGGGCCGGCCTCGGCGGCCTCGTCGTCGGCCGCGGAGGCGTCGTCGGTCTCGGCCGCGACGAGGTCGGGGGCCGATTCGGCGATGTAGTCGGCCAGGCGCAGCAGGTCATCGGCCTGCTTCTCGGTGGCCGCACGGTGGGAGTAGGCGGCGGTGTCGAAGGCATCGGCCCCGCGCAGCAGGCGGCCGCGCAGATCGGGATAGGCGCGGGCGGCGCGGGAGGCCGCCTCGTGGGCCGTCATACCGGCGGAGACGTCGAGCAGGGTGCGCACTTCGAGATCGCGCACCAGGGCGCGCAGGGCCAGCACGGTGCCGTCGTCGGTCCGTCCGGCCGCGATCGCTTCCCGGGAGGCGGTGCGCAGCTCGGGGGCCGAGCGCACCGGGTCGGCGTCGAGCTCGGGGGCGACCGCGAGCGAGGGGTTGCGGCGGATCAGGCCGGTGCGGCGCAGCACCAGCACGGCCACGGCCACCAGGACCCCGATCAGCAGCACGGCGAGGACCGCCTGGGTGGTGGAGGTGCCGTCGATGCCGTCGACGACGTCGACGAGCCATTGCTCGATCGCCCCCAGCAGCCACTGGAGGAACCCGGGGGAGTTGTCGTACTCCGACTTCGAGAGTTCATCGAGCAGGCGGGAGCGCGCCTCGTCCGGGTCCACGGGCGGGGGACCGGCGGTGATCATCGCCCGCCGCTCCCGTCGGCGTCCCAGCTCTGCCGGGCCCGCCGCGTCAGCTCGACGTCCCACGCCTCGTGGCGCATGCGGCTGTCGGCGTAGAGGGCTGCGAACCCGGCCGAGAGGAACGGCGCCAGCAGCACCGTCGCCAGGTAGGAGCCGAGCATCGAGATCACCGTGAGCACCATCATCCCGAGCACGATGGCCTGCATCGAGCTGGCCAGCAGGATCACGAAGTAGGCGAGGCCGGCCACGAAGCCGAACACCCCGGCGAGCACCTGCACGGCGAGCGAGTAGATGACATAGAGCAGCACGCCGATGCCCAGCACCCGCCAGAGCTTTCGCCCGGCGGTCAGACGGAAGGCCCTGGCGATCGAGCCGAGCACCCCGGTGTCCTCGATGACCAGCGCGGGGATGGCCAGGATGGTGCGGGCCCAGACCCAGATGGCGGCGAGCACCCCGATCCCCAGACCGACGAGAAGCGCCCCGATGGTCAGCACGGTCGCCTCCCGCATCAGCACCAGCGGCAGGACGCCGAGGGCGGTGGGCACGCCGACGGCGATCACAGTCAGCAGCCCGACCAGGATGCTGATCCCGATCGCGGGCAGAGCCAGCGTCCGCGTGCGCGCACGCATCTGCGCGCCGGTGATCGTGTGCCCGGTGGCCTCACCGATCGCGACGGCGGTCAGGGCCGCGGTGACTAGGGAAGCGGCCAGCATGGTGATCACCCATGAGACCACCGAGGAGACGACCGTCAGCACGGTGTCGGAGGCGGAGAAGGTCCCCCCGGAGGAGGCGGCGGAGGAGGTGGGGTCCTCCATCATCGCCTGCATGTCGCCCATCATCGGGATCATTCCCGCCCCGGTCGTGAAGGTCATGATCACGAACGCGACCCCGTAGACGGCGGCGGCGAGGGCGAGCACGGTCCGCGCCCGCAGCCGATAGATGCGCACGGCGGCCCCGAGCACCTCGCCGAGCCCGAGGGGGCGCAGGGGGAACAGCGGCAGGGACTGGACCAGCTCCCGTCGCGGGCCGTCGGACGGGGCGCCTCCGGCGGGTCCGGGACCCGTCGCCGGACCCTCCGCGGGGTGGTCGGCGGCAGGCAGGTCGGAGCTCTCGCTCGATCCCGGTGCGGTCCATCCCGTGCTCATCTGTCCTCCTGCTGCAGTGCGGTCCCGCCCGGGCGCGATGGCCGGGCCGGGACGATGTCCTCAGGGACAACCTACGGACCCGGGAGCCGCGGACCGATCCGACGAACGTCGAAGACCGCGGATCTTCCGGACACCCCTGCACCGGTCGGATGCGGGGCCCCGGCCTCTCGCGATGGCACAATGACCTCCATGACGACGCCTTCACGGATCCTCGTGGTTGATGACGACCAGGCGATCGCCGAGATGGTCGGCATCGTTCTGCGCGGCAAGGGCTACGAGGTCGCGACCTCCCCCGACGGTGCCTCAGCGCTGGAGACCTTCCCGCGCCTGCGGCCCGACCTGGTCCTGCTCGACCTCATGCTCCCCGGGATGGACGGCATCGAGGTGTGCCGCCGGCTGCGCCGCGAGTCGGGGGTCCCGATCCTCATGCTCACCGCCCGCACCGACACCGCCGATGTGGTCGAAGGGCTCGAGGCCGGCGCCGACGACTACCTGACCAAGCCCTTCGAGCCCGAGGAGCTGGTGGCGAGGATCAAGGCGCGGGTGCGGCGGGTCGATCCGCCCACGACCGAGCAGCTGGCCATCGGCGACCTGATGATCGACGTCGACGGGCACGAGGTGCGCCGCGGGGACGAGCTGATCTCCCTGACCCCGCTCGAGTTCGACCTGCTCACCCAGCTGGCCCGCAAACCCTGGCAGGTCTTCACCCGCGACGTGCTGCTGCGCGACGTCTGGGGCTACCGCCACAGCGCGGACACCCGCCTGGTCAACGTGCACGTCCAGCGGCTGCGCTCGAAGATCGAGCACGATCCGGAGAATCCCGGGATCGTCGTGACGGTCCGCGGCGTCGGGTATCGCGCCGGAGGCGCATCCTGAGCACGTCGGACCGCCCGTGAGCACCGCCGAGCGCGGCGCGGCGCCGGAGACCCGCGCCGCGCTGGGCATCCAGGCCGTCGACCCGCGCGGCTGGCCGCTCGCCCTGCGCGTGGTGCTGGTGACGACGCTGCTGTCGATCGTCTCGATGCTGGCCGTGGGGGCCTATCTCTCCTCCGTCATCGCCGACGGTCTGTATGAGCAGCGGCGCGACCGGGTGCTCGAGGAGACCGTCGAAGTCCGGCGCGAGCTGACCGATTCGCTGACCCAGCTCTCCGGTGCCACCAGCACCCAGCAGCAGGACGCGGTCAACGCCTTCGTCCAGTCCGCCGGCGGCCGCGGGGGCGGGGACCGGCGGGAGGTCGCCCTGGTCCCGGTCGAGACCTCCGGGGTGGTGTTCCCCGTCGCCTCCTCCGACCGCACCCTGTTCGAGGAGGTCGACGACGAGATCACCAGTGCGGTCTCCGAGAATCCCGAGGCCGTCTCCTGGCGCTCCATCGGCCGCCAGGACTCCGAGGGACGGACGGTGCCCGCCCTGCTGATCGGCACCCGCGTCATGGTGCCGGGCGTCGGCTCCTACGACCTCTATCTCGTCTACTCCCTGCAGGAGGAGCAGGACACCCTGGCGTTCGTCCAGCGCGTGATCCTCGGCGGCGGCGGCGTGCTCCTGGCCCTGATCGTGGGCATCGCGATCGTGGTCGCCCGCTTGGTGACCACGCCGCTGAAACGCGCCGCCCAGGCCGCGGAGCGCATCGCCGGCGGCGACCTCGACAGCCGCGTCGAGGTGGCCGGGGCGGACGAGCTGGCCCGGGTGGGGGAATCCTTCAACGACATGGCACGCAGCCTCGCCCAGAAGGTCGACGACCTCACCGAGCTCTCCCGGCTCCAGCAGCGCTTCGTCTCCGATGTCTCCCATGAGCTGCGCACCCCGCTGACCACCATCCGTATGGCGTCCTCCGTGCTCGACGGGCGGCGCCCCCAGCTGCCCGATGATCTGCAGCGCACCGTCGAGCTGCTCGTGGCGCAGGTGGAGCGGTTCGAAGTGCTGCTCGGCGACCTGCTGGAGATCTCCCGCTTCGACGCCGGGGCCGCCGAGCTGGAGGCACGCCGGGAGGACCTGGACGCGCTCGTGGTGCGCGCCGTCGACGATGTGCGTCCGCTCGCCGGCGCCCGGGGCTGCCTGCTGGACGTCCACCTCGCCGGCCACGGGATGGACGCCGTGGTCGACGCCCGCCGTGTCGACCGGATCCTGCGGAACCTGCTGACCAATGCGATCGAGCACGGCGCCGGCGGCCCGGTCCTGGTCCAGACCGCCGCGAACGACGATGCGATCGCGGTCCTCGTCCAGGACCATGGCCACGGCATCTCTCCGGAGGCCGCCGAGCACGTCTTCGACCGCTTCTGGCGTGCCGATCCCTCCCGCGCCCGCACCCTGGGCGGCACCGGGCTGGGACTGTCGATCTCGGTCGAGGACGCCCGACTGCACACCGGGTGGCTGCAGGCCTGGGGCCAGGAGGGCCGCGGCGCCGTGTTCCGCCTGACCCTGCCGCGTCGACCAGGGGGCACGTTCGTCCGCTCGCCCCTGCGGCTGGAACGCAGCTTCGACCGGGATCTGGACGCGGCAGGCACCTACTCGGTGACCAGCACCGGGGAGATCCCGATCGGTCCCGGGCTGCTGCCGGATCTCCCGGACCTGGCCGACCCCGCTCGATCCGCTGCGAGCCCCGAGGTGAGCCCGTGGACGAGCCCGGATCCGAGCTCTGCTGCGAGCCCCGACCAGGAACCGCCGACCCTCGGAGGAGACCGATGACCCCCGCTCGCCGATCCGTCCTGCGCGCGGCCGGAGCCGTCGCGGTGCTCGGTCTCGGCTCCGCCTGCGCCCGCATCCCGACCTCGTCCCCGGTCTCCAGCCGCCCGCTGGCCGGGCGCGCTCAGCCGGGCGCTCCCTATGTCCAGGCGCTGCCTCCGCCGGAGGACGCCACGGCGCAGGCCGTCGTGGTCGGCTTCGTCCAGGCGGGCGTGGGCTCCGCGGAGAACTTCGCCGTCGCCCGCTCCTATCTCACGGCCGAGAAGCGACCGGACTGGGACCCACGGGCGGGGATCACGATCTACTCCAGCAGCCAGGAGCTGGAGGTCCGGGAGATCAGCGACACCGAGATGGTGCTGGTGCTCCAGGTGCTCGCTCTCGTGGACGGGGCCGGCACCCGCAGCCTGCTGGCCGGACCGGTCAACGAGGAGGTCGAGGTGGCGATGGAACTGGTCGACGATCAGTGGCGGATCAGCGAGGTGGCGGACGGGATCTTCCTGTCCGAGGCGGCCTTCGAGACCCTGTATGCCCCGGCCCGGCTGTACTTCCTCGACGCCCGCGGCATCCATCTGGTCCCCGACCACCGCTGGTTCTCCCTGCAGCGCGGTGCCGCGGCGGTGCTCGAGGCCCTCACGGCCGGTCCCGCCGCCTTCCTCGAGGGCGCCGTGCACAGCGAGGTGCCCGATACCCCGGAGGTCACCGACGCCGAGGTCGCCACCGGCGTGGACGGCACGCCGGAGATCACTGTGCCCACCGCGATCGTCGCTCTGCCCGCCCCCTCCCGTGCCGCGGCCCTCGCCCAGCTCGAGTCCTCGCTGCGCTCGGTGCGCACCCTGTCCGGGGTCCGCCTGGTCCGCGACGGCGAGGAGTACACCGCGGACGCGGAGTCCGGGGTCGACCGGGCGCTGCCGGGGCACCGTCCGATCGCCGCCGGCCCCACCGGCGTCATCTCCCTGGCGGACCCCAGCACCGACGCGCCCGCGAAGCAGCAGGTGCCCGCGCTCGCGGAGCGGGAGCTGACCTCGCCGGTGATCGCCCAGGACGGCGTCCTGGCCGCAGCTCTCGCCGAGGACGCCTCGGTGGTGCTGGTGGCCTCGACCGACGACTCGGTGCCGCTGCGCGAGGCGGCGACCGGCGGCGTGTTCGTCCCGCCCCGGATCGACGACGCGGGATACGTGTGGACCTCCGCGCAGCACAGCGGCGGAGTGCTGCTGGCCCTGGCCGGCAGCGGACCGCAGGACGATGCGAAGGTCGATGCCGCCTGGCTCGAGGGCCGAGAGGTGCTGACCCTGGACCTGGCGGCGGACGCCACCCGGATGGTGGTGCTCTCCGCGGACGCCGGCGGTTCCCGGCTCGACCTGTGCGCGGTGGTCCGGGATGAGGACGGGGTGCCGCTCTCCCTGACCGAGCCGGTGCAGGTGCGCACCTTCCTCGCCGACGTCACCCAGGCCAGCTGGTACGACGAGGTCGCCGTGATCGTGCTGGGCTCCGATCCCGGCACCGAGGAGCTGCGGGCCCAGGTCGTCGACTTCGCCACCGGTCGCGAGCCGCTGCCCGCCCTGCGGGCAGACGTGAACCGCATCGCCGGAACCGTCGTCGGGGAATCGATCTGGGCCGGGACCTCCGACGGGACGCTGCTGCGCAGCGACAGCAGCGGATGGACCACGGTCGACCTCGACGCCCACGACCCCTGGTTCTACTGACCACGAGGACCCTCGGTGCGCGCCGAGGACGGCGGCCGCCGGGCGGGCGCATCCCGGAGTGCTCGTGGCGTCCACCCGGATGGCTGCACCCGCCCGGGTGCGTGCCGTCCGTCCTCCCCATCCCGGGTCCGTCCACACCCGACGGCCCACCCGAGCGCGGCGAGCGGCGGGACGATGGAATCGTCTGGTGGACACGACGCACACGACGCACACGACGCCCGGGACACGGATGGGCCTGCTGCCCCTGGCGCGGGAGATCGCCGCGCAGACCTGCTCCCTGGTCGCGCCACGACGCTGCCCCTGCGGGCGCGAGGGAGCCTGGCTGTGCCCGCAGTGCACGCAGATGCTCACCGCCCGCCCGGTGCGCGTCGAGACCTGCTGCGACGCGCTGCAGGAGCTGACCGCCGCCCGGATCCGCCCGGAGCTGCGCGAGGGCATCGCGCTCCCGGCCGGGGTGGACCACACCCCGGTGCTGCCGGTGCTCGCCCTCGGCGAGTACACCGGACCCCTGCAGCACCTGGTGCTCGCCTGGAAGAACGGCGGCATGCTGCACCTCGGTTCCCGCCTCGCCCCTGCTCTCGCCCCGGCGGTGACGACGCTCGCCGTCGCGGGCGGGGTGCGCCGCCCGCATCTGGTCCCGGTGCCGTCCCGCCGCAGTGCCCGGCTGCGTCGCGGGGAGGACCACACGACCGAGCTGGCCCATGCGATCGGGCGCACCGGCGCCGCGCGCGCACTGCCGCTGCGTGCGGTCCCGACCACCGCCCAGGAGGGTCGGGGAGCGCGGCAGCGCCGCACCCGGCGCATCCGTCTGTCCGGCGGCGCCGTCCGTCGAGCCGGGGCCGAGAACGCGAAAGTGGTGATCCTCGATGATGTCGTCACCACCGGCGCGACCCTGAGAGGAATGCACGAGGCGCTCACACGGGCCGGGATGCAGGTCCTCGGGGCGGTCGTCGTCGCCTCGGCACGCGTTCGAATCGCGGGGACACCCGCGAATCCGGACCTGTCATGACGGAGGACCAGGAATCGTTGAGCAAAACGTGGCATGCTGGTGCGACTCGTCACATCGGACGAGCCCCCTCTCATCAGGAGGTGCCAGCCCCAGCCGATGAGCCACTGCGGCCGGGCTCAGAGCGGCCGCATCCGGATAGGAGGAGAACACCTCATGGAGATCAATGTCGTCGGACGCCACATGGACGTCCCGGACCGATTCCGTCGCCACCTCACCGACAAGCTCGACAAGGTCACCCAGTTCGCGCCCGCCGCTCTGCGCGTGGACGTGGAGGTCTCTCAGGAGAAGAACCCCAGGCAGGCCGAGCTCAGCGATCGCGTCGAGCTGACCGTGCACGACAACGGTTCCGTGATCCGCTCGGAGGCCAGGGCCGATGACCTCTACGGCGCCCTGGACATCGCCTACGGCAAGCTGCTGGAGCGCCTCCGTCGCGCTCGCGATCGGCGCAAGGACCATCGTCGCGGCCGCGACCGCTCCCATCAGGGGCCCGGAGCGAGTGTGCGCACGATGCCTGCCGACCAGGACCTGCCCGCAGCGCTCCAGGAGACCCCGTCGGAGCCCGCTGCCTCGTCCCAGGAGTCCGAGACCCCGACATCGTCCGAGACGGACCTCGCCGAGGCCGGCAGCCCGGTCGTGATACGCCAGAAGAAGCATCGGGCCACCCCGATGGGCATCGACGACGCCCTCTACCAGATGGAGCTCGTCGGCCACGACTTCTTCCTCTTCGTCGACGCGGAGACCGGCAACCCCAAGGTCGTCTACCGGCGCAAGGGCTGGAACTACGGCGTCATCGAGCTCGACGCGGCGCTCCAGTCGTCCTGATCCCCACCGACATCGCTCGGGCGGGAGGTGCGCGAGGGCGCCCTCCCGCCCGACGTCGCTGGGCCGGCCGATCCCGCGCAGCGGCATCGAGCGCCCGGCCCACCCCGAGGAGAGTGCCCCGGTGACCGACACCCTCAGCTGGACCCGGGCCCGACGCATCGCCCTGCGCGCGCAGGGGATGGGCCGTGCCCGTCGCACCGAGATCCCGGCCCCTGCCGCCAGCCGTCGGGCGCTGCGCCGCACCCTCGAGCACACCCACCTGCTCCAGATCGACTCGGTCAGCGTCTTCGCGCGCGCTCATCACTTGCCGGTGTTCACCCGGACCGGCAGCTGGGATCCGGCGGTGCTGGACCGACTCTCGCGCCCGGGCCCCGGCCGCCTGGTGCGTGAAGCGCTCGCGCACGAGGCCACCTTCGCCACCCACGAGGTCCATGGTCTGCTGGACTTCCGCCGCCGCGCCGCGGCTCACCGGGACTGGGGCGCGATCCGTGAGGCCGGCGCCTCCAGCCCGCACCTGCTGGAGAAGATCCTCGCTGCGCTCGAGGAGATCGGCCCCGCCAGCGCGGCCACCGTCTCCCGCCACCTCGGAGACACCGAGCGGGGAGGCGGCTGGGGATGGCGCCGCACCGACAGCCAGTGGGCGGTGGAGTACCTCTTCCGCTCCGGCACCCTCGACTGCGTGGGTCGCAGCGCCCAGTTCGAACGGCTCTACGTCGCCGCCGAGGACGCCCCGAGAACGCTCCGGGCGCCCGCTCCACCCGGCGCGGACGACCTCGCCCCGGCGGCCGAGGCGGAGGACCCCGAGCGGGCCGAGTCGATCCGGGCGCTGATGGCCCTGGCCGCCCGATCCCTGGGCATCGCCGAGACCGCCTCGCTGGCCGACTACTTCCGGGTGCCGGTCCGCGAGGCCCGAGCGGCCATGGAGGCTCTCGAGGCCACCGGCGAGGTGCGGCGGGTCCGGGTCGAGCACCCCGCCGGAGCGCGCGAGATGCTGCTGCACCGGGACGCCCCGGCGCCGACTCCGCTGCGCATCTCCGCCCTGGTCAGCCCCTTCGACCCGCTCGTCTTCCACCGTCCGCGCCTGTCGCATCTCTTCGACGTCGAGTACCGCATCGGCATCTACACCCCTGAGGCGCGCCGCACCACCGGCTACTACTCACTGCTGTTCCTGCACGGGGACGTCATCCCGGCCCTCGTCGACCTCAAGGCCGATCGGGCCCGGGGCGTGCTCGAGGTGCGCGGCACCTTCCGCGAGGACCTCCCGCATCTGCCGGCCCGGCAGCGACCTGCCGACGAAGCCGTGGTCGAAGCGCTCGGCGCCGAGCTGGGGCGGGCCGCGAGATGGCAGGGGCTGGATCGGGTCCGGGTGCGCACCGGGGCCGGGACCGGCGCCCTGGCCGAGCCGCTGGCCGCAGTCCTGGAGGCCGGGGATCGAGGCGCCGCTTCGTGACGATCCGCGCACGTCGTCTCCTCTGCGTGACGTGACGCTTACGATGGGTCAGGCATCAGCCGTCCGCGAGGACGCATCCACAGAACTACGGGAGCACGAGTGGTCAACCTCTTCGACAAGATCCTGCGCGCCGGCGAAGGCCGTGAAGTGCGCCGGCTCGAGGTCATCGCCCGGAAGGTGGGGGAGGCCGAGGACGTCTTCACCGAGCTCAGCGACGAGGAGCTGCGGGAGGAGTCGGTCCATTTCTCCGAGCGCCTGGAGGACGGCGAGACCCTCGACGACATCATGGTCGAGGCGTTCGCCGCGGTCCGTGAGGCGGCGCACCGCACGCTCGGCCAGCGCCCCTACGACGTCCAGATCATGGGTGGTGCGGCCCTGCACCGCGGTCGCATCGCCGAGATGAAGACCGGCGAGGGCAAGACCCTCGTCGCCACGCTGCCGGCATATCTCAACGCCCTGTCCGGCAAGGGCGTCCACATCATCACCGTCAACGACTACCTCGCCGGCTACCAGAGCGACCTGATGGGCCGCGTCTTCCGCGCCCTCGGACTGACCACCGGCGTCATCAAGTCCGGCATGTCGCCGGCCGAGCGTCGTGAGCAGTACGGCGCCGACATCACCTACGGCACCAACAACGAGTTCGGCTTCGACTACCTGCGCGACAACATGAGCCTGGACCCGAGCGAGAGGGTCCAGCGCGGGCACAGCTTCGCGATCGTCGACGAGGTCGACTCCATCCTCATCGACGAGGCCCGCACCCCGCTGATCATCTCCGGTCCGGGCTCGGGAGACGCCAACAAGTGGTTCAGCGAGTTCGCCAAGGTCGTGAAGCTCCTGCGCCGGGACCGCGATTACGAGGTCGACGAGAAGAAGCGCACCGTGGGAGTCCTCGAGTCCGGCATCGACAAGGTCGAGGACCACCTGGGCATCGACAACCTCTACGAGTCCCTGAACACCCCGCTGATCGGCTTCCTCAACAATGCCATCAAGGCCAAGGAGCTGTTCAAGGACGACAAGGACTACGTGGTCCTCAACGGCGAGGTCATGATCGTCGACGAGCACACCGGCCGCATCCTGGCCGGTCGCCGCTACAACGAGGGCATGCACCAGGCGATCGAGGCCAAGGAGGGGGTGAAGATCAAGGCGGAGAACCAGACCCTCGCCACGATCACCCTCCAGAACTACTTCAAGCTCTACGACAAGCTCTCGGGCATGACCGGCACGGCAGAGACCGAGGCCGCCGAGTTCATGAACACCTATTCGCTCGGCGTGGTTCCGATTCCGACCCACAAGGCGATGATCCGTGCCGACGAGGCCGACCGCATCTACCGCACCGAGAAGGCGAAGTTCGACGCCGTCGTCGAGGACATCGTCGAGCGGCACGAGAAGGGTCAGCCGGTGCTCGTGGGTACCACCAGCGTCGAGAAGTCCGAGTACCTCGCCAAGCTGCTGACCGCCCAGGGCGTCGATCACGAGGTGCTCAACGCCAAGAACCACGCCAGTGAGGCCGCGATCATCGCGATGGCGGGGGCCAAGAGCTCTGTCACCGTCGCCACCAACATGGCCGGCCGCGGCACCGACATCATGCTCGGCGGCAACGTCGAGTTCATGGCGCACGCGGCCCTCGAGGCCCGGGGCCTGGATGCCGAGGAGGACCCGGAGGGCTACGAGGCCGCCTGGGACGAGGAGCTCGAGAAGGCCAAGCAGGCCGTCTCCGAGCAGCACGACGAGGTCGTCGAGCTCGGTGGTCTGTACGTGCTGGGCACCGAGCGCCATGAGTCCCGCCGCATCGACAACCAGCTGCGCGGCCGGTCGGGCCGTCAGGGCGACCCCGGCGAGTCCCGCTTCTACCTCTCGCTGCAGGACGACCTCATGCGTCTGTTCAACTCCGGCGCCGCGGAGTCGCTGCTGGCACGCGGAGGCGTGGACGAGTCGATCCCGCTGACCGGCCGCATGGTCTCCGGCGCGATCGAGCGCGCCCAGAACTCGATCGAGTCCCGCAACGCCGAGATCCGCAAGAACGTCCTGAAGTACGACGACGTCCTGACCAAGCAGCGCAAGAAGCTGTACCAGGAGCGCGCCCAGATCCTCGAGGGCGAGGACCTCGACTCCCACGTCGGGCGGTTCATCGACGAGGTGATCGGCGGGACGGTCGACGAGCACACCAAGGGCAGGACGCCCGAGGACGTCGACCTCGAGGAGCTGTGGGGTGCTCTGCGGCCCGCCTATCCCGTCTCGATCACGGCCGATGAGCTCATCGAGGAGGTCGGCGGCAAGGAGAACCTCGGTGCCGATGTGCTGCGCGAGGAGATCCTGGCCGATGCGCGCGTGGCCTACGCGGCACGTCAGGACGAACTCGGGGAGGAGGGGCTGCACCAGCTGCAGCGCCGCGTGCTGCTGTCGGTCATGGACCGTCGCTGGCGCGAGCACCTCTACGAGATGGACTATCTCAAGGAGGGCATCGGTCTGCGGGCGATGGCCCAGCGCGACCCGCTCATCGAGTACGAGCGCGAGGGCCACCTGATGTTCAACGACATGATCGCGGGCATCAAGGAGGACGTCGTCGGGTACATCTTCAACCTCGAGGTGCAGGTCGAGAAGACTGAGCCGGTGGTGCCCCAGGCCGTCAGCGACCTGCTGCGCAGCTCCACGGCGATGGGCAAGGCCGCCGCCGCGGCCGCGGCCGCCCAGAAGGCCACCGCCGACGAGGAGGAGACGGCACGGGACGAGGAGACCTCGAAGGAGGACTCCTCGGACGAGGTGGCCTCCGACGCCACGGATGCGGAGGACGGTGCGGAGACCGACGTCTCCGGCGACGCCGAGGCCGGCGAGGAATCTGCCGAGGAGTCCGCCCCGCGCTCCGGCTCCGAGGCGCTGGCGGGCGAGCAGAAGGTCGTGCTCACCGCGCGTGGGCTCGATGACGGAACTACCTCGCGCGAGCTGCGGTACTCCTCCGCGGAGGGCAACGGCGTCCAGGACGAGTCGACCCTCTCGCGGGCACAGCGCCGCCGCCGAGCCCGCCAGGGAGCGTCCGCCGCACCGACGGCCTCCGAGACCCCGCAGGACAAGCCGGAAGGCGCCCCGACGAGTTCGAACCGGGCCGCCCGGCGGGCCCGCAGCCGACGTCGAGGTTGAGTCAGCCGATCTCCAGGACGGTCACCCGCCAGCCGGAGTGACGCAGCTCCCAGCGCATCGCCAGGAAGCGGGCGCGATCGGGTTCGCGCAGCACACAGCTCGCCTCGACGGTGTGCTCGTTGACGATGCAGGTGCGCACGCCGCTGACCAGCAGACGCTGCGGCGGTGCGTAGCCGGTCGACGCCCGCAGCCGCCGGGTCAGCGCCGCGCGCCGGGACAGCAAGGTGCCGACCTCGGGCGTGACGATCCGCGACAGCGCGTTCTCCGGTCGCATGTCACGCACGATCTCCACGGCACGGCGCGCCACCGGGGCGACCATCCGCTCGACCACGCGGGGGTCGTGCAGGGACAGGTTCTCGGGGGCGTCGCTGGTCGGGGCGGGCCGCTGGCCGGTGGTGGTCATCACTGCTCCTGAGGGGAAAGGGATGCGGGCACGATCAGCTCCTGCCCGGGTTCGAGGTGGTCGGGATCCTGTCCGATGACCCGGTGGTTGGCCTCATGGAGCGTCGGCCAGGCCGACGCGATCTCGGACGGGTCGTCCGGGGCAGGACCGAGCAGGTCGTCGGTGATGCTCCAGAGGGTGTCCCCGGGCTGCACCACGACGGTGCGCGGGGGCGTCGAGGGCGCTGCGCCCGTGTCGGCGGGCGCCGGGAGATCCGTCGGTTCGGTGTCCGGGCCACCTGCCTCGTCTGCGGCGTCGACGCCCGAGGGCGCAGTGTCGCCCGGTGAGTGCCTGCCGCCCCATCCCAGCGGAGGCAGCTGCCGGGAACCACCGTCCTCGTCGCCGCTCGAGGAGGGAGCCTCGGCCTCGGGCTCGGGGTCGATATCGGGGTTCGACGGCGCCGCGTCCGAGGGCGCTGAGGGGACGAGCTGCGAGGACACCGAGGTCGGCCGCGGGGTCTGTCCGTCGTCGGCATCGGCCCCTGCGTCGGCGGCGGTGGCCGGGACGAGCACGAGCCCGGTGGCGGTGGTGGCCACGGCGGCACCGAGCACCACGCGTCGCGCCATCCGAGGCGCGAGCACCCGCAGGGCGAGGAGCACGGCGACGCCGACGCGGCTCGCGGGCCCGGCGAAGAGAGCCACGGTGGCCAGCGACCAGATCAGGGTGAGATACCCGCAGAGCACCAGGCCGAGGCCGGCGATCGTCATCAGCACCGCGGCGATCAGGGCGTTCTCGCCCACGCCCTGGGTGGCCGTCTGCCGCAGGGCGGTCAGCGCGCTCGACATCGCCAGCGCCCCGCCGGCTGCGAGCATCGCGCTCAGTGCCGCGGACGCCGGGCGGGTTGCCGGCGTCGCCGCGGTCTCGTCGTCGGACCCCATGAACTCCCCTGTCGTCGCTGACTCCGCTCGTTCCCGGTCACATCATGCTGTTTGATGAAGTTTGATACAGAACGAACCGATGTAGAGCAAACTAGTGCGGGACATTCCGCGGCGCAAGTGTGCAGGACACGGGTGTGGACGAGGAGGGTCGGGGGAGGAGGGACGTCGGGCCGCGCTGCGCGAGGCGGGGCGCGGCGATGGGCGGCGGGATGCGGCGAGGGGCGGAGCAGGTGGTCGTCGCACGCCGCGGTGGATCGGGCATCCGGGGACGATCCGGCCGCCTAGAGTGACGCCATGCGATTCGAGCGGATCTTCGAGGACCTGGAAGGGCGTTTCGCCCACCACGAGCGCGAGGAGATGCGCGCCGTCTCCGAGGATCTGGCCCGGGCCGAGCGCGCACAGCTGTCCCTGGGGGACCGCTTGCGGGGAGCGGGCGGCAGGACTCTCACGCTCCACCTCGGGTCGGTGCTGCGGCTCGAGGGGGTCGTGGAGGACGTCGGGGAGGGATGGGTCGCCCTGCACGAGGAGGGCGGCGGTCGCCGCACCGTCGTCCCGCTGACCGCGATCGCCCTCCTCGAGGGGCTTCCGGTCCGTGCGCGGCCGGCCGAGGAGTCCCTGCGTTCACCGCTGGGCCTGGGTTCTGTGCTGCGGACGATCGCGCGTGATCGCGGCGTGGTGCGCCTGGAGACGACGGCCGGGGGTGTCATGGGGCGACTCGCGACGGTCGGGGCCGATGCCGTGGACGTGCGTTCCCTGCCCACGGGGGAGAGCGGCACCGTCCCGGGGTCCGCCCGGATCACCGTGGCGATGGATGCTCTGCTGGCGGTGCGTCCCCGCTAGCGCTTCCCGTCGGCCTTCTGGCGCTCGAGGGCACGTTCATGCTCGAGGATCCGGGCCGTCGCCGCATAGCTGCGCTCGATGTAGGACTCGATCTCGGAGACCTCGACCCGCCACTGGCCGCGTCCTCCGACCTTGATGGCTCGCAGCTCACCGGACCGGACCAGTGCATACGCCTGTGACGCCGAGATCGACAGCATCTCGGCGACATCGGACAACGGCACGAAGCGAGGCGTCATCGACAATCCTTTCCGGGCGGAACCATCCGTCTGCGTCGGGAACAGTCTCCCATCCTCGCGACTCCGCCTGAAGGAACGTTGTGGACAACGCCTGCCCGGGCCGGATCGGCCCGGTTGTCCACAATCGTGCAGACCGCCCTCGCGGGGCGCCCACCGTCCCGTAGCCTCCCGGAGAGGACTCGGCCACGGGGGCCGGGCACGAGGGCGGGAGGATGACGTGGCGGGGACTGCACCGGTGATGAGGCTGCGTCGGCCACGATGGAAGGATCCCCGGCTGATCGTCGGCATCATCCTGGTGGTGGCCAGCGTGCTGATGGGCGCCCTGCTGGTCTCCCGCCTGGCCGCCACCGTGCCCGTGCTGGTCGTGCGCAGCCCTGTCGTCCCGGGTGACGTGATCGATCCCGACGACCTGGCGACGGTCCAGATGCGTCTGGGTGAGCAGGAGGACCTCTACGTCGGCACGGTCGAGGCCATCCCGGAGGGAGCAGTCGCCACCAGCGCGATCCAGGCCGGCGAACTGCTGCCGCTGTCCGCCGTCGGCCAGGCCTCGGACGTTCCGCTGCGACCGATCGTCATCCCTGTGGACACGACCGTCGCCGAGTCCGTGGCGCCGGGGGCGAAGGTCGAGCTCTGGCACACGGGTCCCGCCCCGGAGGACGGCGGCACGGGGCAGGCCGAGCTGCTGGTCTCCGAGGGCATCGTCCGGCACATCGACGAGGGGAGCTCGCTGGGGATGCGTTCCATGTCCGTCGAGGTGCTGGTGCCCCGTGACGACCTGGCCGCCGTCCTGCAGGTGCTCGCCCAGGAGGAGCGGCTCGATGTGATCGGCGTGCCCGGAGCGTACGGGGTCACCCCGTGATCGACATCGTCCTGTGCGCCTCCGGCAGCGATGAGGTGCGCATCGTCCATGATCTCGCGCAGGACCGCAGTCGCAGGGCCCGGGTGGTGCGTCGTTGCGCGGATCTCGCCGAGACCCTGGCGGTGAGCGCGGCAGGCATCGGAGATGTCGTCCTGATCGACGTCTCCGTCCGGGGGCTCGGCCGGGAGCCGCTCGCCACGATGATGCGCGAGGTCGCGGTGGTGGGGCTGCGCTCCGAGGACGCCCCGGAGCAGACCACCCTGGGGCTGCGGCGCGTCCTGCCCGCCGGCTCATCGATCGAGGAGATCCTCACGGCGATCTCCGCCGCCGTCACCTCTGACGTCGAGGACGCCACGGCCTGGGTGCAGGAGCCCACCGACGCAGCCCCCGAGCCGCGCGGACGGCTGGTCGCGGTCTGGGGGCCGACCGGTGCCCCCGGCCGATCGACGATCGCGATGAACCTTGCCGCCGAAGCGGCGCTGGCCGGACGGGAGACGGTCCTGGTGGACGCCGACACCTACGGTCCCTCGCAGAGCCAGATGCTGGGAGTGCTCGACGAGACCCCGGGCTTGGTCGCCGCGTGCCGCGCCCACGATCGCGACACCCTCGACGAGGACGCGCTGGAATCGCTGCTCCCGCTCGCCCAGCCGCGTCTGCACCTGCTCAGCGGGATCGGCGTCCCGGCGCGCTGGGCGGAGGTGCGGCGCACCTCGATGGACGGGGTCTGGCAGGCGCTCTCGCGCCGGGGCGGGCTCACCGTCGCCGATGTCGGGGCCGTGCTCGAGGAGGATGAGGAGCTCAGCTACGACACGGCCGCGCCCCAGCGCAATGCGGCGACGATCAGCGCGCTCGAGAACGCCGACGCGGTCCTGGCCGTGGTCGGTGCGGATCCGGTGAGCATCACTCGTCTCCTGCGCGACCACTCCCGGCTCGAGGACCTCGGCGTGCACGAGCTGCACGTGGTGGTCAACCGGGTGGGATCTCCGGTCCCCGCGGACAGGGTGCGCGAGCTCGTCGGCTCCCGCCTGCCGGCGTCCTCCCTCCACGTGCTGCCGGACGATCCCGTCGCCTGCCGGACCGCGGCCTGGGACGGTGCTCTGCTGGCGGAGTCCGCGCCGCGCTCGCCGCTGCGCAAAGGGCTGCGGGAGCTCTCCCGATCCCCGGTGCTGCTCGGGCCGGGGGAGTCCGCCCCGGGCACGGCGGAAGCCTCGGCCCCCGGGGACGCTGCGCGGTCCGGGTGAGCCGTGCATTCCTGGTGGCGGAGCGGGTGAGAAGATGGCGACCATGAGGATCTATCTGCCGCTGGCCACCGAGGATCGCGTCGCCCTGGAGTCCTCCGCTGCGCGGCTGGAACTGGCAGCGCGGCGGGCGGCCTGGGGCGTGCACGCCGAGGCGCTCCGTGACCGTCCCGGCCAGGACGTGGAGGATCTGGAATACGACGCGCTGCAGGATGCCGTGCACATCGCCTACCGGATCGGCGCTGCCGATCAGCGAGCCCTCGTCATCGCCGCCGACGTCCCGGATGCCGCTGTCGAGGTCGCCGGGGAGGACGGTGGTGCTTTCGGAGTCGTCACCGTCGCACCGACGCAGGCGCGGATCGCCAGTTTCCACGTGACCGAGCTCGACGCCGCAGCGGCCGATGCCGATGACACCGACCCCGCACTGCTGTGGTTCGACGCCTCCGAGGGCGGCGCCGCTCTGGCCTTCCTCGACGACGCGGCAGAGGCCTGATCGCCGCGGGCGGCATGATCGCACCGGGCGTGGCCGTACCAGGCTCCGGCGCAGGAGGCTCTGCTGCAGGACGCCTCGTCCCGGGTCGGGTCGTGAACCCGCCCTCGGGTCAGTCGTCGGCGCGGTCCGCGTAGGCCGCGGCGGACTTCTCTTCGGCGCGCAGCACCGTGGAGACGTAGGGCACCGCAGCCTTCTCGAGTCGGGGGCCCAGCAGCGGAACCTTGGCCACCAGGTCACCGTCGATGTCGACGCTGCTGGTCATCTCCCCGGTGGGGGCGAGCCGTACGGTTCCCGTCAGCCCGGCCGGGGTCCCGACCACTTCGAGATCCATCGTGCCCCTGCGGCTGCCATCGGGCTCGGGAGCGGACCACGTCTGCGTCTCCCGGATCGTGACGGAGGAGCCGACGAATCGACGCGCGATGTCGGGGACCTTGTCCGTCGGCATCACGAGTTCGGTCCGCACCGTGAAAGAGCCGACGGGGTCGCCGTCGACCTGGGAGGACGCGCTGGTCGCCTTCAGGGTCTCGCGACGGATCGCCGTGTACTCCTGATCGGCGTACATCGTCGCGGCGGTGCGCGCCGACAGCGGCAGGGTCAACGTCTCGCGGAGCTTCATCCTCGTCCTTCCCGGGGGATCGGTCGGTCTCAGCCTACGGCAGGAGCGACGGCGGTCAGGTCGCGTCCACCCCGGGGGATCGCACTATCCTGGGCGCATGCCGAGCCTGTCCAAGTTCCTCGCCGACGCCCGCGCCCTGACCGAGAAGGAGGCCGATTGGCTCCAGCACCTCGTCGGGGACTGGAACCTCGTCTCCGATCTGCTCCGATCGGATCTGGTGCTGTGGATCCAGAGCGCGGACGGTCCGCAGGCCGTGGCCCACTGCCGACCCGCGACCGGCTCCACCGTCTACTACGAGGATCCGGTCGGGAACCTGCTCGAGGCCGATACGGACTCCGAGATCCCCGCCCTGCTCGAGGGGGCGGAGCCCTTCGGCGAGCCCACCCCGATCGAGCGCGAGGGCCGGGAGGCCACCGGCCTGCTGGTGCCGGTCCGCAAGAACGGCAGCACGCTGGCGGTGCTGGCGGCGGAGAGCCCGATCAGCGACGGGATCCGCTCGACGAACGAGATCCGACAGCATCAGCTCGGCGTGCGCGTGCTGCGCATGCTGCAGGCAGGGGCCTTCCCGATCGAGGGCGCGCCCATCCCGCCCCGCCGCGGCGCCCCCCGGGTCGGAGACGGCGTCGTCGAGCTCGACGGCGGCGGGGTCGTCCAGTGGGCCTCGCCCAACGCGCTGTCCGCCTTCCATCGCTTCGGCGTCGAGGGCGACATGGAGGGCATCACCCTGGCCGAGCTGTCCACCGAGGTGCTGCAGACGCGCAGCCCGGTGGACGAGTCCCTGCCCCTGGTGCTCATGGGGCGCGCCGCCTGGCGCTCCGACATGCAGGCCCGCGGGGGAACGCTGTCTCTGCGCGCCGTGCCGCTGACCGAGAAGGAGCAGCGCACCGGCGCGATCATCCTGGTGCGCGACGTGACGGAGCTGCGCCGCCGGGAACGGGAGCTGATCACCAAGGATGCGACCATCCGCGAGGTCCACCACCGGGTCAAGAACAATCTCCAGACGGTCGCGGCACTGCTGAGGATGCAGTCGCGACGGATGAAGTCCGACGAGGCGCGTGATGCGCTCAGCGAGGCCATGCGCCGGGTCTCGACGATCGCCCTGGTGCACGAGTCCCTGCTGCAGGGCTCGGAGGAGGCCGTCCACTTCGACGACGTGATCGATCGCTGCCTGCGCCTGGCGGTGGACGCCGCCAGCGCCACCGTGCACCGGGCCGGAGCGCCCCGGCTCACCGAGTCCCAGGTGGAGGTGCGCACCGAGAAGTTCGGCCGGGTGGGGTCGATCCGGGCAGAGGAAGCGACCCCGCTCGCCCTGGTGGTCACGGAGCTGGCCACGAACGCCGTGGAGCACGGGCTCTCGGAGACCGGTGGCACCCTGAGCGTCCGCAGCGAGCGGAAGGGTTCGCATCTGGTCATCAACATCGAGGACGACGGCGAGGGGATGGGAGCGGCCAAGCCGACCGGTCTGGGCACGAATATCGCGCTCACGCTGGTGCAGGGTCAGCTGGGCGGGACCCTGACCTGGCAGGACTCTCCCGACGGGGGGACGCGGGCGGTGGTCGACGTGCACCTGGACCCGCTCACGCTCTGATCAGGTCCGCCCGGGGCGGAGAGGTCGCGAAGGCGCTCAGCGCCTGCACGCACTCCGCCCCGGGCGGATGTCCCGCGACCCGGCGTTCCGGGACGCAGGACGAGGGTTCAGCTGGCGCGGCGGGCGCGCGCGTTGCGCCGCTTCAGGGAGCGACGCTCGTCCTCGGAAAGACCTCCCCAGACGCCAG
The DNA here is from genome assembly GCF_017876515.1 of Brachybacterium fresconis. Taxonomy (NCBI): domain Bacteria; kingdom Bacillati; phylum Actinomycetota; class Actinomycetes; order Micrococcales; family Dermabacteraceae; genus Brachybacterium; species Brachybacterium fresconis. Next base: position 1,173,509 of record NZ_JAGIOC010000001.1, on the reverse strand, counting down.
AATCCTGACCGGACTCGAGGGCGAACTTGAGGCATGCAGTCATGACGTCGCACTTCTGGCACACCGCCTTCGCCTCCTGGATCTGCGTGATCGCCGGTCCGGTGTTCCCGATCGGGAAGAACAGCTCGGGATCATGGTTGAGGCACTCGGCACGGTGGCGCCAGTCCATCGTCACTCTCTCTTTCCAGAACGCCACGCCCCACCCCGTGGGGCGTGACGCGGCGAGGGTCGCTCCGGGTGGGGCGTTCTCGGGTCTCCGGCTCGTCGATGCGGATCCGGCGGCGGCGACAGCTGTCGCGGATCTCGACGTCAAAGCGAGCCGACCTCCATTCTCTGGGCAGGTCGCGGCCTCGACAAGGGCCTGCGTGGCCGAGCTGGGTGGCACTTCCCACAAGGTCGGAGGGCGGCGTGATGCCCGGCACGAAGGCGTTGAAAAAGGCCGCGGGGAGTGCTTCGGGCGGGGCGCGACGGGGTGAGGGAGGCGCGGGAGCGGTGATCTGCGGGAGGTCGCCGCCGACGGATACAGTCTCCCCATGCCCACCGATACCCACTCCGCCGGATCCACGGCCTCTGGCGATGCCGGCTCCGGTCCCGGTGGCGCCCCAGCACCCGGCCCGCGGATCCGCCCGACCGTCGCGGCCCTCCTCGGGGTCGAGACCCTGCTGCTCGCGGCCACCGCCACCTACTGCTTCGTGATGGTCACCGCGGGAGGCTTGAACGGCCGGTTCGGCATCGGCCTGGGGGTCTTCCTGCTCATCTTCGCGGCCGGCACGGCACTGGCTGCCCGGTCGATCCTGGTCGCCGGGCGATTCGGTCTCGGATACGGCATCACCTGGCAGCTGTTCCAGGCGCTGGTCGGAGCGAGCCTGCTGCGCACCGGTCTGTATTGGCCGGGCGGTCTCGCCCTCAGCCTGGCGATCGTGCTGTTCGTGCTGCTGTTGAACCTGGTGCGGTCGACCCCGTTGCCGGGCGGTGACGACTGATCGACGTGCTGTGAGGGACGAACGGTAGGAGATCGGTCCGGGGGTGGAGTCTGATCGACGTGCTGTGAGGGACGGGCCCTGCTCCGGAGCGTTCCGGGGCAGGGCCCGTCCTCTCTGCTGGCCGTCGCACCGGCCCGGTCTCCTCAGGACCTCTGCGCGTCACTCACCGCCGGCCAGCGCGGCCGCCGGCGCGGTGCGGGCTGCGGCCCGACCGGGCAGGACCGAGGCCGCGCCCCCGGCGAGGATCGCGAGCAGCAGCACCAGGCCGACCTGGCCCCAGGGGATGGTGACCGTGACCGGGTAGGTGGACCCCAGCAGAGCATTGATGCCGAGCACCCCGTACCCGCTGCCGATCACGATGCCGAGCACGGCTCCGACCACGGCGAGCAGAACGCCTTCCCAGCCGAGCATGGCCCGCATCTGGCGCCGCGTGGTGCCCAGCGCCCGCAGCAGGGCGTTCTCCGAGGTTCGTTCGACGACACCGAGGCTGAGGGTGTTGGCCACCCCCACCAGCGCGACCACCACGGCGACCGCGAGCAGGGCCACAACGATGCCCAGCAGGATGTCGAGGATCTGCCCGTACATCTCGCGTTCGGCGCCGCCGACGTCGGTGCTGACCTCGGACCAGCCCGACGTGGCGGTCTGTTCGGTGATCGTGTTGACCAGGGTCATGGCGTCGAGGTCCCCGCGCTCGGCGGTGCCCGGATCAGCGAAGTCACCCAGGACCACGGGGGTGGCCCCGTCCCCGGCGATCTGCTCGAGGGTGGCGGGGGTGACCAGGGACATCGCCAGATTGGCGTCGATCTGGACCCGCAGCTCCTGCGGGCTCCCGTCGGCACCTTCGACCCTCAGGGTCTGCCCGTCCGTGACGCCGAACCGCTCGGCCCGCTCGGACCCCAGCAGCACGATGCCGTCCTCGAGCTCGTCGGCCATGCCGGGCCGGTGGGAGGTCTCACGCACGGCGTCGGGGGATGTGCCGTACAGCGTCATCGGCTCGGTGGTTCCGACGTCGATGTCCGTGCGGGCGGCGGGCTGAGCCCCGTCCATGCCCTCGATCCCGGCGATCTGATCGACCCCGTCCTCGGGCATCTCCTCGGCACTGACGATGAGGTCGATCGGACGACGGGAATCGAGCTCCGAGGTCAGCGTCTCCTCGGCAGTGCGCGCGCCGACGGCCATCATCGTCATCAGCGTGGTGCCGATGAGCAGGGCCGAGATCGTGGCGGCGCTGCGCCGGGGATTCCGGGCGACGTTGGCGCTGGCCACCCTCGCCGGGAGTCCTCCGAAGCGGCCCATGATCCGGCCGATCAGGGAGGACAGCGGGCGGGTCAGGACGATCAGCACCAGCAGCACGCCGGTGAAGCTGACCACGCCCCCGGCCATCGCCAGCAGGACTCCGAGCGAGGGCGCGTCCTGCACGGCCAGCAGGGTGCCGCCGACCAGGGCGAGGACACCGAGCACGACGGCCACGATGCCGATCACGCCGCGGGCGCCGAGCCCGCGGCGCTGCGAGGGCGGCTCGGGCCGCAGCGCCTGCAGCGGTGCCACCCGGGTGGCCGCGCGCATCGGGGCCAGGCTCGCTGCCAGGGTGATGACCACCCCGGCGATCACCGGCAGCAGCACCGACCACAGGCCGACCGGGACGATCATCAGCCCGTCGAGCCAGCCCACGGCATCGGCCACGGCCAGGGCGGCCTGGACCAGCAGATGACCGCTGACCAGGCCGGCGACGGCGCCGAGCACGCCGACCAGCAGGGACTCCCGCAGCACGACGCGGCGCACCTGGCCGCGAGTGGCCCCCAGCGTGCGCAGCAGGGCGAGGGATCGGGTGCGCTGGGCGATGGTGACCGCGAAGGTGTTGGCGATGACCACGGCGCTGGTGAACAGGGCGATCACCACGAACACGCCGAGCATCATCCCCAGGGCGGCGGAGCCCTGGGTGAGCTCGGAGGTCGCCTCCTGCTCGGCCTCCTCGACGCTGCGCACGGTGACGTCACCGCTGCTCGCGGCCTCGGCCACGGTGGCCGGATCGGTGCCCTCCGGGACAGAGGCCAGCCAGGTCTCGGTCAGCGTGCCCTCGGTGGGGCCCAGCAGCGCGGCCGCGTCGGCGTCGGTGACCAGCACGCGGGGGGTGCCGCCGAAGACGGATCCCTCGGCGGTGGGGGCGAGGCCGGTGACGGTGAAGCTCGCCTCCTGACCGGTGGGGGAGACGTCCGCCGCCAGGGTGACGGTGTCCCCGAGGGAGACCTCGAGAGCCTCGGCGGCGGCCGTGTCGAGCACGACCTCGTCGGCCGCCGAGGGCAGCTCGCCGTCGGTCAGGGCCTGCTCGGCCGTGGCCGAGGGCGGGAGCATGGCCGCCGAGAGGAATGCGCTGCCACCGTCCGCCTCGGAGGTCAGCTGCAGGTAGTTGGTCAGCAGCGGCCAGGTCTGCTCGGCGCCGTCGATCTCGGGAGCTGGAAGAGGCCGCTCGGAGGAGAACTGCTCATCGGTCAGGGGGCGAGAGATCTCGAGATCGGCCCCGTCGTACTGCTGGCTGGCCTGGGAGGCCAACGAGGCCTGCATGAGATTGCCGGCCAGCACCATGATGGTGACGAAGGCGCAGGACAGCGCGATGGTCAGGACGGCCGCGAGGTGGCGGCGCAGCGGGGTGAGCTTCAGCGGGGTGCGGCGCGCCATCAGTGCCGGCCCCGCAGATCCTCGTCGGCGGCCAGACGGCCGTCGGCCAGGGAGACGATCCGGTCCGCGCGCTCGGCGGCCTCGCGCTCATGGGTGACCATGACGACCGTCTGGCCGAACTCGTCCACGGACAGTCGCAGGAAGTCCAGCACCTCCTCGGTGGTGCGGGAGTCGAGGTTGCCGGTGGGCTCGTCGGCGAAGACGACCGCGGGAGAGGTGACCAGGGCCCGGGCGATGGCGACACGCTGGACCTGCCCGCCCGAGAGCTGCGAGGGCAGATGATCGAGGCGGTCGGTCAGGCCGAAGGCGGTGGTGATGGTCTCCAGCCAGGCGCGGTCCACGCGTCTGCCGGCGAGCTCGAGCGGCAGCAGGATGTTCTGCTCGGCGCTGAGCATCGGCAGCAGGTTGAAGGACTGGAACACGAAGCCGACCCGCTCCCGGCGCAGGCGCGTCAAGGCGTCGTCGCCGAGGTCGGTGATCTCGGTGCCGTCGATGCGGATCGAGCCGTCGTCGACGACGTCGAGGCCGGCCAGGGTGTGCAGGAGGGTGGACTTGCCGGAGCCGGAGGGGCCCATGATCGCGGTGAACGCCCCGCGGGCGATGTCGAGGTCCACCGCGTCCAGGGCGGTGACGGTCCCGGCGCCGGTGCCGTAGGTGCGGGTCACGCCGCGGGCGACGATGGCGGGGGAGGTGGCCTCCGCGGTGGCGGGTGGAGCGGGGACGGGCTGGGCTGTCATCGGGATCCTTCGTCACGGGGTGTGCGGTCATGACGATGTTCCCGCGTCCGGGTGCCGGGGAGCGTCCGTCTCGGGTCGCGACCTGCCGGCTGCGGCCAGACCGGGGGATGGGACGGGGTCATACCAGGGGATGACGGCGGCGGGGCCGCCGAGCCGGTCAGGCCAGGGGATCGTCGGGTCCGGGGCGCGTCTGCGGACCCGACGGCACCGTCCGGTCCGGCGTCTCAGTCGGCACCGGGGGCGACCAGCCCGGTCTCGAAGGCGATGATCACGGCCTGGACCCGGTCGCGCGCGCCGAGTTTGGCCAGCACGCGCCCCACATGCGTCTTCACGGTCGCCTCGGCGACGAAGAGCCGGGCCCCGATCTCCTGGTTCGAGCAGCCGCGGCCCATCAGCGAGAGCACCTCCCGCTCCCGCTCGGTGAGGGCGTCCAGGGGCGAGGTGTCCTGCTCCTGCGGCTCGGGGGTCGCGACCACACGGGCGAGCAGGCGACGGGTGGCCGACGGGGCGATCACGGCGTCCCCGCGATGGACGGTGCGGATCGCGCCGAGCAGGTCCTCGGGCTGGGCATCCTTGAGCAGGAACCCGCTGGCTCCGGCACGGATCGCCGAGACGACGTACTCGTCGATGTCGAAGGTGGTCAGCACCACGATCTTCGGGGCGCGGCCCTCCGGGGCCTGCTCGAGGATGCGCTGCGTGGCCTCGATGCCGTCCATCCGCGGCATCCGCACGTCCATGAGCACGACGTCGACGGTGCGGGCGCGCAGGTCCTGCACGGCGGCGGCGCCGTCGGCCGCCTGCACGACGACCTCCATGTCCTGCTGCGAGTCGATCACCATCGCGAAGCCGGCGCGCACGAGCGGCTGGTCGTCGACCAGAGCGATGCGCAGGGGACGGTCGAGTGGATCGGTCATCGGGGATCTCCTCCGGGGTGGGACGGGTCGGGGGCGGCGGTGCCGGATCCAGCACCGGATCCGGTGGCGGTGTCCGGGGGGCCGGCGGGGGGACCCGGGGTGTCGTCGGGGTGCGCGGCGGCGGTCCGGCCGTCAGCGGTCTCGCCGCCGCGCAGGGTGCCGTCCAGCGGGACCACGGCCCGCACCCGGTATCCGCGACCGGGGAGCGGCCCGGCCTGCAGAGTGCCGCCGAACACGGACATCCTCTCGCGCATCCCGGTCAGGCCGTGGCCCTGACCGTCGGAGGCGGGGTCGGTGCCCTGGCCGTCGTCGAGGATCTCGATCTCCAGGTGCGCGGCGGTGCGATGGATGCGGACCGCCGCGGAGGCACCGGCCCCGGCGTGCTTGAGGACGTTGGTCAGGGACTCCTGGACCAGGCGGAACACGGACATGCCGAGCGCCTGGGAGAGATCCTCGAGATCGCCGTCGAGGTCGAGATCCACCTCGAGCCCGGCGGCGCGCACCCGGTCGGCCAGGTCCTCGAGCATCGGCGGGCCGGGCTGGGGCCCGAAGCTGGTCTCGTCCTCGTGGCGCAGCACGCCGAGCAGGGAGCGCATGTCCGCGAGCGCCGCGCGTCCGGTCTCGCCGATGGTGCCGAGCACGTCGACCGCCTTCTCGGGCTGCTGGGAGGCGACGAACCGGCCGCCGTCGGCCTGCGCGATGATCACGGAGAGGGAATGGGCGACGACGTCGTGCATCTCCCGGGCGATGCGGGCCCGCTCGTCGGCGACGGCGAGAGCGGTCCGCTGCTCGCGCTCGCGGACGGCCTGCTCGGCGCGGTCGCTGATCAGGGCCAGCTGCCGCACCCGGGCCCGCTGGAGGCTGGCCAGCGCCCAGATCGCCACGATCGTGATCGAACCGATGGTGATCAGCCCGGCGAAGGTCCCCGCGGCCTGCGCCGGACCGCCGTACTCCGTGAAGTAGGTGAACACGCCCCAGTAGCCGGCCTGGGCGAGGACACCGAGGAAACCGGCCCCCACCCCGACCCAGCCGACGGCGCGTCCGCCGTAGGCGACGGCGCAGAACATGGCGTAGAACGTCAACGCGTCGCCGCCGACGACCGGGATGTTCACCAGCAGGTGGCTGACCGCGAGGATCCCGATGACGATGACGCCGAGCAGAGGACGCACCCGGCAGAGCGCCCCTGCGGCGATCATCGGCACGGTGAACAGGGTCCACCAGCCGAAGCTTCCGGTGCCGACGGCGAAGACGAGGATGAGGAGCGCGCCGGCACCGAAGCCGATCAGATCGACGGTGCCGGGGTTCTCGATGATCCAGCGGAACGGGTCGAGGCGTCGGAGGCGCCGGTGCGGCGCGTCCGTGCTCTGGGGGGAACCGTCCGTCATGGTCTCGAGGGTACGGGGAGTCAGCGACCCGTCTCGTCAGACCGCGGTCGGATCCCCGGCCGCCGCAGGGTGACGGGCGGAACCCGGCGTCACGACGGTCCGGCGCGTCGGTGTCCGGACTCCCAGCCGACGCGTCGGACCGCATGCTCCCAGGAGGACCGCTCCGGATCCTCGGATCTCACGCTCTCAGGAGGACCGCTCCGGATCCTCGGATCTCACGCGCCGGGGTGGGCAGATCCGTCTCGGAGCTCACAGCAGGGTCCGCGGCCCCTCGAGGAGCTCCGGCCCGTCGTTGCCGACCTTGCCCACGGCCGGGTCCACCTCGCGCAGGGCGAGGGTCGCGTCCGGGAGCAGATGCGCATCCTCCAGGATCCACTCCTGGGCGGCGTGACGGTCGTCCATGGCGGGGTCCAGCCACGCATCGAGCTGGTCGCGCCGCAGCATCACCGGGGTGCGGTCATGGATCTCGGCGAGCTTTCCGGAGGCCGCACGGGTGATGATCGTGGCGCTGAGCAGGAAGCGGCCATCCGCGCTGGCGGCGGGTCCCTCGTGGCTGGCCGGGCCCTTCCACCAGGAGACCAGGGCCGCCATGTACAGCGGGGACCCGTCGGCCGGGGCGATGAAGTAGGGCTGCTTGCGCCTGCCCGCAGGATCGCGGACCCATTCGTAGTAGCCGTCCATGGGGACCAGCGCTCGATAGCGCGCCAGGCTCCCGCGAAAACTGTTCTTCTCGGCGAGCGTCTCGCGGCGGGCGTTGAACGTGCGCGAGGAGAAGGACTCGTCCTTCGCGAACGGGGGCAGCAGGCCCCAGCGGGCGATGCGCAGGGCCCGCAGCACCTCCCCGGAGTCCTTGTCGATCGATTCGGTGACCACGTGGATCGGGGCGGTCGGCGGGATGTTCCAGCGGCTGCGCAGGTGGGGGTCGCTGAGATCGACCGCGCCGAGGTCGTCGATCAGCGGCTCGATCTCCTGGAAGAAGGCGAAGCGGCCGCACATGTCAGTCCCCGGTCTTCGCGGCGGGCGGTGCAGGGGAGCTCTCGGCCACCGCCTCCTCCGCATCCCGCTCGGCCCCGTCGGCTCCGTCGGAACCGACGGTGGGCACGCCGTGGCGCGGGGTGAGGCGGGCGTCCTCGGCGGTGTAGGCCTCCGCGTCGCGGTGGAGGTTCCGCAGCCGGATGTCACGGCCCGCATCGACGATGTCCTCGTGCTTGGCCTCCGCCTTCTCGGCGCCCTTCGACCCGCGCATGGGCAGGGCGAGGTCGTCCTCGGCGGGTTTGCCGGCCTCGAGCTCCTTGGCGCGCTCGAACTCGGCGTCGACCTCCGCGCCGAGGATGATCACGATGTTGATGATCCACAGCGCGAACAGCACGGCCATGATGCCGCCGATCGCGCCGTAGCTGGAGTAGCCGGCGACGGTGCTCATGTAGATGGACAGCGCCACCGCGGCGACACCGATGCCGACGATCGCGAAGATCCCGCCGGGGGAGATGAGTCGGAAGGGCTTGGCGATGTTCGGGGCACCCCAGTACAGCAGGGAGACCAGCGCGAAGGTGAGCACCAGGATCACGGGCCACTTCGCCCAGGCCCAGATCGGCAGGAACGAGTCGGTGAGGAAGGCGAGCAGGCCCTCGGCGCCGATGGTCGAGGCGATCGGGCCCAGCAGGCTGTCCACGATCGATTGGCTCAGCAGCACCGAGATCAGCACCAGCAGGATGCCGAGGATCAGCGCGACGGTCAGGCCGAGCATCGACAGGGTCAGACGGATGAATCCCCGGCCCTCGGGGACCTCGTAGATCTGGTTGGCCACGCGTCCGTACGCCTTGATGTAGGCCGAGGCCGACCACAGAGCCGTGGCGATACCGATGATCAGCGCGATGGTGCCGCCGGTCGCCGATCCCATGAGGGAGTCCAAGGTGGAGTCGACCGCACCTCCGACCTCCATCCCGCTGCCGCCGGCGCCGGAGGAGATGGCCTCCTTGATCAGGCCGGCGATCTCGTCCTTCATATCGGACAACAGCAGCGTGGCCAGCGAGAACAGGGCCAGCATCGTCGGTGCGATCGAGAGCACCAGGTAGTAGGTCAGCTTGGCGGCCTGGTCGGTGCCGCCGTCGCGCGAGAACTCCGCCAGCACGCGTTTGGTCATGTAGGTCACGGTGCGCCCGCTCAGGCGGGGGGACCCTGACTCGGAGGAGGGGTCGGGGGAATCAGCCATGAGGAGGACTCCTGAGGTGAGGACGATCTCGGGACGGATGTGTCGACATCCTGCCATGGGAGAAGACGGGGAGGGTTGTCCACAATTCCTGACATTCACCTGCCTCGAGGGTCCGATCCGCCTTACAGTGACCGGCGTGCGTGTTTCACGCCACAGCTGAGGGCCGGGGAGGACCGGTCGGTCGGGGTCGGGAGGGGACCGGATGGACACAGCCACCGTCATCGAGGCCGAGTCGCGGGAGCTGATCCGTCGGCGCGGTCTGGACGTGCACGCCGATCAGCTCGAGCCGCTGATCCGCGAGGTGGTCACCGATTACGACCGGCGCTCCTCCTCCGGCGAGGTCCCCGTGCTGCACGACGACGAGACGATGGTGGCGGAGGTCGCCGCCCGCATCGGCGGGTTCGGACCGCTGCAGGAGATGCTGGACGACCCCACGATCGAGGAGATCTGGCTGAACTCGCCCAGCGAGGTGTTCTGCGCACGCAACGGGCGCAGCGAGCTGACCACGATCGTCCTGTCCGACACCGAGGTGCGCGGAATCGTCGAGCGGATGCTGGTCAGCTCCGGGCGACGTCTGGACATGAGCACCCCCTTCGTGGACGCCCTGCTGCCGGACGGGTCCCGGCTGCACGTGGTGATTCCCAGCGTGACCCGCACGCACTGGGCGATCAACATCCGCAAATTCGTGGCCAAGGCCTTCGACCTGCCGGGCCTGGTCGCCCTGGGTGCGCTGACGCCGCAGTCCGCCGACTTCCTCGACGCCGCGATCGCCTCCGGGCTGAACGTGGTGTGCAGCGGGGCTACCGGCGCGGGCAAGACGACCTTCCTGCGCTGTCTCGCCCAGTCCATCGGGGCGCGGGAGCGCGTGGTCACCATCGAGGAGGTGTTCGAGCTGGGGCTGGGCCTGCGGGATGTCGTCGCCATGCAGACCAGGCAGGCGAATCTCGAGGGAGCCGGCGAGATCTCGATGCGGCGCCTGGTGAAGGAAGCCCTCAGGATGAGGCCCAGCCGCATCATCGTGGGCGAGGTCCGCGAGGCGGAGTCGCTGGACATGCTGATCGCCCTGAACAGCGGTCTGCCCGGGTTGGCCTCGATCCATGCCAACTCGGCCCGAGACGCCGTCGTCAAATTGTGCACCCTGCCGCTGCTCGCCGGGGAGAACGTCTCCAGCCGATTCGTGGTCCCCACGGTCGCCAGCTCCATCGATCTCGTCGTCCACCTCGACATGCTGGCCGACGGTCGCCGCCGCGTGCGCGAGATCGTCGGGCTCAGTGGGCGGGTGGAGGACGAGGTCATCGAGATCGCAGATCTTTTCACCCTCATCGGCGAGCGCCTGGTGCGTGGGAACGGGCATCCTCCGCACGCGGAGCGTTTCGCCCGCACCGGTCACGACCTGACCGCGCTGCTCGGTGGGGCGGAGGCGGCATGAGCGACGGCGCCTTCCTGGGCCTGGTCGCCGGGCTCGGCCTGCTCTCGATCTGGTGGTCGCTGTGGGAGCAGGATGGGCAGGAGCCTCGTCGCGGACGGATCAGCCGCGCCATGGAACGGCTGCGCGACGACCTGGTGGCCGTGGGGCTCACGTCGGTCCCCCCGGCGGCGGTCCCGGCTCTCAGCGCGGGACTCGGCCTGGTCATCGCCGCCGCCCTGTGGGCCACCTCCAGCGCGGTCGTGCCGTCGCTGACGATCGGAGCGGTCTCGACCGCGCTGCCGGTGGTGTTCCTGCGCTCGGCGGCCCGTCGTCGGGCCACCGCGCTGCGCGAGGTCTGGCCGGAGGCCGTCGACCACATCAACTCCGCCATCCGGGCCGGATTGTCCTTGCCCGAAGCGCTGGTGCAGCTCAGCCGCAAGGGCCCGGAGGAGCTGCGGCCCGCCTTCCACGAGTTCTCCCTGGATTACCAGGCCAGCGGTGATTTCGCGGCGTGCCTGGATCGATTGAAGGTGCGGCTGGCGGACCCGGTGGGCGACCGCATCGTCGAGGCGCTGCGAATCACCCGCGACGTCGGCGGCACCGATCTGGGGGGTCTGCTGCGCACTCTCGCCTCCTTCCTGCGCGAGGACGCCCGGACCCGTGCGGAGCTCGAGGCACGGCAATCCTGGACCGTCAATGCGGCGCGCCTCGCCCTCGCCGCACCCTGGCTGGTCCTTGCGCTGATGTCGACCAGGCCGCAGGCGGCCCAGGCCTATGATTCCTCGCTCGGCATGGCGATGATCGTCATCGGTGCCGTGGTCTCGCTGATCGCCTACCGCGTCATGCTGCTGATCGCCCGCCTTCCCCAGGATGAGCGGGTGCTGCGGTGATCGACTCCGGAACGGTCCTGATCGGAGCCCTTCTCGGGCTCCTGCTCGGCATCGGACTCGCCCTCCTGGCCGGCTTTCTCCCCTGGTTGCGCAGTCGTGACCTGGGAGCCCGCATCGACCCGTACCTGCGGCGCTCGCGATCCGCCTCCCTCTTCAGCGCCCCTGCCGCGACGAGCCGCGCCCGGGTGGTCGCCGAGAACCTGCTGGGCCCGATCGCCAGGCGCGCCCTGGGCCTCCTCGAGCGCCTCACCGGCGGGGCAGACCAGCTCGAGCGTCGGCTCCGGCTGGCCGGACGGCGCTCCTCCACCGACTCCTTCCGTATCGAGCAGGTGATCTTCGCCGTGATCGGCCTGGTCGGAGGCGTCGTCATCGCCCTGCTCGCCATCGGCACCCGGGGAGCGAGTCCGCTGCTGGGCCTGGTCATCGTCGTCCTCGGCGTGCTCTCCGGCGTCCTGCTGCGGGACTACCTGCTGGGCATGGAGATCTCGCGTCGCGCCTCGCGCATGGCCCGCGAGTTCCCCACCGTCGCTGACCTGCTCGCCCTGGCGGTCGCGGCGGGGGAGAGCCCGATCGCTGCGATGGAGCGGGTGGCCAGCACCTCCTCAGGGGCATTGCCGGACGAGTTCGCCGCCACCGTCGCCGATATCCGATCCGGCACCAGCGTCTCCCAAGCCCTGGCCTCCCTGGGATCCCGCACCCCACTGCAGTCCCTGGGGCGATTCGGCGAAGGCGTCTCCGTCGCCATCGAGCGGGGCACGCCCCTGGCCGATGTGCTGCGCGCCCAGGCCCAGGACGCCCGAGAATCCTCCAAGCGCGACCTCATGGAGACCGCCGGTCGTCGTGAGATCTACATGCTCATGCCGGTGGTGTTCTTCGTGATGCCCCTGGTGATCGTCTTCGCCATCTTCCCGGGCCTCGCCGTCCTGGAGATCTCCGTCTGACCGTTCTGGCCGTTCGACTTCCCCCGAGAAGCTGCCCACCGCCCATCCCGATCGCAGCACCCGCACCATCTGCAGTTCCGATCCCACCCCGAGCTCCGCCCGGGCCATCCGCCGAGGAGGCTGACATGACCGTCCACCGCACCCGCCTGCATCGCTCGCCCCGCCGCGTCGTCGCCGCAGCACCGACCCAGGACGCCGCGAACCACCCCGGCCGCGCCGCCCGCCTGGTCGCGCGCCTGAGCTCCCCGCGCGGCGACGTTCCCGGATGGGTCCTCATCACGCTCATGACCGCCGGGATCGTGGTCGCCCTCTGGGCCGTCGCCTCGGACCAGATCGTCCAGATCTTCGAGAACGCCATGGCGCCCTTCCTCGGCGGCAGCCTCTGAGCACGCGCGCTTCCACACCCGCGTCGAGATGACCACCGTGCACCACCACCAGCCGGGCCAGTCCCCGTCCGGAGGACGGGACACCCCTGCGCGCCCCGGACGGCCCCTGGTCCAGCGGCTGCGCGGCGAGGAGGGCTCGGCGGTGGTCGAGTTCCCGATGGTCGCGGCGTTGATCGTGCTGATCGCCCTCGGGGTGGTCCAGGCCGCGCTCATCGTCCACACCCGCAACACCCTGATCGACGCCGCGGTGCAGGGGGCGCATCATGCCTCGCTGGTCGGTGCGAGCCCCGAGGACGGGGCGGAGCGTGCGGAGCGCCTCATCAGCGATCGCTTCGGCGATTCGTTCCAGGCGGATGCGACCGCCGCCGAGGGTGCCGACGGCACCATCGAGGTGGAGGTCAGCGCGACGCTCCCGCTGGTCGGCCTGTTCGGCCCCGCCGGGACGCTCACCGTCGAGGGACGGGCGATCGACGAGGAGACCTGGTGAGACGGCCGGCCCGAACGCCGGGACGCGGGTCCGCAGGCCCTCGCGGTACCCGCGCCGACCGCCGCGGCCCCCGAGCGGTGCCGCGCCATCGCCGACGGCATCACGGGACATCAGTCCGCCCGGCCTCCGAGGACGGCAACACCATCGTCGAATTCGTGGTGCTCGCCGCCGCTCTGCTCATCCCCACGCTGTACCTGGTCCTGACCCTGGGATCGGTCCAGGCCGCAGTGTTCGCCGCCGACACCATCGCCCGCGACGCCGCCCGCATCCACGCGGTGCAGACCGATCCGGACCGGGCGGCGATGCGCACCCAGCAGCATGCCGCGATGGTCCTCGAGGACTACCGCCTCGACGCCGGGGACGTCGTCGAGATCCGCTGCAGCGAGGATCCCTGCTCGAGTCCCGGCGGCACCGTGCGCGCCCAGGTCAGGATCCCCGTCCCGGTCCCGGGGCTCGGCCCGGTCCTGGGGGAGACGGGGCCCGTCGCCGTCGGCGCCTCGCACGCCGTGCAGGTGGACCAGTACCGCGCCGACCGTGGAGCGGACCGATGACCACCCGACGGCGCCTCTTCCTGCATCGGGGCCGCACACTCATGCACCGCTTGCGGGCCCGACTGCAGCAGACCCGAGGCTCCATCACCATTCTCACCACCGGGGTGCTGGTGGTGATCCTGATGGTGATCGGTGTCGGTACCGCCATCACGGGGGTCCACCTCGAACGCACCGAGCTGCAGCACGCCGCCGACAGCGTGGCCCTGGCCGCCTCCCAGGCCGTGGACCCGGAGCGCATCTACGTCGACTCCTCCGGTGCCGTGATCCACACCGGCTCCGCCCGCCGCGCCGCCGAGGAGCAGCTGCGCAGCTACCCGATCGACTCGACCCGCACCGAGGACCTCCGCATCGCCGAGGTCTCCGTCGACGCCGACGGGACGGTCCGTGTGGTCCTGACCGCGCGGACGCACCCGCCCCTGGCAGGATGGCTCACACGCAGGACAGGCACGTCCATTCCCCTGACCGTCGAAGGAGAGGCCAGAGCCCGATGACCGCGACCCGCACCGTGCTGCTCGCACCCGACAAGTTCAAGGGCACGCTCAGCGCCGCCGAGGTCGTCCGGGCCCTCGCCACCGGCATCGCCCGGACCGCGCCGCGGGTGACGGTGCGCTCGTGCCCCATCGCCGACGGCGGCGACGGGACCGTCGACGCCGCGCTCGCCGCCGGCTCCCAGGCCCGCACCACCACGATCACCGGCCCCACCGGGCGCCCCCACACTGCTCGCTGGGCGCTCGCGGACGACGTCGCCGTCGTCGAGCTCGCCGAGGCCGTCGGCCTGAGCGCCCTGCCGGGCGGTGATCTCGCCCCGGACACCGCCTCCACCCGCGGGCTCGGCGAGCTGCTCCACGCCGCCGTCGACGCCGGCGCCCGGACACTTCTCGTCGGCCTCGGCGGCAGCGCCTCGACCGATGCGGGCGTCGGACTGCTGCAGGGCCTCGGGGCCCGCCTGCTCACCGCCGACGGCACCGAGATCGGCCCGGGCCTCGACGGGCTCGCCACCCTCGCCACCGTGGATCTCGCCCCCGCCCTCGCCGTCCTGGACGGGGTGAGCCTGGTGGCCGCGAACGACGTCACCAACCCTCTGCTCGGCGAGGACGGAGCGGCTGCCGTGTACGGACCGCAGAAGGGGATCCCCGCCGCACGGATCGCGCACGCCGACTCGGTGCTCGCCGCGGCCGCCGCGCTGCTGGATCCGTCCTCGCGTCACCGCGACCTCCCGGGAGCCGGCGCAGCCGGCGGCACCGGCTTCGCCCTGTCCCTGCTCGGTGCCGCGCAGCGCTCCGGCGCCGACGCCCTGTTCGAGCTGATCGGCGTCGACGCCCAGCTCGACGGCGCCGACATCGTGGTCACGGGGGAGGGGAAGCTCGACGAGCAGACCCTGCAGGGCAAGGGTCCGGCCGAGATCGCCCGCCGCGCCCGCGAGCGCGGATTGCCGGTGGCGGCCGTGGCCGGCGTCATCACCCTCGATCAGGAGGCGCTGCGCCGCGCCGGCATCGACCGCAGCTGGGACCTCGTGACCCGTGCCGGCTCCCCCGAGGAGGCGATCGCGCACTCCGAGCGCTGGCTGATCGAGGTCGGCGAGGACCTCGGGCGCTGGCTCGTGGCCGGCGCCGCCCCGGCCGATGACCCCGCTGTCTGTGGCCCCGGGGCCAGCGAGGAAGGCCCCGCCACCGCGTGAGACCGGACGGATCACGGTGTGAGACCACCCGGATCGACCACGTGGGACTCGACGGATCACCGCGTGAGACCGGGCGGAACCGCCGCGCGAGACCCGGCGGGCCACGGCATCGGCACCTCGGGACCGCGGGGTCGGAGGCGATCCGTCGAGGCGATCAGGTCACCTGCCGTAGACTCTCGCCTCGTGGCTTCCATCGACTTCTCCGCAGAGATCTCCCGACTCCAATCGACCCTGTCGTCGATCGAGCAGGTGACGGACATCGAGGCGCTCGACGCCAAGATCGCCGACCTCGAGCAGCAGGCCTCGGCCCAGGACCTCTGGGACGACGTCGACAACGCCCAGAAGGTCTCCGCCGCGCTGTCGCACGCACAGTCCGAACGCCGCCGCATCAGTGAGCTCGAATCCCGGATCGAGGACCTCGAGGTGATGGTCCAGCTCGCGGCCGAGGAGGACGACGCCGACACCCTCGCCGAGGCCGAGCGGGAGCTGACCAGCATCCACAAGACCCTTGACGAGCTCGAGGTGCGCACCCTGCTCTCGGGTGAGTACGACGAGCGCAGCGCCGTGATCACCATCCGCGCCGGCGCCGGCGGCATCGACGCCGCCGACTTCGCCGAGATGCTGATGCGCATGTACCTGCGCTGGGCCGAGCGCCACCACTACACCACCAAGGTGATGGACACCTCCTACGCGGAGGAGGCCGGTCTCAAGTCGGTCACCTTCGAGGTCACCGCCCCCTTCGCTTACGGGACCCTGTCCGTGGAGGGCGGCACCCACCGCCTGGTGCGCATCAGCCCCTTCGACAATCAGGGCCGGCGCCAGACCTCCTTCGCCGCCGTCGAGGTGATCCCGCTGATCGAGTCCACGGACTCCGTCGAGATCCCCGAGAACGACCTCAAGGTCGACGTCTTCCGCTCCTCCGGACCCGGCGGCCAGTCCGTGAACACCACGGACTCCGCAGTGCGCATGACCCACCTGCCCACCGGCACCGTGGTCTCCATGCAGGACGAGAAGTCCCAGATCCAGAACCGCGCCGCCGCGCTGCGCGTCATGCAGTCGCGCCTGCTGCTGCTGAAGAAGGCCGAGGAGGCCGCCGAGCGCAAGGAGCTGGCCGGTGACGTCAAGGCCAGCTGGGGCGATCAGATGCGCTCCTACGTCCTGAACCCGTACCAGATGGTCAAGGACCTGCGCACCGAGTACCAGGAGGGCAACCCCTCCTCGGTCTTCGACGGCGAGATCGACAGCTTCATCGACGCCGGAATCCGCTGGCGTGCCGAGGGCAAGTCCGACTCCTGAGCTGCGCCGCCCGGCTGCGGCCGTCGGGCGACCCGGAACCGCCCGGCCCGACGGGGCCGGCTGGACGGTCGTGAGCGGCTCGGCCCGCTCGCGGTCCGTCGGCCGCCGACCCCGTGTGCGGGAGCGCGTGAGCCACGGCACGGGGCCTTGACCAGGTTTTGACCCGGATTGGGCCTCCGCCTGCGGTGATCCGTGCGTCGGCGCACCTACGCTGGAGCGGCACGACGTCCCCGAAGCGAACAGGCACCCGTGATCCGTTTCGACAACGTCACCAAGACGTACATGCGAGGCCAGCACCCCGCGGTGGAGAATCTCGACATCGAGTTCACCCGCGGGGAATTCGTGTTCCTGGTCGGCGCCTCGGGGTCGGGGAAGTCCACCATGATGCGCATGGTGCTCAAGGAGGTCACGCCCACCCGCGGCACCGTGTACGTGGCCGGCAAGGACCTCTCGCGCATCCCCTCGTGGAAGGTGCCCGCGCTGCGCCGGGACATCGGCATGGTGTTCCAGGACTTCCGCCTGCTGCCCTCCAAGACCGCCTACCAGAACATCGAGTTCGCGCTCGCCGTGATCGGCACCCCCCGCAAGGTGGTGCGCCGCCTCGTGCCCGAGATGCTCGAGATGGTGGGGCTGGAGGACAAGGGCAAGCGGCTGCCGCACGAGCTCTCCGGCGGCGAGCAGCAGCGCGTGGCCATCGCCCGCGCCTATGTCAACCGCCCCACGATCCTGCTGGCCGACGAGCCCACCGGCAACCTCGACCCCTCCACCGCCGAGGGGATCCTGGACCTGCTCGGCGAGATCAACGAGCGCGGGACCACCGTGGTGATGGCCACCCACGACCACTCGGCGGTGGACCGCATGCGCCGTCGGGTCGTCGAGATGGTCGGCGGCCTGGTGGTCCGCGACGAGGCCGGCGGCCTCTACGAGTCCGAGACCCCCGTCAGCGTGATCTCCGGGCACCTGCCCGACGATTCCTCCCATCGTGAGGAGCACCCGCTGGAGGGCCTCGAGGCGGAGGAGCGCCCGGCGGAGGTCGAGGCCCCCGCCACCGATGTCCTCGACGAGGAGCTGATCGACGAGCGCGAGGCGCGGCTCGACCAGGACGAGGACGCCTTCACCGAGGACGAGGACGCGGAGGAGCGGCGATGAGGGCGCGGTACATCGTCGGCGAGATCGTCACCGGTCTGTGGCGCAACATCGCCATGGTCATCTCGGTCGTCATCGTCACCGCGGTCTCGCTGACCTTCGTGGGCACCGGACTGCTGATGCAGAAGCAGATCATGGACATGAAGGACACCCTGGTCGAGCAGTCCCAGGTGACGATCTACCTGTGCTCGCCGCACTCCACCTCCGCCTCCTGCGCGGGCGGCGCGGCCACCGACGCCCAGATCGAATCCGTCCAGCAGGCCCTCGAGGGCGATGTGCTCTCGCCGTACATCGCCTCCGCCGAGCAGCGGTCCCAGGACGAGGCGCTGTCGATCTACCAGGAGCAGTTCGCCGGGGAGGGGTTCGTCTCGAACTTCACCGCCGAGGACATGCCGGTCTCCTTCCACATCACGCTGAAGAACGCCGACGACTCCGCAGCGGTGGTCGAGTTCTTCCAGGGCCGCGACGGCGTCGACGAGGTCACCGATCTGCTCAGCGCCTTCGCTCCCTTCATCGACGTCCTGAACCAGTCCACCCTCTTCGCCCTCGGGCTGGCCGTGCTGATGCTGATCGCCGCGCTGCTGCTGGTCGCGACCACGATCCGCATGTCCGTGGCGAACCGTCGCCGCGAGATCGCGATCATGCGACTGGTCGGCGCCTCGAACCTCTTCATCCGTCTCCCGTTCCTGCTGGAGGGGGCCGTCGCCGCGATCATCGGCGGCGTCATCGCCTCCGGGATGCTGTGGATGGGGCTGCATTACATCGTCCAGGGCTGGCTCGCCCCGACCCTCGGCGAGCAGCTGATCACGGTGGGGGTGGCGGATCTGATCTGGGCCGCCCCGGTGCTCATCGGCCTGGGCGCGGTCCTGTCCATCGCCTCCTCCGTGGTCTCCCTCAACCGTTATCTGAAGGTGTGAGCATGTCCGACAGCGTCCTGCGCCGCCCACTGGTCCTCCTCGCCACCGCGATGCTGGTCCTCACCCCGGCGCTCGCCGGCCCGATGGCCCCGGCCTCCGCCGACGGGGACAAGGAGGACAAGGTCGCCGAGAAGGCGGAGGTCGACCAGGAGCTCGAGGACATCCGCATCTCGCTGGGCGGGGTCAGCGACGAGCTCGCCGACACCTACATGGCCCTGGCCGAGACCGAGCTGCTGATCCCCCAGGCACAGCAGGAGCTCGAGGACGCCCAGGACGAACTGGCCGCCGCACAGGCGGAGAACGAGCGGATCGGTGACCGGCTGACGGCGGCGGAGGCCGAGGAGGACGAGCTCACCGGCGCGGTCGAGGCCGGGCAGGCCGAGGTCGACAGCAGCGACGAGGAGCTCGCCGAGGTCGCGCTGTCCGCCTACAAGGGTGGCGGCATGCCCAGCCCGTCCTCCATCTACGTCGGCGGGCAGGGCCCGCAGGAGACCGTCGACCGGTCGATGAACTACCGGCTGACGATGGCCTCCCAGGGCAGCCAGCTGGACACCCTGCGCTCCGATCAGGCCGTGACGGAGAACTCCGCGGACCGGCTCACGGCAGTGCGCGAGGAGATCGACGATCTGAAGGTCGAGGCGGAGGAGGCCGTCGATCGCACCACCGCGGCGGAGGACGCCGCGGCCGATGCGAAGGCCGAGCTCGACGCCCTCTACGCCACCCAGCAGAGCCAGCGCGATGACCTCGAGGCCAAGAAGGCCCAGTACCAGGAGGACGAGGCGAACCTGGAGACCCGCAGCTCCACGCTCGACGAGGAGATCGCCGAGCTCGCCCGCCAGGAGCGCGAGCGCGAGGAGCGCGCCCGCCAGGAGCGCGCCGAGGCGCAGGCCCAGAAGAACAACGGTGGTGGGAGCGGGAGCGACAGCTCCTCGAGCGGCTCGGCGAACACGGGCGGAGGCTGGGTCTACCCGGTCAATTCCCGGATGAACTCGAACTTCGGGTGGCGCTACCACCCGATCTACAACACCCGCAAGCTCCATGCCGGGGTCGACTTCCCCGTGGCCTGCGGGACCCCGGTGAGCGCCACCCATTCCGGCCGCGTCATCGCGCACGCCTACAACAGCGGCGCCGGGAAGAAGATGATCCTCAGCCACGGCATCCAGAACGGGAAGCTGGTCACCAGCTCCTACCACCATCTGCAGAGCTATGGCCCGCCGGTGGGCACCCAGGTCTCGGCCGGGGACACCATCGGCCAGGTCGGCACCTCCGGCTCCTCGACCGGCTGCCACCAGCACTTCGAGATCCAGGAGGACGGCAACTCCGTCAACCCGGCGGGCTATCTCTGAGCATCCGGCCGGCGCTCGCGGGGAACCCGCCGGTGCTCGCGGGGCACGACGACGCTCGTCAGCGGGGATGACGCTCGCCGGGCGCTGGACCGGCACGTCCGCCGATGCGGCCCCCGGGGCGCCACCGCCGGGTCGAGCACGCCATATTTGCTCGCGCCCGGCGGTGACCACCGCGTATGCTGGGGCATCCGGTCGCGGCGACAGCCCGGCCATCGCACGCATCGCAGATCGGCTGCAGAACGGAGGGACCCATGTCAGCGAAGAAGGGCGAGGCGAAGAAGAAGGCCACCACGGACAGCGGTCCCGAGAAGCGGCTCATCGCCTCGAACAAGCGCGCATACCACGACTTCTTCATCGACGCGACGTGGGAAGCGGGCATCGTGCTCACCGGCACCGAGGTCAAGTCCCTGCGCGATCGCGGCGCCTCGCTGATCGACGGCTACTGCTTCGTCGAGGGCGGGGAGGTGTGGATGGACTCCGTCCATATCGCCCCCTACGTCATGGGGACCTGGACGAATCACGCCACCCGACGCAAGCGCAAGCTCCTGCTGCACAAGCAGGAGATCGTCAAGCTCGCCAGCAAGTCCCGCGAGAAGGGCTTCACCATCGTGCCGCTGGAGCTGTACTTCCTCGGCTCGCACGCGAAGGTCGTCATCGGCCTGGCCCGCGGCAAGAAGGAATGGGACAAGCGTCAGACCCTGCGCGAGAAGCAGGACCTGCGCGAGGCGCAGCGCGCCATCCGTCAGCGCGAGCTGGTCTGAGTCCTCCCCGGCGGGGGAGGCTCCGATGCCCCGTCGGCGGCGTCGGCGGATCGAGTGACTTCCCGCTCCAGGCGTGCGACGGTCTGCCGGCTCGAGGCCAGAGCGCCGTCCTCGGTCGCCCCGAGCATCTCCCGCATGGTCAGCGCCCGGCGGGCGTCCTCGAGCGCGTGCTGACGCAGCCGGGTCGCGGAGCGCGGGTTCTGCGCCCGCCGCTGGGCGAGGGAGTGTTCGAAGCGGCTCTTGGCGCGGTGCTGGAACACGGAGGCGAGCACGGCCAGGGACGAGGGGGACGTGGGGTCCTCCAGCCCGGTCTCCTCAGCGGCGAGGTCGAACTGCTCCTCGGCCGGGAGGTACGCGCCCTGCCATTGCAGGACATGCGCATACCGGGTGCGGCGCACCGCGCGCACGAGAGCGGGCAGGGCGGGGTCCTCCAGGGAGTTCCGTCCGGCGATGGCGGCCTCGTCGAGGCGCCCCAGCATCCGCAGGTGAGCGACCGTGCGAGGGTCCTGGGGGTTCTCGGCGCACCAGGCGGCCAACGCAGCGGGATCCTGCACCGACTCGCGCAGGGTCTCGTCGTCGACGATGACCTGCACGCCCGCCGCGGTGAATCCGATCGGTCCGTCCATCGCCCCATCATCCCGCGCTCCGTCGCCCCGGTCCAGCATCCCCCGGCTTCGCCGTGAGCTGAGGGATATTCGCTTCAGTTCGTGGGCCGGACGCGGTAGACTCGAGGCAGACGCGACGGGCTCGCCCGAGCGTCGTGGATGTTTGACAACACAACAGTGAGTACACGGGACGGCCGTCCAGACCGTCCAGTTCTGTGCTGCAGACCCACGCCAGGGGCCGATCGGTTTCGACGGTAGTTGTCCAGCGAGGGGAAGCGGGCCGAGAATCCAGAGTCATCTCGTTAATGTCCTCTGGAAACCAATAAGTGCCGAACCCAAGCGCACTGACTTCGCTCTCGCTGCCTGATCAGCGTTAGCAGTCTGGAACCCCGGGCTTGCTCCTGACCCGGATCGTTCCATCATCAAAGGAGCCACTGCTGCCGACCTTCGTCATCGAGGTCGGATGAACACCTCAGAGTGACTGAGTCCGTCGACGACGCGTTCGCACGAGCGTCGGGACTGAGAAAACGCCATTGCGGACTGCGCCCGGAGAAGCCCTCGCTCCACACTATCGGACGCGGGTTCGATTCCCGCCGGCTCCACGAGTGTACTCACCATGAAAGACCCCCTCACCTGCGTAGATGCGCGTGGGAGGGGGTCTTTTGCATGCCCGGACCGCTATGTCCCATCCCGCTCCATCGACCGCTCCAGCCCATGCTCCGCCTCGGCGAGATCTGCGGTGTCGGTGCCATACGGCCCTGTGGCAACGCCTGCGCAGAGGTCGGTGGGTGGGACGGGGGTGTGGGTGGGCCGGGTGCTGGTGGCGGAGGTCCGCTGCCCTCGCCCCACCTCCGAGTCCGGTGAGTTCCGCGATGTCGGTGCGCATCCTTCCCTCGTCCGCTGTCACGAGCGTGGCACACTCTGTCGGATGCATGAGATCGCACCTCCTGCTGGCCCGCGCCACCGCGTCGAGACAGCCGACCCGCGCCACCGCGTCGAGGCTGCCGGCCCGCGCCACGGCGTCGAGGCGGCCGCCACTCCTCGTCGACGCGTCGAGGTGGTCGACTACCTCCGCTTCGTCGCCGCCCTGTCGGTCGTGGCCTTCCACTACCTGTACAACGGCATCAAGAACGGCAAGGTCCAGGGCATCACCCATGAGCCCGTGATCGCCCTCGCCCAGTACGGCTACCTGGGCGTGAACCTGTTCTTCATGATCAGCGGCTTCGTCATCGTCCAGTCGGTCCGTGGGAAGACCGCTCGTCAGTTCGCCGTCGGCCGGGCCCTGCGCCTGTACCCCGCCTTCTGGGTGGCCGTGCTGATCACCACCGGGTTCGCGCTCGTCCTCGGCGGGGAGCGGATGGGCGTCGACCTGGAGCAGGTGCTGGTCAACCTCACGATGATCCCGACACTGCTGGGGCAGCCGTTCGTGGACGGCGTCTACTGGACCCTGCTGTACGAGCTGGCGTTCTACGCGGCCGTGTTCGTCCTCGTGCTGCTGCGCCTGAACCATCGCGTGGCGGCGCTGATGCCGGCCTGGGCGATCCTCATGGGCGTGATGTCGCAGCTCGCCCCGCATTTCGCCGCGAACACTCCGTTCCTCGGCGGGTACTTCGGCTACTTCGCCGCCGGAGCCGTCATCGCCGCGATCGCGGACTCCGGGTGGAGCGTGTACCGGACGCTCGGTCTCCTCGCCGCCTATGTGACCGTGCTGCCGTACCACGACCCGGTGCTCACGGTGCTCACGACGATCCTGTTCGCTCTTATGCTCGCGACCCTCAACCCGACCGTCCGCAGCTGGCGGCTCCCCGGATCGGCCACCGCCGGCGCGCTGACCTACCCGCTGTACCTGGTCCATGCCCACATCGGCTACATGCTGCTGACGAGGTTCGCGACCGAGGAGAACAAGTGGGTCGCCTACCCGCTGATCCTCGCGTTCGTGCTGGTCCTGGCGTACCTGCTGCACGTGAGCGTCGAGAAGGACCCCCGTGCCCGTCGCTTCTGGAAGAAGCTCCTGGACAGCACCGTCGGCACGCTGGTCGGCCTGCTGCAGTCCGCGCTCGACCTCGTGCTGTCCCGCATCCCCGGGGTACGGGCCGATGCTCGGCGTTCGACGGACGGGGACCGACCGCTCGTCGGATCCTGATCCCGAGGGGCAGGGTCGCTCCCGGGTCGTGGCCACCGTGCAGCTCCCCGACGAAAAGGCCGTACCGGCCCGGATCCACCAGGTCGTCGGCACATCGGTGCCCGCGGAGGGCGGAGCGCCGGCGGTTCAGGCGCCGTAGCCGAGCCCGTGCCCGAGCTGGTACCGGTTGCCGTCGGCGTCGACGTAGACGTAGGGGTGCCCATTCATATGCTGCTCCTTGGCGTAGCCGGGGACGTCGTTGGGGGAGGCGCAGCGCCCCTGCTCGTCCACGGCGACCGCGGCGGCGTCGATCGGGAACGTGATCGGCAGCCGACCGCTGGGGGAGAACCCGCCGAGCGCCGCCTCGACCACGATCTCCTCGCGGGTCTCGAAGCCGATCAGCAGACCGTCGGCCAGCGGCTCGATCGAATCCAGCAGCCACGGGTACATGGCATCCAGCCCGATGACCAGGGTGTCCACGCTCTGACGGATGCGACGCAGCTTCTCGATGTCGATGTGGGCGTGCTCGCCGATCGACAGATCCGTGATCCCCACGAACTCGAAGTACGACCCGACGAACGGCTTCACGAGCACGATCGCGACGTCCGCGCGGCGGTGGTCGGTGGTGAAGTCGATGTCGGGATGGGCCTGCTCGAGGCGCGCGCGCAGCGCGTCCAGCTGCTTGACCGTGAGGTCCTTGGCCATCAGCTCGACGTAGACCGACTTCCCCGCCAGGGACTCGGCGGTCAGCGGCAGGACCGCCTCGTGGTTCTTGGCCAGCACCACGGAGCGCCGGTGCGCGTCGGTCGCCGCGGCCTGGGCGGCGGAGTTCTGGACCACGCGGTCCGCCTCCTCGGGATCCGCGTAGGGGTTCTCGAACAGGCCGAGGGTGAACAGCTCCTGGAGCAGCAGCTGCGCCGCCTCGTCGAGGCGATCACCGGTGAAGTGCCCGGCCACGTACGCCTCGCGCACGGAGGCGACGTCGTTGGTGTCGGCGAACATGTCGGTGCCGGCCATCACGGCACGGCCGACACGCTCGGCCGGGGTGAGGTCCTCCACGCCCCAGGCCATCTTCGACATCACGCCGGAGTCGGAGTTGATGTAGCCGCGATGGCCCATCGCCCGCAGCAGGTCCATCACCTCCTTGTTGAAGGCGAAGCCGACCTGCTCGAAGTCCGTCAGGCGCCCTTGCGGGGTGGCGGACTTCTCGTCCGAGGGGATCGCGTAGTAGGGCATGATCGAGGAGGTGCCCGCCTCGATCGCGGCCTGGAACGGCGGCAGGTGGTACTCCTCGAGGGAGCCGGGCGTGGGGTAGATGTTGAAGCGGCCCTCCGCGTAGTGCGGATCGGTGCCGTTCTCCCGGGCGCCGCCGCCGGGGAAGTGCTTGGTGGTCAGGGCGACACCGTCGGCCGAGAGCCCGTCCTGGCCCTGGAACCCGCGAACGATGGCGGACATCGCCCGCGCCACGAACTGCGGGTCCTCGCCGAAGGTGCCCTGGCCGCGGAACCAGCGCGGGTCGGTGAACACGTCCGCCATGTACATGTAGCCCTTGCGCAGGCCGGAGGACACCCACTCTGCGCGCGAATGCGCCGCGAAGGATTCGATGATCTCGAGCGACCCGGTCGCCGCCAGGCCCAGCGTGCCGGGCCATGCGGTGAAGGGCTGGTCCTGGGGAGTGCCGCCCATCTTGAAGCCGCCGGCCTCGTTCTTCGAGTTCGCGGTCACGATCACGGGGATGCCCCAGCGGGTGGACTCGGCGACCTCGTTCATCGCGTTGATCCAGGTGGCGATCCGGGCCCCGGTGGGCTCCTCCCGCATGATGAAGTGGCGCATGTGCAGCCCGGTGATCATCTCGGTGGTGCCCTCGAAGGGGATTCCCGCGCTCGTGTGGGGATCGAGCTTGATCGGCAGATGCTGCTCATCGAGCACGCCGTCGCCGCTGGTGAAGTCCTTGTTGTGCTGGGAGATGCCCATCGGACGGGAGCTGATGACCATCAGACCGAGCTTCTCGTCCGGGGACATGCGCGCCACCAGGTCCGCGGCGCGCTCGGCCGGGCTCAGCCGCCAGTCCTCGAAGGGGGTGAGCTCGCCGTCGCCGTCGAGGTCACGGAAACGGAGACCGTCGACCTCGAGGGTCTTCTTGACGCGGCTGGACAGCGGGATCTGGGCGGGCATGAATGCTCCTGGGGTCGTGATGGGCGAGGGACGTGCGGAGGCCGACGGACCGGGATCAGCCGGTGATCAGGGACTCGTAGCCGAGGGAGACGAGGTGGTCGCGACTCATCGCGAGGGAGTCGAAGATGTCCCGGCCGTAGGTCTGGTCCTGCTCGATCAGCAGGTGACGGGCACCGGAGGCGATGCCCTGGTCGATGACGGGCCTCCAGTCCAAGGTGCCCTGACCGACCTCGGCGAACTGCACGATGTCGCGCGCCCAGTAGTCGCCGAAGGCATCACGGTCGCCGGCGTGCATGGCCTCGAACGTCTCGGCGGACGGCAGCACGATGCGGAAGTCCTTGAGATGGACCAGGTCCAGCACGCCCGCGAAGTCGGCCAGGGTCCGCTCCGGATCGCGTCCGCCGCGCTGGACCCAGTGGCAGTCGATCTCGTAGCGCAGGTGCGGTGCCTTCTCGCGCAGCTGGTCCAGGAGCGTGGCCCCGCCGAACTTCGCGAATTCGACGTGATGGTTGTGGTAGCTCAGCGAGATCCCCTCGTCGGCGAGGCGACGGGCGTACTCGTCTGCCTCATGGGCGAAGGCGTCGAAGGCCTCCTGGGAGGCCATCGCGCCGAGCGGCATCATGCCGATGCGGATCATGGTGGTGCCCAGGCGCCGGGCATGCTCGACGTGGAGGTCGAAGTGGTCCTGGAGGGTCAGCTCCTCGCTGCCGGCCGGGACGGACGTCTTCGCGGAGATCGCGGCGACCTCGATGCCGAGGCTGTCTCGCGCCTCCTCCACCGCGGCCACGTTCTGCTGCGTCATCGGGACCTGCGAGACCTCCACGACGTCGAAGCCGGTCTCCCGCACCCGCCGCAGGACGGGGAGGACCCCCTCTGCCGCGATGTGGTCCTTGAGCATCATGAGCTGGATACCGATGCGAGCCAAGCGAGCCTCCTGTGGTCGGTCCGGGCCGCCTCGCCCGGGGACGGCGGGGCGCCGACCCGGCCGCGTGACGTCCACGCTATCGAGCGATGCCCGCGACCTCGGCCAGTTTGCCGAGGGTTGCCCTTCGCGCAGGGCCTCCGAGAGCGCCGGGCCGGCGGCGGCGAGGCTCCCGTCGACGCTCCTGAGGTCCTCGATCACCCGGTGCCGAATGAGGGACCGCACGATCGGCGCTGAGTCCCGAGGCTTTCCCACGGGGACGTCCTCTGCGCGGGACCGCGCTTGTTACTGCGGGCCCGCGTTCGTACGCTGGGACGATGCCCGCCCCGGTCGGACCCGATCCCGCGCCGCCGCCCGCCGACCTGCCGGTCGATGCCGCCCGCGTCGACGCGCTGTGCGCGGCGCTGGTCCCGGAGCCCGGCAGGGAGCTCGAGGACTTCGTGACCACGGTGGGCGCCGCGCCGCTCGACCAGGGCTGGGACAACGTGCTGTGGCCGGTCGGCACGGTCCGCGGCGAGCCCGTGGTGCTCCGTGTGGTCCGACGGGCCTCGGCCGTGCCGCTGCTGGGACGCGAGATCTTGGTGCTGCGCCATCTCGCCGACGTCGCCGAGCAGCTGCCGATGCGGATCCCGACACCGTTGGCCACGACGGATCACGCCACGCTCGTGCCGTGGATCCCCGGCCGCACCGCAGGCGAGGTCGAGGAGGGATCCCGGGTGGGGGTGGCGTGGTCCGTGGCGCGCATGCTGGCACGGGTCCACTCACTGCCGGCGCCCCGGGTCGACCCGAACCCGGTGCGCGGGGCCCCGCTCGCCACCCGCACGGAGGCCTTCGCGGGCGATCTCGAGCGCTCCGGGGTCGATGCCGTCACCCGCCGTCGGGCCCGCGGCGGGTGGGACCGCGGACTGGGCGCGACGACCTGGGATCGTCCTGCGCTGCTGATGCACGGCGATCCGCACCCTGGCAACGTCGTGGTCCCGCCGGCAGGGACGGTGCGCGAGGCGGCGCTGATCGACTGGGGCGATGCCACGATCGGGGACCCCGCGAGTGACCTCGGCGCCCTGCTGCTGCATGACCCCTCGGACTCGATGCTCAGGGCCTACCGGGCCGAAGCGACCTGGGCCGGCATCGCGGACGAGGCGTGCTGGTCGGCACTCGTCGACCGTTCCTGGGCCTGGGGCGTGCGCCTCGCTCTCTCCCTGCTGACGGCATACCCCCGGGGGCATCGCCTGGGGCGGGCCGGGCAGCGCCTGCTCGATGCGTGCCGGTGACGGGAGATCACACCGGCTCGTCGCTGCTCTCGGACAGTGCGCAGCATCGCAGGAGAGGCTCCCGGAGGGGGACGGCAGCCGTGTCGGGCGTTCCCGCGGGAACGCCCCGGGGTCCGACGAAGGCGTCCGATGCGGCCGCGGTCAGCCCTTCGGGATCACCCCTGCACGGCGGCGCGGGAGGCGACGAAGGCCTGCACCGCGGCTTCGACGTCGGCCTCGGTGTGCGCGGCGGAGAGCTGGACGCGGATGCGGGCCTTGCCCTGGGGGACCACGGGGTAGGAGAAGGCGGTGACGAACACACCGTTGTCGAGCATCGCATCGGCGACCTTCCCGGCCAGCGCCGCGTCGCCGAACATCACCGGCACGATCGCGTGCTCGCCGGGAAGCAGCTCGAAGTCCTCCTCGCTCATCCTCCGACGGAACAGCTCGGCGTTGTCGAACAGCTTCGTGCGCAGCTCGGCGCTGCCGGCGACCAGCTCGAGCGCGGTGAGCGTCGCGGCGACGATCGCCGGCGCCAGGGAGTTGGAGAACAGATAGGGGCGGCCCTTCTGGCGCAGCATCGCGACGATCTCGGCGCGGGCGGAGACGTAGCCGCCGCTGGCGCCGCCGAGAGCCTTGCCGAAGGTGCCGGTGTAGATGTCCACCCGCTCGGAGACCCCGAAGTGCTCCGGGGTGCCGGCGCCGGTGGCGCCCATGAAGCCGACGGCGTGGGAGTCGTCGACCATCACCAGCGCCCCGTACTCGTCGGCCAGATCGCAGATCCCCGGCAGGGGGGCGAGGTAGCCGTCCATGGAGAACACGCCGTCGGTGACGATGATCGTGCGCCGCGCCCCGGCGCCGTCGTTCTGGGCGCGGGTGGCTTCCAGCTGGGCGCGCAGGTCCTCGAGGTCGGCGTTGCGGTACCGGTAGCGGGCCGCCTTGGACAGGCGGATCCCGTCGATCAGGGAGGCGTGGTTCAGTGCGTCGGAGATGATCGCGTCATCCTTGCCGAACAGGGGCTCGAACACGGCGCCGTTGGCGTCGAAGCAGGAGGAGAACAGGATCGTCTCCTCGGTGCCGAGGAAGGCGGAGACCTCCCGCTCCAGCTGCAGGTGGAGGTCCTGGGTGCCGCAGATGAACCGCACCGAGGCCATCCCGAAACCGCGATCATCCAGTGCCTTCTTCGCCGCGGCCACCAGATCGGGGTGATCGGCCAGGCCCAGGTAGTTGTTCGCGCAGAAGTTCAGCACCTCGGTGCCGCCCCGGCCCATGGGTGCGGCGGTGATGCGCCCGGACTGCGGGGTGGAGATGATGCGCTCGTGCTTGAAGGTGCCGGCCTGCTCGATCTCGGCGAGCTCGGCGGTCAGCTGGTCCTTGAGGTCCGTGTACACGGGAGTCCTTCCGTCAGGGGAGATCAGGGGTGGAGTCGGTGGGGCAGGACGGGTCCGGGGGCGGACCGGATCCGCAGAGGTGGGGCGCGGTGGCCGCGACGGGGCGAGGACGGCGTCAGCCGAGGTTCTCCCAGTCCAGCAGGACCTTGCCGCCGTCGCCGGTGCGGGCGATCTCGTAGCCGCGGGCGAAATCCGCCGCGGGGATCACGTCGGTCACGGTCCGGGTGACCTTCGCGCGCAGCTCGGGCGAGCTGGTCAGCATCGCCGACATCGCGTTCCAGGTCTCGTACATCTCCCGGCCGTAGATGCCCTGCAGGGTGAGCATGCGGGTGACGACCATCGTCCAGTCGATCTCGAAGCTCTGCGAGGGCAGTCCCAGCAGCGAGATCTTCCCGCCGTGGTTCATGTTCTCGATCATCTCCTGCAGCGCCCGGGGCTGCCCGGAGATCTCCAGGCCCACGTCGAAGCCCTCGCGCATCTTCAGCTCCGCCTGCGCGTGACGGATCCGGGTGGAGGAGACGTCGATCGTGGCGTCGGCCCCGCTGTCCTCGGCCATCGCCAGGCGGTGCGGGGCGATGTCGGTGATGGCGACGTACCGGGCGCCGGCGTGGCGGGCCACGGCCACGGCCATCTGTCCGATCGGACCGGCCCCCGTGATCAGCACGTCCTCACCGATGATCGAGAACTTCAGCGTGGTGTGCACGGCATTGCCGAAGGGGTCGAACAGGGCCCCGAGCTCCGGGCTGATCAGCTCGGTGCCGCCGTCGTGCTCGTGGACCCAGACATTGAAGTGGGGGATCACGACGTACTCGGCGAAGGCCCCGTCGCGCTGGACCCCCACCGAGCGGGTGCGGATGCACATCTGCTTGCGGCCGGCGCGGCAGTTGCGGCACGTCCCGCACACCACGTGCCCCTCGCCGGAGACCCGATCCCCGACCCGCACGTCGGTGATATCCACCCCGACCTCCACGACCTCGCCGTAGAACTCGTGGCCGGGCGTGAACGGCACCGTGTCGCACATCGCCTCGGCCGAGGAGTCCCAGGCCAGGATGTGCAGGTCGGTGCCGCAGATCCCGGCGCGCAGCACCCGGATCTTCACGTCCAGCGGGCCCGTGCTCGGCTCGGGCAGGTCCACCATCGTCAGCCCGGGTCCGGGCTCCGTCTTGCGCAGCGCACGCATCATCGCGGCAGCGATCCTCCTCGGTCTCGTCGGCCCGCCGGTGCGGACCCGCCCCCGATGGTAGACGGCTCCGGGCGCCGCGTCCGACGGTCCCGTGCCGCTGACGGGAGTACCGGCCGCTGCCGACGGAAGATCCCGACGGGGTCGACGGAAGGACCCGGCGGCGGCCGACGAAGATGCCCGGCGGCGCCCGCTCGTATTGCCCGCGACCCGGGAGGGCCCGGCCACGTAGAGTGGGCGCGCCATGACCACGTCCTCCCCGAGCCCCGACCTGCGCCTGTCCTATCCCGCCGAGCTGCCCGTGTCCGGGCGCCGCGAGGACATCATGGAGGCGATCGCGCAGAACCAGGTGACCGTGATCGCCGGCGCCACGGGCTCCGGCAAGACCACCCAGATCCCCAAGATGCTGCTCGAGCTGGGATACGGCACCGAGGGGCGCCTGATCGGCCACACCCAGCCGCGCCGGATCGCCG
Organism: Brachybacterium fresconis; assembly: GCF_017876515.1. Lineage (NCBI taxonomy): Bacteria > Bacillati > Actinomycetota > Actinomycetes > Micrococcales > Dermabacteraceae > Brachybacterium > Brachybacterium fresconis. The sequence continues at coordinate 1,142,677 of NZ_JAGIOC010000001.1, read as the reverse complement.
CCCGCTCGGTCGCCCAGCGCATCGCGAGCGAGCTCGGTCAGACGCTGGGGGAGGGGGCCGTGGGCTTCCAGGTCCGCTTCACCAAGCAGACCGCCCGCGGCACCCGGCTGAAGCTCATGACCGACGGCATCCTGCTCGCCGAGATCGGCCGCGACCGCCTGCTGACGCGCTACGACGCGATCATCATCGACGAGGCCCACGAGCGCTCGCTGAACATCGACGTCATCCTCGGCTATCTCCGTCAGATCCTGCCCCAGCGCCCGGACCTGAAGATCATCATCACCTCGGCGACCATCGACCCGGAGCGGTTCGCCGAGCACTTCGGCTCCCGCCTGCCCTCGGGCGAGCTCGACCCCGCCCCGATCATCGAGGTCTCCGGCCGCACCTATCCCGTCGACATCCGCTACCGCCCGCTGGTGCTCGAGGCGGATCCGGACGAGGACGACGACGAGCTCGAGGACATCCACTCCACCGAGCGTGACCTCACCCAGGCCATCATCGACGCGGTCGACGAGCTCGCCGCCGAGGGTCCCGGCGACATGCTCGTCTTCCTGCCCGGCGAGCGGGAGATCCGCGAGATCTCCGAGGCCGTGACCGCCCACCTCGGCCGCGGCACCCGAGGGCGGGCCGCCCTGCCGGTCGAGGTGCTGCCGCTGTTCGGGCGCCTGTCCGCCCAGGACCAGCAGAAGATCTTCTCCCCGCCGCCGGCGGGCACCTATCGCCGCATCATCCTGTCCACCAACGTCGCCGAGACCTCCCTGACGGTCCCCGGGATCGCCTACGTCATCGACGCCGGGCTCGCCCGCATCTCGCGCTACTCCCAGCGCACCAAGGTCCAGCGCCTGCCGATCGAGCCGATCTCGCAGGCCAGCGCGAACCAGCGCTCCGGCCGCTCGGGGCGCACCGCCCCGGGCATCGCGATCCGCCTGTACTCCGAGGAGGACTTCGAGGCGCGCGACGAGTTCACCGAACCGGAGATCCTGCGCACCTCGCTCGCCTCCGTGGTGCTGCTGATGACCTCGCTCGGGCTCGGCGACGTCGAGGCCTTCCCCTTCGTGGAGCCGCCCGCCACCCGCGCCATCACCGACGGCGTGCGGCTGCTGGACGAGCTCGGCGCGATCGAGGACGCCCCGCGCGAGCCGGGCGGGCGCCGCCTCACCCGCGTCGGCCGCACCCTGGCCCGCTTCCCGCTGGACCCGCGGATGGCGCGCATGCTCATCGAGGCCCACCGGCTCGGCGCCCTGCGCGAGGTCCTGATCATCGTCGCCGCCCTGTCCATCCAGGATCCGCGCGAGCGGCCGCTGGGCCAGGAGCAGCAGGCCAAGGAGAAGCACAAGCGGTTCGAGGACGAAAGCAGCGACTTCCTCGCCTTCCTGAACCTGTGGAACCACCTCCAGGGGCGTCGCAAGGCGCTGTCGAACTCCGCGTTCCGCCGCGAGGTGCGCTCCGAGCACCTGCACTACCTGCGCATCCGCGAGTGGTGGGACCTGCACGCCCAGCTGCGCGACATGGCCAAGGACGTGGACCTGTCCGCGAACGAGAACGACGCCTCCCCGGAGGCGATCCACCAGTCGCTCCTGGCCGGGCTGCTCAGTCACGTCGGCCTGGCCGACGACCGCACCCGCGAGTACTCCGGCGCCCGCGGCGCCCGCTTCGTCCTGTGGCCGGGATCGGCCCTGGCCAAGAAGCGCCCCGACTACGTGATGGTCGCCGAGCTGGTGGAGACCAGCCGGCTCTGGGGCCGCACCGCCGCGCGCATCGATCCGACCTGGGCGGAGGAGACCGGCTCCCACGTCGTCAAGCGCTCCTACTCCGAGCCGCACTGGTCCTCGAAGCGCGCCTCCGCCATGGCCCACGAGAAGGTCACCCTCTACGGGGTGCCGATCATCGCCGACCGTGTCGTCGGCTACGGCCGGGTGGACCCCGTCGCCGCCCGCGACATCTTCCTCCAGAACGCGCTGATCGAGGGCGACTGGCGCACCCGTCACCATTTCTTCCGCGACAACCGCGCGCTGATCGCCGAGCTGGAGGAGCTGGAGGCCAAGGCACGGCGACGGGACCTGCTGATCTCCGACGAGCAGCTGTTCCGCTTCTACGACGAACGGATCCCGCAGGACGTCGTCTCCGGCCGGCACTTCGACTCCTGGTGGAAGAAGCAGCGCCACGAGACCCCGGAACTGCTCACGCTCACCGAGCAGGACCTGCTGGCCACCGACGAGGATGCCCGCGAGGCGATCCTGGCCGATTTCCCCGATACCTGGGTGCAGGGGGACCTCACGCTGCCGCTGAGCTACTCCTTCGGCGACGTCGGCGGGCAGGGGCCCGACGGCGTCACCGCCACCATCCCGCTGGACGTGCTCAATCGGGTCCGGTCCCGCGGGCTGGACTGGCTGGTGCCCGGAATGCGCGAGGAGCTGATCACCGAGCTGATCCGCTCGCTGCCCAAGGCGATCCGTCGCCATCTGGTCCCCGCCCCCGAACGGGCCAAGGCCGTCGCCGCGAAGCTCCACGACGACGATCCCGATGCCGGAGAGCCCTTCCTGGAGGCGGTCGCCGACGAGCTGGTCGCGCTGCCGGGCGTGCCCGACGACCTGACGCTGTACGGCCCGGAGTTCGACCTCTCCAAGCTGCCCGCCCATCTGCGGATGCACTTCCGCGTGGTGGACACGACGGGCAAGCAGATCGGTGCCGGGGACGATCTCGGGGCGCTCACGCAGCGCCTCAAGCAGCGGGTGGACGCCTCCGTCTCCTCCCGCGCCGACGAGCTGACCCGCCGCGACCTGCCCACCTTCCCCGAGGAGGGCGTGCCGAGCGTGCACGAGTCCACCGTCGGGGGCATGAAGGTCACCGGCAACCCGGCGCTCATCGCCCGCCGCGGGAAGGACGGGCAGCTGCAGCGGGTCGACCTAGCGGTCCTCGCCACGGCCGACGAGCAGGCCCTCGCCCACCGGGACGGGGTGATCGCCCTGCTGGACCGCGAGCTCGGCACCGACCTGCCCGCGGTGCTGAACGCGCTGCCGAATCCCACCAAGCTCGCCGTCGCCGGCTCGGACTACCCCTCGACCGCGGCGCTGCTGGCCGACGCCTCCCGCGCCGCGACCCTCCATCTCGCCGGCGATGCGCAGGTGCGCACCCGCGCCGAGTACGACGCCCTGCTGGCCCGGATCCGCCAGGAGCACGACGCGCTCGCCGCCCGGGCCGTCAAGGACGCCGCCTCGGCGCTCGCCGTCGGGGCCCGGCTCCACAAGGAGCTCGCCCGCGTGTCCTCGCTGTCGGTGCTCTCCCACCTCACCCAGATCCGCGAGCACGCCGCCGCGCTGCTCGGGGACGGCTTCATCTCCCGCACGGGACCGGATCATCTGCCGGATCTGTCCCGCTACCTCGAGGCCGATCGGATCCGGCTGGAGAAGCTGCCGGAGAACCCGCGCCGTGACGAGCAGCTGGCCTGGCAGATCGGCGACCTCGAGCAGTACTGGGCCGGAGCGCGGGCGAAGCTGTCGGCCCGTCGGCGCGCCGAGCCGGACGTGCAGGAGATCGACTGGATGCTGCAGGAGCTGCGCGTGAGCCTGTTCGCCCAGACCCTGGGGACGAAGCAGACGGTCTCGGACAAGCGGATCCGCTCGGCGATCGCCGCTCTGTCCTGACCACGGCGGCCGCGACGCCCCGGGAGGTCGGGGAACCCGCGCTGCCTGGACGGAGGCCGAGGGCCCGCGGGCGTGCGCCGGACGGGCGGAGCCCGCAGAGCCTGCGGGTGTGTGCCGGACGGGCGGAGCGTGGTGTGCGGCACGGTTCGCGTGTCCGCGCGGTCACCTTGCAGAACTTTTACCTTCCGGCGAACGCTGTCCCGCTGCCGATGCCACCGCCTGTCCGCACCGGGCGCCTGCGGCGCGACGACCGGGGACGACGCGGTCCCGCGCCGCCTCTGCGCCCGGTGACGTTCCGGTCATGATCACCCAAAGGGGTTCTGGACGCCTCCGCTGGTGCGGCGACCAGGGTCTTTTCACACCGTGATCGCATCGTTACGTTGGCACGGCCCGGAGCACCCGGGCGGTGCCCACGACCCCCGGACCTCCGAAGGATTCACTGTATGACCAGCGCACTGAACACCCCTCTGTCCCGTCGATCGCTCTTCGTCACCGGCGTCCTCGGCCTCGCCACCGCGACGACCGCAGCGACCATCGCGCCCGCCTCCGCCGCGGAGCAGGAGTGGACGGAGGAGTTCATGACGCGCCCGGAGACCCGGGAGGGCTTCGCGATCGACGCCATGGACGACTGGCAGGTCGAGAACGCGAAGTTCGTCATCGCCGTGGTCACGGGCCACGACCTGGGCGAGGAGGCGGCCACGATCGCGCTGGCCACCGCGATCGTCGAATCGTGGCTGTACAACTACGAGCCCGCCGTCGATGCCGACTCCGGCGGCCTGTTCCAGCAGCGCCCCTCCATGGGCTGGGGCAGCTATGACGAGGTGCGGCACAAGAAGCTCGCGATCGAGGCCTTCCTCGGGGTCGGCGAGCACGCCGCCGCGCCCGGCCTGCTCCAGGCCGCCCCCGACTACGCGTCCTGGGATGTCGGCGCCGTCGCCCAGCTGGTGCAGGGCTCCGCGCACCCCGAGCGCTACGGCCAGCAGGTCGCCGCCGCTCGGACTCTCTGGGACCGCTACGCCGACGACGTCGAGCCGTACACCGACTGATCCCCGACCCGGAGGCCGATCACCGGCCGACCCGGACGCCGAGCTCCGACCGGAGGACGTCCGGGGCCGGGACCGGGACCTCCCGGCCCCCGACGTCGTCGTCCCTGCCTTCTTCGTCCCCGTCTTCGTCGGTGCGCCGTCTCCCGGAGGTGCTCCGGCATCGTTAAGCTGAAGCCATGTCACCGTTGCCATCCGTGAGCTACTCCATCACGATCCGACTCGAATTCGCGGCGCGCTCCGCCGCCGTCAGCGACATCACCGGCCGCATCGAGAGACACGGGGGCAACGTCACCGCCCTGGACGTGTCCGCCTCCGGGCCGGAGCGGATGCGCGCCGACGTCACGGTCCTCACCGCCGGCCACGACCACGCCATGGAGGTCGTCGAGGACCTCAAGGGCATCGAGGGCGTCGAGCTGGGCAAGGTCTCCGACCGCACCTTCCTCGCCCACCTCGGCGGCAAGCTGAAGATCGAGTCGAAGGTCCCCATCCGTCACCGCGACGACCTCTCGATGGTCTACACCCCCGGGGTGGCCCGCGTGGTCAAGGCGATCGCGGAGAACCCCGACGACGCCCGCCGGCTGACCATCAAGCGCAACACCGTCGCGGTCGTCACGGACGGCACCGCGATCCTGGGACTGGGCGACCTCGGCCCGCTCGCCGCGATGCCGGTGATGGAGGGCAAGGCGGCCCTGTTCAAGCGCTTCGCCGGCATCGACGCCTTCCCGATCTGCCTGGACGCGCACTCGGTCGACGAGATCGTCTCCCACGTCAAGGCGATCGCCCCCGTCTTCGCCGGTATCAACCTCGAGGACATCTCAGCGCCGCGCTGCTTCGAGATCGAGGACCGTCTGCGCGACGAGCTGGACATCCCCGTCTTCCACGACGACCAGCACGGCACCGCGATCGTCGTCGTCGGTGCCCTGCGCAATGCGCTGCGCGTGGTGGAGAAGGACATCGCCTCCGCCCGCATCGTGCTCTCCGGCGCCGGAGCCGCCGGCACCGCGATCCTGCGCCTGCTGCGCGCCGCCGGTGCCCGCGACATCGTCGTCACCGACGTCGACGGCATCATCCACGGCAGCCGCGAACAGCTCGAGGGCCGCCTGCCCTGGATCGCGGAGGTCACCAACCCCCGCGGGCTGACCGGCACCCTCCACGACGCGATCGAGGACGCCGACGTCTTCATCGGCGTCAGCGCCGGGAACATCCTCACCGCGCAGGACGTCACCACGATGGCCGACCGCTCGATCGTGTTCGCCATGGCCAACCCGACCCCGGAGATCGACCCCGCCGAGGCCGCCCAGCACGCCGAGGTCGTCGCCACCGGGCGCAGCGACTTCGCCAACCAGATCAACAACGTGCTGGCATTCCCGGGCGTCTTCCGCGGTCTGCTCGACGCCCACGCCACGCGGGTCAGCGACCGCATGCTGCTGGCCGCGGCGAATGCCCTGGCCGACGTGGTCACCGCCGAGGAGCTGAACCCCACCTACATCGTCCCCAGCGTCTTCAACGAAGGCGTCACCAAGGCCGTGGCCAGCGCGGTCGAGCAGGTCGCCCGCGAGGACGCCGGGACGGTCGACACCATCACCGGTGCCATGCCCGCGGTGTACGCCGACGAGATCACGCTGGAGGGCTGACCTCGGGTCCACGGTCCAGGTCATCGTCTGCGGCGCGCATCCTCCGGGGTGCGCGCCGCAGCCGCTCACCGATCCACAGCCCCACCCCGAGGGCGATGCCGATGACGTCCAGGAGGATGTCCGCGCCCTCGGCCCCGCGCTCGGGCAGCAGCACCAGTTGGATCAGCTCGATCAGCAGGGCATGGGCGAGGGCGACGATCACCACCCACCCCATGGGGAACCGCCGGCGCGGAGCCAGCAGGCGACCGGCCGCCCAGACGGTCAGGGCGAACACCACGAGATGGACGAGCTTGTCGACCCCGACGACCCCGGCTCCGGGCACCCCGCTCGGGATCGAGGGCAGGTAGAAGCCGATGTTGGCCACGATGGCGAGCACCAGCGCCCCCACCCGCCACGGCAGCGACCCGCCCACGCGACGGATCTCGTGCGGCAGGTGACGGCAGAACTCGACGGCAGCATCCATGACGGCAGTGTTCCAGCGACCGCACCTGACCATCGGGAGGCAGGGCCGTTAGGCTCTTCGCAACGACACCGATCGAGGGAGCGAGCCATGTCCTCCACGTCCGACCCGTCCCGGATGGACCCGTACAGCGACGATCCGGGCAGCACCGCGGTGCTGGACCGCCAGCTGCAGGAGCAGGAGCAGACCACCGACGACGGCGACCACGACCGGTTCGCCCACTACGTGCGCAAGGACAAGATCACCCAGGCGGCCCTGGGCGGCTCCCCGGTGATCGCGCTGTGCGGCAAGGTGTGGGTCCCGGGCCGTGACCCCGAGAAGTACCCCGTGTGCCCCGAGTGCAAGGAGATCTACGAAGGGTTCCGCGCTCCGCGGGACGGCGGCGGGGACGACGGCTCCGGCGGCTCGGGCGGCTCGGGCAAGGGCGGCGGCTTCCGCGGCTTCTTCGGCGGGCGCCGCTGACCGTCCGCTGCGGGCACCGCTGACCTCCGCGCGCACGCTGACCTCCGCGGCCGCCGCTGACCTGCGCCAACGGCGGCCGCGGGCCGCACGGCACGACGCCGTCCGTCACGACGCGCCCGGCGACTTCCTCACATCGGGTCCGTCGGCGGGTCGTCGGACGGCGGCGGTACGGTGGATCCCGCTGTGAATACGACTCCCTCCCTGTTCTCCACCAGCGATCCGCGCCAGCCCTCCGAGGCCGCCGCCCGGTCGCTGCCGGTGGCCTACCCCGAACGCGCCGCCTGGGGCACCGTCCCCAAACTGCGTGCCTGGCAGGCCGAGGCCCTCGAGCTGTACCGCAGCCGCGATCCGAAGGACTTCCTGGCCGTGGCCACGCCCGGCGCCGGCAAGACCACCTTCGCCCTGCAGATCGCCGCCGCCCTGCTCGCCGAGGGCACGGTCCGCCGGGTCACGGTGGTCGCCCCGACCGAGCACCTGAAGACGCAGTGGGCGGACTCCGCGGCGCGCGTGGGCATCTCCCTGGATCCGAACTTCACCAATGCCCAGGGCGCCCACGGCTCCCACTACCAGGGCGTGGCGCTCACCTACGCCCAGGTGGGCATGCACCCGGCCCTGCATCGCGCCCGCACCGAGGCCGAGCGCACCCTGGTGATCCTCGATGAGATCCACCACGCGGGAGACTCGCTGACCTGGGGCGACGGTGTGCGCGACGCCTTCGATACGGCGACGAGGCGGCTCGCGCTGACCGGCACCCCGTTCCGCTCGGACTCCTCGCAGATCCCCTTCGTGGTCTACGAGGAGGACGGCGAGGGCTTCTCCCGCTCGAAGGCCGACTACACCTACGGCTACGGCGAGGCGCTGCGCGACCACGTCGTGCGCCCGGTGCTGTTCATGACCTACTCGGGGCGCATGCACTGGCGCACCAAGACCGGTGACGAGGTCTCCGCGCAGCTCGGCGCCCTGGAGTCCAAGGACATCACCCAGCAGGCCTGGCGCACCGCCCTGGACCCCCAGGGCGAATGGATCCAGTCGGTGCTCTCGGCCGCGGACCGCCGCCTGACGGAAGTGCGCCGCCACGTCCCCGACGCCGGGGGACTGGTGATCGCCACCGACCAGAAGGCCGCCCGAGCCTATGCGGCCACCCTCCAGGAGATCTGCGGGCAGGCCCCCACCGTCGTGCTCTCGGACGATGCCGGCGCCGGCAGGCGCATCGAGGACTTCTCCGCCTCCGAGGACCGCTGGATGGTCGCGGTGCGGATGGTCTCCGAGGGCGTGGACGTGCCTCGCCTGGCGGTGGGCGTCTATGCCACCTCGACGGCCACCCCGATGTTCTTCGCCCAGGCCGTCGGCCGTTTCGTGCGCTCGAGGACCCGCGGGGAGACCGCCAGCGTGTTCCTGCCGACGGTGCCGATCCTCATGGCGCACGCCGCGGAGCTGGAGGCCGAGCGCGACCACGTGCTGGACCTGCGGCCGCCCGAGGGCGATCCGGAGACCGGGCTCGACGAGAGCCTGATCGAGCAGGCCAATCGTCCCGAACAGACCAGCGACCAGCTCGAGATGACCTTCGAGGCGCTCGAGTCCGAGGCCTCCTTCGACCGCGTCCTGTTCGACGGCGGCGAATACGGAGCCGGCGGCACGATCGGCAGCGAGGACGAGCAGGAGTTCCTGGGCATCCCGGGACTGCTGGACCCCGAGCAGATGCGCACCGTCCTCCAGCAGCAGCAGGCCCAGCAGCAGGCCCGCCGGCAGAAGAGCGGGGCCGCCGAGAAGCCCACCACCCCCGGCGTCGTGGATCACCGGCAGCTGATGGAGCTGCGCAAGGAGCTCAGCACCCTGGTCTCGGCCTGGGCCAAGAAATCCGGCGCGCCCCACGGTTCCGTGCACAACACCCTGCGCAGTCGCAGCGGGGGGCCGGCGGTCGCCCAGGCCAGTGCCGAGCAGATCCAGGAACGCATCGGGATCGTCCGCGGCTGGTTCGTGGGCCGCCGCTGATCTGTCGGCCGGTGATCTGTCGGACTGTGCTGGTCCGTCGGCCGCCGCCGACGGACGACGGACCGCCTGTCAGGGCAGGACGCGGGCGGCCTCGGCGCCGTCGGTGACGGTGGTGATCGCGACCGGACCGTCCGGACCGGCCTCGGCCGCCAGCCCCAGCTCCGCGACCGAGGCCGCGTGCCGCGTGCGGGCCGCCAGCACCCGCTGCGGGGCGCTCAGGGACTCCACCATCTCGCCGCCGAGGATCATCGGGCTCTGCAGGGGCCGCAGGGCGGTCCGCGCCCAGTCGGCGGAGGCCTGCTCCGAGATCAGCTCGGCGGTCAGCTCCCGCTCGAACTCCGCGACCTCCTCCTTGCCGGGCAGCACCAGCTCCGCCCGCGCCTGCCCTCCCACCAGCAGGCGGTAGGCGCTCTTGCCGGCCCCGAGCGTGGCCTTGTCCTGCGACCGCTTGCCGACCGGGCGCATCTGCCCGTCGGCGCCCTCGCGCTCGACCAGCTTGTAGACGAACCCCGGGGCGGGATGCCCGCCCCCGGTGACCAGACGGGTGCCGATCCCGTACCCGTCCAGGGGGGCGTCGCGCAGCTCCTCGACGCGGTACTCGTCCAGATCCCCGGTGGCGGTCACTCGGGTGCCCGTCGCGCCCAGGGAATCCAGCAGGGCGCGCACCTGGTGGGCCTGGGCTCCCAGGTCGCCGGAGTCCAGCCGCACCGCCCCCAGCTCGGGGCCGGCCAGCTCGACGGCCTTGCGCACGGCCGCCTCGACGTCGTAGGTGTCCACCAGCACGGTGGTGCCGACGCCCTGGGAGGCCAGCTGGGCGCGGAAGGCCTCCTCCTCGGTGTCGAACAGCAGGGAGAAGGCGTGCGCGGCGGTGCCCGCGACCGGGATCCGGTAGTGGGCTCCTGCGGCGAGGTTGGAGGTGGAGGCGAAGCCGACGATGTACGCGGCGCGGGCGGCGGCGATCGCGGCGTCCTCGTGGACCCGGCGCCCGCCCATCTCGATGCTGGGACGCCCTCGCGCGGCGGTGATCATGCGGGAGCCGGCCGAGGCGATCCCGCTGTCATGATTGAGGATCGACAGGATCACCGTCTCCAGCATCACGGCGTCCTCGAAGGTGCCCTCCACGCGCAGCACCGGGGAGCCGGGGAAGAACAGCTCCCCCTCCTCGTACCCGTGCACGTCCCCGGTGAACCGGTAGTCCGCCAGGTGCTCGAGCATGGCCGCATCGACCATGCCGGTCCTGCGCAGGTAGCGCAGATCGGCCTCGTCGAACCGGAAATCGGCGATCGCCTCCAGCGCCCGGGCGGTGCCGGCGACGACGCCGTAGCGGCGCCCCGGGGGAAGAGACCGCGTGAACACCTCGAAGACGCAGCGGCGCGAGGCGGTGCCGGCTTCACGGGCAGCGTGCACCATCGTCAGCTCGTAGAGGTCGGTGAGCAGGGCAGAAGTCACAGTGCCCACCGTAATGCGTGGCGGGACCTTCGATGGTCGGGCGCGCCCCGTAGACTCGTCCGCGCCGCGTCCGGCCACCAGCGGACTGATCGGGCGGCGGCGGGACACAGGAGGAGCACGAATGTCGGTTCAGCTGCGGCAGACCGAGCCCGGGACGGGCTCGGTGACCGACCCCTCCGGGAGCGTCCAGCTGGACGTCGAGACGGACGGGCCCTGGGTCGCCGTGGTCTGGAACGACCCCGTGAACCTCATGAGCTACGTGGTGTTCGTCCTGCGCCAGCACTTCGGCTATTCCCGGCTCGTCGCCGAGCAGCTGATGATGCAGGTCCACGAGGAAGGACGGGCCATCGTCTCGCGCGGCTCCCGGGAACGGGTCGAGACCGATGTCCAGGCCATGCATTCCTTCGGGCTGCGCGCGACGTTGGAGAGAGCGGGGGAGGGCTGATGGCCCACGCGTTCCGCCGCCGCCCCGACGGCAGCCTCGCCTGCCGGCTCGACGGCGAGGAGAAGGCGATCATCGCCCAGGTCGCGCAGGAGACCTCGGACCTGATCCGGGCGGACCTCGGCATCGACACGGGGTCCGACCCGCTGCAGCGGGCCGCCGACAGCGAGGACCCGCTGCGCCGGCTGGAGGCCGAGTTCGCCGGTCGCGACCCCCGCGAGCCCGCCGACTCCGCCGTGAAGCGGCTGTTCCCCGCGGCTTCCGAGGACCCGACGCTCGCCGGCGAGTTCCGCCGCTTCGGGCAGCAGGATCTCGCCGACGGCAAGCTCGCCGATCTCCGCACGGTCATGTCGATCCTCGATGCCACCGGCCACGGCCACAGCGAGGTCGTCCTCGACGACGAGCAGGCCATGATCCTGCTGCGCGCCATGAACGACGTGCGGATCGTGCTGGCCGATCGCCTGGACCTCCAGCGCGACGGCGACTTCGACACCGTGCGGATGCTCCAGCAGATCGGTGAGCGCGTGGAGGGCGCGACCGATCCGGACGACGAGCACGTCGGCTCCGACATCGTCATCGCCGTCTACGAGCTGCTGTCCTGGCTCCAGGAGAGCCTGCTCAGAGCGCTCGACTGAGCGTGAGGACCCCGGTCGTCGGGGTCGTCACCGAGGGTCGCCCGACCGTCACCGGAATGTGATCGGACTGTGAAACGGCACGCAGTGAGCGTGCCGTCACTGCCGTCGGCGCGGATCGACACTAACCTTGCGGGGATGAACAACGCGCCGATCGGGATCTTCGACTCCGGGGTGGGCGGGCTCACCGTCGCCCGGGCCATCCTCGACCAGCTGCCGCAGGAGGAGCTGGTCTACATCGGCGACACCGCGCATGGTCCGTACGGGCCCCGGCCCATCGCCGAGGTGCGCTCGCTGACCCTGGACATCATGGACGACCTCGTCGAGCACGGGGTGAAGATGCTCGTCATCGCCTGCAACACCGCCTCGGCCGCGGTGCTGCGTGATGCGCGCGAACGCTACGACGTTCCCGTGATCGAGGTCATCCAGCCGGCCGTGCGCCGGGCGGTCGCCGCCACCCGCAATCACCGTGTGGCGGTGATCGCGACCCAGGGCACCGTCACCTCGCGGGCCTACGAGGACGCCTTCGCCGCCGCCCCCGACCTGGACATCGTCACCCAGGCCTGCCCCCGGTTCGTCGAGTTCGTCGAGAACGGGGTGATCACCGGCGAGGAGCTCATCGACGTCGCCGAGTCGTACCTGACTCCGGTGCGCGAGGCCGGGGTGGACACCCTGGTGCTCGGCTGCACCCACTACCCGATGCTCGCCGGGCCCATCAGCTATGTGATGGGCCCGGAGGTCACCCTGGTCTCCTCCGCCGAGGAGACCGCCCTGGACGTCTACCGTCAGCTGCGCGGCGCCTCCCTGCTGCGCGAGTCGGAGCGGCCGCCGCGGCACGTCTTCGCCCAGACCGCGGAGGGCGCCGGCAGCGAGTCGTTCGTGCGGCTCTCCCGTCGGTTCCTGGGCCCGATGCTCGATGTGACCGCGAGCCTGCCGGTGGTGACGGCATGAGGATCCACGTCATCGGCTGCAGCGGCAGCTTCGCCGGCCCGGAAGGGGCCGCCTCCAGCTACCTCCTCGAGCACGAGGACGCGTCCGGACGCACCTGGCGGGTGCTCATGGACCTCGGATCCGGCGCCTTCGGGCCGCTGCAGTCCGCCATCGACCCCGCGGATCTCGACGCGGTGATCGTCTCCCACCTGCATCCCGACCACTACCTCGACCTCACCGGCCTCGAGGTGTTCTGGGCCTACCACTCCCGCAGCGACCTGCCCCAGCTGCCGATCCACGCGCCGCGGCCGCTGCCGGAGCGGCTCTCCTCGGTGCTGGGACGGACGGGCAACGTCCCGGACGGCGTGGCCTGGGAGCCCTTCACCCATCACGTGCTCGAGGACGAACAGCGCTTCACGATCGGGCCCTTCGACATCCAGGTGCGCGAGGTCCTGCACCCCGTGGAGGCCTACGGTTTCCGCATCACCGCGGGCGGGAGCGTGCTGGCCTACTCCGGGGACACCGACACCTGCGAGGCCCTCGACGAGCTCGCAGACGGCGCCGACCTGTTCCTGTGCGAGGCCGGATACGTCGAGGGCCGGGACGACCGCTTCAGCGGCGTCCACCTCACCGGTCTGCGCGCCGGGCAGGCGGCGGTCGCCGCCCGGGCCGGGCAGGTCGTGCTCACCCATATCGCCGCCTGGACGGACCCGGCGGTCCCGCTGGCCGAGGCCCGCAGCGTCTACGACGGCCCGCTCGAGCTCGCCGCGCCGGGCGCCGTGTACGACCTGGACCGCGCCGACCGTCCGGCGTGATCGGGCGGCCCAGGACCAGCGGCTATCCTCGATCCGTACGCCTGAGCGACACGGAGGAGAACCCGCTCGATGAGCACCCAGAATCCCACCCCCACCGGCGACCGCGTCGACGGCCGCACCCCTGACCAGCTCCGCGAGGTCCGCATCACCCGCGGCTGGCTCGATCACGCCGAGGGCAGCGCCCTGATCGAGTTCGGCCGCACCCGCGTGCTGTGCGCGGCCAGCTTCACCGAGGGCGTCCCGCGCTGGAAGAAGGGCTCCGGCTCCGGGTGGGTCACCGCCGAGTACGCGATGCTGCCCCGCGCGACGAACACCCGCGGCGCCCGCGAGAGCGTCAAGGGGAAGATCGGCGGCCGCACCCACGAGATCTCCCGGCTGATCGGCCGCTCCCTGCGCGCCGTCATCGACCTCGACGCCCTCGGCGAGAACACCATCCAGCTGGACTGCGACGTGCTCCAGGCCGACGGCGGCACCCGCACCGCCGCGATCACCGGCGCCTACGTCGCGCTGGCCGACGCGATCACCTGGGGCAAGCAGCACACGTCCGTGCCCGCGGCCCGCGAGGTCCTCACCGACTCGGTCAGCGCCATCAGCGTCGGGATCGTCGAGGGCCGGGCGCTGCTGGACCTCGAGTACCGCGAGGACGTCGAGGCCGGCACCGACATGAACGTCGTCGTCACCGGATCCGGCTCCTTCGTCGAGGTGCAGGGCACTGCCGAGGGCGCCCCGTTCGATCGTGCGGAGCTGGGTTCGCTGCTGGACCTGGCCACCGGCGGCTGCGAGCAGCTGACGGCGATCCAGCGCGACGTCCTCGCCGCCCCGTGATGACTGTCCCGGCGGCGACCGTCCCGGCCGATGCCCGGGTCATCCTGGCCTCGCACAACCGGGGCAAGCTGCACGAGCTGCAGCGCATTCTGGCCGCGGCGGTGCCGGGGCTCGCGCCGCGCGAGATCATCTCCTCGGCCGGCATCGAGCTGCCCGACGTGGTCGAGGACGCCGTCACCTTCGAGGGCAACGCCCTGCTGAAGGCGCACTCCGCCGCCGCGGCGACGGGCCTGCTGGCCGTCGCCGACGACTCCGGTCTGGCCGTGGACGTGCTCGGCGGCAGCCCGGGGATCTTCTCGGCGCGCTGGAGCGGACGCCACGGCGACGACGAGGCCAACAACGACCTGCTGCTCGCCCAGCTGTCGGACGTCCCCCCGGAGCACCGCCGGGCACGCTTCGTGTGCGCCGCGGCGCTGGTGGCCCCGGACGGCTCCGAAGCCGTCGAGCGCGGGGAGATGCCGGGCCGTCTGCTGCGGGCGCGCCGCGGCGAGGGCGGCTTCGGCTACGACCCGCTGTTCCTGCCCGACGGGCAGACGCGGACCTCCGCCGAGCTCACGGCCGAGGAGAAGGACGCGATCTCGCATCGCGGCATCGCGTTCCGCGCGATCTCCCGCCACGTGGCCCACCTGCTGAGCTGACCCCCGCGAGGCCCGGCGACGGCGGCCGGCAGCGCGCCGCAGGGCCGGCCCCACGGCGCTGGGCCTCCGGGAAGGGGCGATTCAGGCGGCGCCGACATGCGCGAGGGCGCGGCGCACGAGGAGGTCACGTCCCCCGTTCATCTCGCTCAGCGGAGAGGGGTCCGCCAGCAGCTCGTCGATCCCGAACCAGGCCAGGTCCAGGGCGTCCTCCTGCGGGGCGGTCTCTCCGTCGACGGGCACGATGTAGGCCATCGAGATCGCGTGCTGGCGCGGGTCGTGGAACGGGGAGATCCCCGGGGTGGGGAAGTACTCGGCAACCGTGAACGGCACCGGCGAGACCGGGATCCGCGGCAGCGCCATCGGCCCGAGGTCCTTCTCGACGTTCCGGCCTATGGCCTCGCGGATCGTCTCGTGGATCATGACGCGTCCGGAGACGATCGCGCGCACGATCTGCCCGTCCCCGGAGGCGCGCAGCAGCAGACCGACCTCGACCACGGACCCGTCGACGTCGGTGCGCACCGGCACCACGTCGACATAAGGGATCGGCAGCCGGCGTCGGAGCTGGGCGATGTCCTCGGGCTCGAACCAGGCGCCCTCGGCGTCCACGGCGGTGCGGTTGTTCATCGCGGTCCTCCTTCGGAGTGAACGGTGGGGGCCCCGGCGCCGTCGGACGCGGCGCCGTCGGATGCGGCGCCATCGGGTGCGGCGTCGGCCCGCGTCGGAGAGGTCGCCGCGAGCTGGGCCGGCGCCAGCTGACCCTTCTCGACGAAGAAGCGGGGGTTCTGATCTCGATCGGCGACCTTCACGGCATGGTCGACCTCCACCCCGGCGATCATCCGCACCCGCCAGGTGGTGGCCTCGAGCTCGACGGTCGACAGGGTCGCGTTGGGGATCGAGGGCAGCGGCTGCTCGATGATCCCCGAGAGGATGAATCGGATCAGGGTGCCGTGGGCGATGACCAGAACCTTCTGGCCCGGGTAGCGCTCCTCGAGCGCCTCGAGGGCGTCGTAGCCGCGGTCGGCGACGGCCTGGTGGTCCTCGCGGCCGGGGAAGGAGCGATCGGGGTAGTGCCGCTCCATCTCCTCGACCGGTCGCCCTTCGGCCGCGCCCCAGTCGATCTCGACCAAGCGGGCGTCGGTGCCCCCGAACGGGATCGCGTGGTCCTCGCCGATGATCCGGCCGGTCTGCTCGGCGCGCTGCAGCGGCGAGGAGATGATCACATCCCAATCCACCGGCGGCAGCCGGTCGAAGGCGCGGTGGGCCTGCTCGATCCCGGTGTCGTTCAGGGGGATGTCCGAGGACCCCTGGAAGAGGTTCTGCAGGTTGTAGTCCGTCTGCCCATGGCGGACGAGCCCGAACAGGGTCATGGGGCGTCTCCTCCGGTCGCGAATGCTGTGGGCGCGGGAGAGCGCCGGAATCGGCTCCGGACCCTCGTGCCCCGACCCATGCTAGCGAGGCATCGGCGGGACCTCGTGCCGGGCTGCGCCGACCGGGCCGACGTCATGAGGGCCCGAGCGCCCGGGACCGCAGCCCGATGATCCCTTGGAGGAGGACTGTCGCCCCGAGTCCGCACAGGGGGACCAGCGTCGAGCGCGTCGCCTCGAGTGCGGCTCCGAAGAGCAGGGGACCGAGCGCCGCGAGGGCGATGCCGACGGTGAACGTCAGCGCCGAGACGGAGGCCGCGTGATCCGGGGACGAGGCGTACTGGACGACTCTGTCGTAAGAGATCCCGAGGCACAGCCCTTGGGAGATGCCGAGGAGCACGGCGATGGCGATGGGCGCGGACGACCCGGTCACGACGAGCAGGACGATGCCCGCGAGAGCGACCAGCGGTGCCAGGAGCACCAGGAGGCGAGAGCCGGGTCGACGCAGGAGGATCGGCGCGGCGAAGGAGAAGGGGATCGCCGCGATGCTCACCAGCGAGGCGGCGGCACCCGCCGGAGCCGTCCCCGTCCCGCCGAGGACCAGCACGGTGGGCAGCCAGGTCGAGGTGGTGTAGAAGGTGAGGGACGTCAGCCCCATGTACAGCGCGAGCTGCCAGACGCCCGGATCGGAGATCACCGCCGGGGTCGCGCCGGTCGCGTCGGTGTCGTGGGCGCCGTTGATCGGCTCCGGGACGCGGGCGGCATGCAGATCCCGGGTGCGGGCGATCCACAGCGCCCAGGCCGCGATGACGCACAGGGACCACAGCGCGAGGGCCCCGGCCCAGTCGAGACCGGCGACATGCATGAGCGGAACGGTCAGGGCCAGGGCGAGGGCCGGGCCCACGCTCAGCGACATCGAGTACGTGGCGGTCAGCGCGGGTCGGTCCGCGCGCCTGGCGGAACTGATCGTCGCCGGTCCCAGCACCGTTGCCACCGCGATGCCGAGCCCGAGCAGCACCGTCCCTGCCACCAGCGGGACGTCCCCGGGGAGCGACCGCACCAGGACCCCGACGGCGACGACGGCCAGGGCGAGACCCACCGCCCGGTCCCGTCCGAGCCGCCGGGCGATGCGCGGCGAGACGGGAGCGGCGACGAGCGTGAGGGCGAGGGGGATCGCCGTGAGCAGCGAGAGGAAGGTCTCCCCGTGGCCCGTCACCTCGCCGATCCGGGGAAGAACAGGTCCCAGGGAGGTCGTCGGGATTCTCAGACTGAGGGCGAGCAGGCAGGTCGCCGCGAGGCCCAGCAGCAGGGAACCGCCATGCGCCGAGGACCCCGCTGCGCTGGATCCGTCACCGTGCTGCGACGACATGGTGACATTCTCCTGCGGGGTGCGGCGAGCTCGGGTGCGTGCGCGAGAGGGGACTCGAACCCCCACGCCCTCGGGCACTGGAACCTAAATCCAGCGCGTCTGCCAATTCCGCCACTCGCGCGCCGGGACAGCTTATCGGCCCTGGAAGGGTGCTCCGGGTAGGCTCGGGGCCCTGGTGGCGCGATGCTCCCTGCCCGCTGCGGGCAGCGCGAGCACCCGTCCCGCCTCCTCGACACGATCCCGTCCCGACCTCACAGGAGACCTCCATGAGCGCCCTCGCAGGCAAGACCGCCGTCATCACCGGATCCTCGCGCGGAGTCGGCGCCGCCACCGCGAAGCTCCTCGCCGAGCAGGGCGCGAACGTCGTGATCAACTACCGCCAGAAGGCGCCCCGGGCGAACAAGGTCGTCACCGAGATCGAGGCCGCCGGGGGCAGGGCCGTCGCCGTCGGCGCGGACCTCACCGACGCCGAGGACGTGAGTGCCCTGATGCAGACGGCCCTCGACACCTTCGGCAGCCTCGACCTGCTGGTCCTGAATGCTTCCGGCGGGATGGAGGCGGACCTCGGCGAGGACTACGCGATGCGGCTGAACCGCGACGCCCAGGTCGCCGCCCTGACCGCAGGCCTCGAGCGCCTCTCCCCGGGGGGCCGCGTCGTCTTCGTGACCAGCCACCAGGCGCACTTCATCGACCAGGTGGAGACCATGCCCGAGTACGAGCTCGTGGCCCGGTCCAAGCGCGCCGGCGAGACCGCCCTGACCGAGCGGCTCGGCGAGATGTCCGAGAAGGGCGTCTCCTTCGTGGTCGTCTCCGGCGACATGATCGAGGGCACCGTCACCGCCACGCTGCTGAACCGCGCGCGTCCCGGTGCGCTCGAGGAGCGTCGCGAGGCCGCGGGCAAGCTCTACTCCGTCGAGGAGTTCGCTGCCGAGGTCGTGGCGATGGCGAGCGCCGACGTTCCGACCGGTCATATCGAGCTGGTCGGCGGCGCCGACGATTTCCTCGCCCGCACCCAGGGCTGAGCCGGCCCGCGGCGGATCCGATCCCGCCATGGAGCAGATCCGATCCCGTCCTGCATCGTGCCGATTCCGGACGGACGGCATGCTCGCGATACGATCGGCGCAATCAAGCCCTGACGACCCCCGGAGGCAGTGGTGGCCAAGAAGAACAGCCTGGACGACATGCGCGACGAGGCGTACCGCCGGCAGGACAACCTGGCGTCGGACATCGACGAGCTGGTCGATCGTGTGAACCCCAAGAATGCGGTGACCCGCTGGAAGAACGAGATCGTCGGCTCGGTGAAGGGTTTTTCCGACGCCGATGACGAGAAGACCTCCTCGGTGCCGCTGACGGCCATCGCTGGAGGCGTCATCGGCGTGGTGGTCCTCGGGGCAGGCGTGGCGATCGCCGTGGTTCTCTCGCGTCGCGAGCCCACCCAGGGCCAGAAGGTCGCCCGGACCATCAAGCAGACCCGGCGTCAGACCGCTCGGTCCGCGAAGGACGTCCGGGCGGCGCTGAAGAAGTCCTCACTGCCCGGCTCCACGGAGGCGGAGAAGTACGCCGGAGAGCTCGACGCCGTCCTGCAGGACGTCGCGAAGAAGGCGGAGAAGAGGTCTGCGGCCGCGGGCCGCTGACCGCGCCGTCTCGGATCCTGTCCGCGCCCCGGGCCCGCCTCAGTGGCGGCTCGGGGCGTTCTTCAGCTCTCCGGACACGTACAGCCACTGGCCGTCCTCGCGCACGAAGCGGGAGCGCTCGCGCAGCTCGCGGCGTCCCTGAGGGGTGCGGGCGATCGCCGTGAACTCCACGATGCCCTCGTCGTCGAAGGGCCCGCCGCCGCTGGTCTCCGTGATCAGCAGCCGCTTCCACTCCATCTCGTCGCCGACGGACCGGGTGAGGTCGCGGAAGGACGGGCTGGTGCTCGGGTGCCAGGTGCGCAGCAGGTGGTCCGCGTCCTGGACCACGTGCGCCGTGAAGCGGGAGCGCATCAGGGCCTCGGCGGTCGCGGCGCGGCGGGCGCCGGCCAGCAGCGGGCCGCAGCAGGCGCCGTGGGCGTCGCCGCTCCCGCAGGGGCAGCGGGACGTGTCGTCGAGGGTGAGAGGCTCGATGCGCATGATTCAGCGCCTCGACCAGCCCGGGGTGGACGGGCCCACCGTCGGCCGCCAACCGGTCTCGGACATGAACCGCAGCGAGGAGACCCGCAGCGAGCGGCGCTGGGTGTCCAACCGGGTGCCGACGATGGCCTGGGTGATCTCCGGGTAGAACTTGGCGGGCGTGGCGACGCCGGCCTCCATGGCAAGGTCTTTCGCCCAGCGGGCTTTGGTGATCGGTTCGCCGCCCACGTTGTAGAAACCGCTGTCGGCGCGCAGCGCCGCCACGAACGCGCGGCCCGCATCCGAATGGTGCAGCAGCGTCACGTAGTTCTCCGGCTTGCCCAGCAGGATCGGATCGCCGTCCCGGGTGGCCTTCAGCGCATGCGTGGTGTGGGGATCGCGGCCGAACAGCTGGCCCAGGCGCAGCACGACGGAGCTGCGATCGGCCGAGGCGAAGTCCACCGCCGCGCGCATCTCGGCGACCCGGGGCCGGAACGCCTGGTTGCGGACGCTCAGGCTCTGGTCCTCGCCGATCCACTCCGACCCGTTGTCCGGATACAGGTAGATGGTGGACTCCTGGATCAGCTTGCGGACGCCGGCCTCGGAGGCGGCCCGGGCGATCGCGACGGAGGCCTCGAGGTGGAGCCTGTCGTCCTCGCGCCAGGACAGCGGTCGCAGCCCGGCCATGCCGACCGGAACGTGGGCGAGCGCATTGACGACCACGTCGTATCCGCGGAAGGCGCGGGCCAGGTCGGAGGGGTCGAACACATCGGCCACGGCGGCGCCGCCGCCGCGACCCTCGATGATCGGGACACCGGAATCGCGTCGGGTGATGCCTGTGACCTCGTGCCCGGCGGCGACGAGCGCCTCCACAGCTTCCTGGCCGAGCACTCCGGTGGCACCGGTGACCGCGATCCTCACGCTGACCTCCTTCGCCGACGGCCCGCGGGGACCCTCGAACGTCGACCTTCCTGGGGGAATGAGTCTATGTGATCGCTCCGGGACTGACCGCCGGAACCGCCGATGCGGAAGGGTCGGGGAGGACGCCGCCCGAGGGGCTGTCGGCTCTCTCACACAGGGGCTCCTCGAGTTGGCGTCACCGCGACAGAGAGGTAAAGTTCTTTTCTGTTCGGCGCCATTAGCTCAGTTGGTTAGAGCAGCTGACTCTTAATCAGCGGGTCCGGGGTTCGAATCCCTGATGGCGCACCGACAGTCGAAGCCCCACCGGATGGCCGGTGGGGCTTCTTCGTGTCGTTGAAGAGGCCGAGGCCGTCGTAGAGGTCTGCCAGCGAGAGGTGGATGGTCGCGGGGGTCGACTTCAAGCGCTCTTGAGCGCAGTGCCTGGCCGCATGAGGATTCGGCATATCGCCGCATACATCGACGATCTCGACGCCGTCGCACTCTTCTCCGGAGTGCTGCTCCAGCTGCAGCATCTGTTCCGCGGGACCGTCCGGCTCCGTTCTCGAACTGATCGCGCGACGAGACCTGGACGCTTCGCCGGTCGGCTCCCTACGACGCCACGGCTCTGCTGCGCGTGAGCGAGGCGGGCATCGCGACTCACCGTGAACAGCCTCTGCGTCCTCACCGGTCGACCCGTGGATGAGGACCTGAGCTTCCGCTGCCGCGGGTCAGCAGGTGGCTCAGCTCGTCCAGGCCATCCGCGACCAGGGTCGGAGGCCTCATCGCGCTCGAGTATGCAGTGGGAGGCGTGCCGCGGCGTATCCACGCGCCGCGCAGGCCGGCGCGCACCGCGCCATCGATGTCCCAGGGATGCACCGCGACCAGCATCGCGTCAGCGGGGGTGACGTCAGCGGCGTCGATCGTGTACCGGTACGCCTCGGGCGCCGGCTTCCAGCACCGCGGACCTCGGACATCCAGCAGCAACTCGAAATGGTCTCGCAATCCTGCGCGTTCCAGCAGGGCTTCGGTGACCGCCACGCTGCCATTGGTCATCGTGACCAGGCGAAACCCGGCCCTGTGCAATGCGCGAACTCCGGCAGGGACATCTGGGTGAACCTCCAGATCGGCGAACCCGGCCACCACATGCTCGATGGCTTCATCGGTCAGCGCCGGGACTTCCATGCCATCCGTCAATGCCCGCAGACCGTCGTGAGCGAGGTCGGCGAAATCGGCATACCCTCCCGCAGCGGTCAGAGCGAACCCATCGCGCAGAACCCCGGCGAACCACCGAGGGAACGCCGTGGGCGACACGCCGACGGACGCCAAGCGGGAGCGCATCCCGGCCATGTCACTGAGCGTCTCATTGACGTCGAACACGAGGACTTTCGGGGCAGGCGGCGCAGTCGGCATGACGCCGACGCTAGCGGTCATTGGTCATGACGTCGTCGTCCTGCTGGGTGGAGTGCGGCTGAGGACGGCATCTGGGTGCTCGATGATGTCGCCGGCCGCCCGGATCGACAGAGGTCGTCAGGTTCTCGCGGGCCACGACACCGTCGGGGGCGCCAGCCCCTTCTCGCGGGCAGACCGCTCGGTCCACGTGCTTCGGCCGTGGTCGGAGGGGACCGTCTTTCGTGCTCGAGCCGGGCGGGCCTACGGTGACGGGAGTCACGGACTTCGTTCGGCCCCCTTTGAGGAGGAGCACGTCATGACGCCTGCGAACAACACCCCCACTCCGGCACCCGGCCGCCCCAGCAGCCGCCCGCCGTCGCTCGGGGAGCCGACCGATCCCACCGGTCCGCTGCCGCCCAAGCCCGACCAGGAAGGGGCCCAGCCACGGACCCCGACGGGGGCGGAGCCCGGGCCCGACCGGTCCACGACCGCGCAGCAGGGCGAGTTCCTGACGACCTCACAGGGCGCGCGGTTGCAGGACACCGATCACTCGCTGAAGGCCGGTCGGCGCGGCCCGGTGCTGCTGCAGGACCACCACCTGCGTGAGAAGATCACCCACTTCGACCACGAACGGATCCCGGAGCGCGTCGTGCACGCCCGTGGTGCCGCCGCGCACGGCGTCTTCGAGGGCTATGGCACCGCGGAGTCCGTGTGCCGGGCCGGTTTCCTCGCGAAGGGGAAGCGCACCGAGGTGTTCACCCGGTTCTCGACCGTCGTCGGCTCCCGGGGCTCGATGGACACCGCGCGGGACACCCGCGGCTTCGCCACCAAGTTCTACACCGACGAGGGCACCTTCGACCTGGTCGCGAACAACATCCCGGTCTTCTTCATCCAGGACGGGATCAAGTTCCCCGATGTCGTCCATGCCGCCAAACCCCACCCGGACCGGGAGATCCCGCAGGCTCAGAGCGCGCATGACACCTTCTGGGACTTCGTCTCCCTCCACACGGAGGCACAGCACCACACCCTGTGGTTCATGGGAGACCGCGGCATCCCGCGCTCCTTCCGGATGATGGAGGGCTTCGGGATCCACACCTTCCGGCTCGCCGACGCCGACGGGGAGACCTCCCTGGTGAAGTTCCACTGGAAGCCGACCCTCGGCGTGCACTCCCTGACCTGGGAAGAGGCGCAGATCCTGGGTGGCGCGGACCCCGACTTCCACCGCCGTGACCTCTCCGACGCGATCGAGGCCGGAGCACACCCCAGCTGGGAGCTCGGCATCCAGGTCTTCCCCGACAACGAGGAGCAGTCCTTCGAGGGCATCGACCTGCTGGATCCCACCAAGTTCGTCCCCGAGGAGCTCGCGCCCGTCCAGCCGATCGGACGCATGACCCTGGACCGCAACCCCAGCAACTACTTCGCCGAGACCGAGCAGGTGGCGTTCAACCCCGGGCACCTGGTGCCCGGCATCGACGTCACCGACGACCCCCTGCTGCAGGTACGGCTGTTCTCCTACGTCGACACCCAGCTGACCCGCCTCGGCGGGCCGAACTTCGCCCAGCTGCCGATCAACCGGGCCCACGCGCCGATCAACGACATGCTGCGCGACGGCTACGGACAGCAGGGCGACTACGCGGGTGTGGCGCCGTACCAGCCCAACTCGCTGGACGGCGGGTGCCCGTTCATGGCCGGGGAGGCGGATGGCGCGTTCACGGATCTGCCCGTGCGGGTGCCCGAGGGCGTGAAGGAGCGGGAGCTCTCGGCGACCTTCGAGGACCACTACAGTCAGGCCCGCCTGTTCTGGCGCAGCATGACGCCCATCGAACGGGACCACATCATCGATGCCTACTCCTTCGAGCTGGGCAAGTGCTACGAGAACGTCATCCGGGAGCGCCAGCTGCAATGCCTGGCGAACATCGACGGCGAGCTGTGCTCCCGCGTCGCCGCGGCGCTGGGGATGGCCGCGCCGGAGCCGACGGTCGCCGCCGACGGCGAGAGCGACGGCCAGGTGGTCACCAGCGGGCCGCTGTCCCAGCTCGGTGGGACGTGGCCGATCGACGGGCGGATGATCGGTATCGTCGTCGACCCTGAGGACGACAACTCCGGCCTGCTGGCGCTGCACGAGAAGATCGTCGCCGCCTCGATGACGCCCCTGGTCATCGCGCCGCACGGCGGTGAGGTGGTTGGAGTCCCCGTGGGCCGCACCTTCGCCACCGCCGCGTCCGTCGAGTTCGATGCGCTCCTGCTGGCGGGCGCCCCTCTCACCGCTCCCGACTCCCGGCCCTCGGTGGACCCGACGGCCGGTGCGCCCGGCTCCGGCGCGATCGAGCCACGGGTCGGGAAGCTGATCGACGAATGCTGGCACCACGCGAAGGCGATGGGTGCCTGGGGCGACGGACGCGGTGCGCTCGAGGCGCACACGGGGTCCGGCGGCGCCGGCATCGTCCTCGGGGACGAGCCGTTCGCGGTGCTCGGAGAGATCCAGTCCCTGTTGGGTGGTCACCGCGTCTGGGAGCGGTTCGCCCCTGCGTCACCCGTGAGATCGTGACGCGCCCCGGGCGCTACTCCTCGCCGGTCCGACCGTCGATGAGTTCACGGATGATGTCGAGGTGGCCGACGTGCCGCGCGTACTCCTGCACGAGATGCAGGAGCACGCGCTCGAGGGTCGCCGGTTCGGCACCGTCCCACCGCGGTCCGGGTCGTCCTTTCTCCTCCAGGGCATGCGCGTCGACGATGGTCCGGGTGCGATCCGCCTGCGCGCTCAGCGCTCCCAGGAGGTCGGATACCGAATGATCGGGACCGACGTACCAGGCCCCGTCGCGCTCATCGCCCCACGGATCGGCCACGTCGCGCCCTTCGAAGCCCCATTCCAGCCAGCGTCGTTCGACATGGATCACGTGGGAGAGGAGCTGGAGCGGCGTCCACCCGCTGGGCAGGCGGCTGGAGCGGAGCTCGGAGTCGGCGATTCCGTCCAGCTTGGAGACCAGGACCGCGCGGAAGTAGTCCAGGTAGCGGAGCAGGACGTCGTCGCGCGAGGCCGCAGGGGCAGTCGGGGCGGGAAACTCTGGTCTGCGGTCGGCGGTCATCACAAGATTGCTCCCTCTTTCACGTCTCGGTATCGGACTGTACGCAGTGGGCGCACCCGGAGGTAAGAGGTGAGGGCTTCGACCCGGACCCTGCGCGTCAGGGTGAGTTGAGGCCAGAGGCTCATAGCAAGTCCGCTCCCGCAGGGCAGGAACAGGATCAATCACCATGAGTCGTTCTGCGGTTGATCTCGTCATGGCTTCGGAACTCATGGCGGGGCATGGGGCACCGGGCGCTGTGTCGTCACCGATCACCGGCCGTCGGAGGATCCGTCCGAGGCGTCCGTGTCGCGACGATGCTTGCGGTGGCGCTGGTGGGACGGCCGCGCGCCCTGGAAGCGATGGGCGTCGGCGAGCTCCCAATCGTGCGCCCACGCCGAGTCCGACGCGCCGTTGAGCAGTTCGCCCTCGTCCAGCCAGGTGTAGAGCTCCCCGTAGGTCACGACCCGGGCCGGGTCGATGCGTCGCAGCACATGATCCGGACCGAGATCGTCGAACGATTCGAGACCCATCGAGGCCAGCAGCTGCAGGGCCGACTGCACCGTCTCCTGCTGGAAACGCATCACCCGCGGGCCCTTGTCCTCGACGACGACGGCACGGCTGCGACGGTGGTCCTGCGTCGCCACCCCGCTGGGGCAGGTATTCGTGTTGCACCGCTGGGCCTGGATGCACCCGGTGGCCATCATCATCGGACGGGCCGCGTTGCAGAAATCCGCGCCGAGGGCGACTCTCCGGACGATGTCATTGCCGCCTGCGATCTTCCCCGAGCATCCGATCGCGATCCGTTCTCTCAGACCTGTGCCGACCAGCGCGTTCTGAATGGTCATCAGCCCTTCCGACAGCGGTGTTCCCACGTGATCCTCGAGTTCGAGCGGTGCTGCGCCGGTGCCTCCCTCGGCACCGTCGACCGAGATCCAGTCAGGAGTAATGCCGGTCTCCAGCATGGCCTTGCACATGGACAGGACCTCCGCGCGGTCGCCGACGCAGAGCTTGAATCCGACCGGCTTGCCACCGGACAGCTCGCGCAGCCGGGCGATGAAATGCATCATCTGAACAGGGGTGGAGAACGCGGTGTGGGCCGCAGGGCTGACGCAGTCCTCGCCCTGTGCGACGTCGCGTGCCGCGGCGATCTCGGGTGTGATCTTGGCTGCCGGGAGCACGCCGCCCACCCCGGGCTTGGCACCCTGGCTGAGTTTGATCAGAGTTCCTTTGACCTCAGGCTTGTTCGCCTTCCGGGCGTACTCGTCGGGGTCGAAGTGTCCCTCGGAGGTGCGGCAGCCGAAGTAGCCCGATCCGAATTCCCAGATGATGTCGGCGCCGTACTTCAGGTGATATTTGGACAGGCCGCCCTCTCCGGTCTCCTGCGCGAATCCACCCTCCTTGGCACCGTAGTTCATCGCCATCACGGCGTTCGCGGACAGGGACCCGAAACTCATCGAGGAGATGTTGAGCATCGAGGTGTCGTACGGCTGGGTGCAGTCGGGCCCGCCCAGGCGCACCCGAGGCGGTGTCTTCATCGGCTCGAGCGGGCTCGAGGCATGGAGGATGTGGTCGTACCCCGCGCTCGTGATGTCGTTCTGCGTGCCGTACGCATCGTCCGAGCCGAGGCCCTTGGCGCGCCGGTAGATCATCGTGCGGGCGTCCCGGTCGAAGGGGCGCCCGTCGGTGTTGGACTCGATGAAGTACTGCTGGATCTCGGGACGGATCGCTTCGGCCGCCCAGCGGGCGTGGCCCAGCACGGGGTAGATCCGCAGGATGGAGTGCCGGCGCTGCAGGAGATCACGGACGCCGAGCGCCGCGACCCCGACTGTCCCGATCGCGGTGGCCGCCAGCTTCGGGCCGGGACGAGAGGTGCGGAGGGAGCTCATGGGTCCTCGATTCGTTCGTCGTCGAATGCCTGGCACGTCGCGGTGCGCGGAAGCGTCGGTGCGGCCTGGCACCGGGTGCCGGCGCCGACGCCGAGGCAGATTTCTCTGAGAAGGGGGCTGCTCACCGCCGATGGCGTGGCACCGATGGTAGTGGCGGCGATGGGGGAGAGTGAGGCGATCCCGGCCCCGAGGGAGGATCACCGATCGCGATGGAAAGTCTCCCGAGCCTTCGCGAACAGCGCGGCGGCCATGCCCCGCGCCGACTGCGCGATGACGGCGCCCTCCGCGGGGTCGCCCTTGGCCAGCGTCGCGGTCATGTTCTTGGCGTCCTCGAGGGTGATATGAGGCGGCAGCGGAGGGGTGTCGGGATCGGTGCGCACGTCCAGGATGACGGGACGATCCGACGCGAAGGCCCGGTCCCAGGCAGCGGCGACGTCCTCCTTGCGATCCACCCGGATCCCGGTCAGCCCGAGCAGCTCCGCATAGTCGGCGTAGTTCATGTCCTCGAGCAGCTGGCTCGTGTCGTAGCGGGGGTCACCGGCCTGACGCATCTCCCACGAGACCTGGGTGAGATCGTTGTTGTGCAGGACCAGCACGATGAAGCGCGGGTCCTCCCACTCGCGCCAGGAGCGCTTGACCGTGAGCATCTCGTTCATGCCCAGCATCTGGAAGGCGCCGTCGCCGATGGTGCACACGACGGGGCGATCGGGGTGGGCGAACTTCGCGGAGAGGGCGTACGGCATCGAGGCGAGCATCGAGGCCAGCGAGCCCGAGAGGCTGCCCATCATGTCTTGGCCCAGCTTGATGTGCTGGCCGTACCAGTCCGCGGTGCTCCCGGCGTCGGCGGTGATGATCGCGTTCCGCGGCAGGCGCGGATTCAGCGTCTGGTAGACGTACCGGGGATTGACCGGCTCGGCCTCCACGTCCGCCAGGCCGGCGGTGACCTCGTCCCAGTCCTTCATCTGTTCGGCGATGCCGTTCTGCCAGCTGCGGTCGTCATGATGCTGGAGATGCTCGAGCAGTCCGCTCAGGGTCTCCCGGGCGTCCCCGATCAGGTTCACCTCCATGGGGTACCGCAGGCTCAGGTTGTCGGCCTTCAGATCGATCTGGACACCGCGGGCCTGCCCCGTCGGCGGCAGGAACTCCGTGTACGGGTAGTTCGAACCCACCATCAGCAGGGTGTCGCAGTCCTGCAGCATGTCGTAGCTGGGGCGGGATCCGAGCAGGCCCGCCTGCTGCGTGTGGTGCGGCACGTCGCCGGGGACGACGTCCTTGGCCAGCAGCGACGTCACGATGCCCGCGCCCAGACGGTCGGCGACGGCGAGCACCTCGTCGGTCGCTCCCCGGGCGCCCGCGCCGACGAGCAGGGCGATCCGCTCGCCCTCGTCCAGCACCGCGGCGGCTCGCCGCAGCTCGTCCACCGGCGGTCGCAGACGGGTCGAGGGACGCCCGATGCCGGTTCGGGAGACGAAGTGCTCGGCGGTCGGCGTCTCCATCTCGGCGGTCTGGACGTCATTGGGCAGGATCACCACGGCGGGGCAGCGACGGGTGGATGCGATGCGCAGCGCACGGTCGAGGACGAGCTGGGCCTGCATCGGTGTGGTGACGGTCTCGACGTACCCGGCCACGTCCTGGAAGACGCGCTCGAGGTCGATCTGCTGCTGGAAGTCGCTGCCCAGGGAGACGCGTGCCTGCTGTCCCACGAGCGCCAGCACCGGCTGGTGGTCCATGCGGGCGTCGTAGAGGCCGTTGAGCAGATGGACCGCCCCGGGCCCCGAGGTCGCGATGCACACGCCGGTCTCGCCGGTGAACTTGGCATGTGCGGTCGCCATGAATGCGGCGATCTCCTCGTGTGTGGGCCGGATGTACCGGAAGTCCTTGCCGTCCCGCTCGGCGCTCTCCAGAGCCCCGTCGAATCCTCCGATGCCGTCGCCGGGATAGCCGTAGAAGCGGTGCAGGTCCCAGGTGATGAGTCGGTCGATGATGAATTCGCTGACGTTGGCCATGATGTGTTCCCTTCGGGTCGTGACTGGTGCCTGCTGTTCCGTGCGCAGGCGATCGACGGCGCCCGGAGCCAGAGGTCCTCGAAGCTCGCCGTGCCGTGCTCGACGTGGACCTCCCGGCGGTGATCAGCGGAGAACGATGCGGGAGTCTTCCTGCTCTCGAACGTAACCACGGCGCGTGCCCGCGGCAAGGTCGGCGGCATCGCGGGGACCGCAGGGAGCGGATCCTCCGCACCCCCGCATCGCGTGCCAGCACCTCGCTGGCCAGGTGACGGGCCGGGACTCGTTCCCGGATCGTGCCCGGAGGGCAGGTCGGAGCAGGGCCTTCAACCACTCGGTCTACGAAATCGGGTCGCGTGCTCGACGGTCGCCGCAGGGGTCAGCGGGCAGCGTTCGGCGAGGTCCGCACCGAGGGTGCCGGCGACGTCTCCCGGATGCTGTGCAGTTCTCCGCTGGCTACGAGATGCTCGGCGACGGCGATCAGCTTCGTGTTGGTTCGGCTGCTGATCTCGGACAGCATGGAGAACGCCTGGTTGCCGGTGATCTTGTAGCGCTCCATCAGGATGCCTTTGGCCTGCCCGATGAGATCTCGGCTCGCGATCGCTTCGTTGAGCTGGGTCACCTCGCGCGATTCCGCGAAGGCCACGGCGGCGTGCGCTGCCACCAGCAGACCCACGTGCTCGGACTCGTCGGTGAACACATCGGGCCGGCTGGAGTAGAGGTTCAGGGCGCCGAGGTTCTCGTCTTCGACGAACAGCTGGAACGCCAACATCGCGCGGACGCCCGTCTCCGCGGCGGCGCGACGTGAGAAGGCAGGCCAGCGCTGCTCGGTGTTCATGTCCGAGATGCGCACCGTCGTCTCCTCGTAGGCGGCCGAGAGGCAGGGGCCCTCGCGCTCCTCCATCTGGATCGCATCGACCTTGCTCGGCAGATCGCTCGTCGGTGCCTGCGACGACATCGTCGCCCGACCGATGACGATGCTGATCGAGCCGTCCTCGACACCGGGGATCATCTGCACCGCGGCTCGGACCATCGCCTCGAGCAGCTCATCCGCAGAGCGGTCGTACAGGTCCTGTGCGAGATCGGCCAGCTCGACGGCGAGCGGATCCTCGCCGATCGCCTCTCCCTCATTGTGCGAAGAACGGTGTCCCAGACCATCGCCCGTGCGAGATCCCATGACGTCCCCTCTCTGCCATGGACGCGATCGCATCGCATGCCGCCTGATCTATGGGTCACCGGTGCGCATGTCCCCCTGCATTCTACGTCGCGAGGACGTCGCGCACGGAGGCTCGCCGGACGTCGCCTGCGATCAGCGGAACCGCTGCACGGCCTCCGCGGCATTCTCGGCGAGCTCGCGGATCTCTTCGTGCTCGGTGCGGGCGAGCACCTCGGCGACGGTGCCCTGCGCGAGGATCCGACCCTGGCCCAGGAACGCCACCTGCGGGCACAGGCGCTGGACCAGTTCGAGGTCGTGCGACGCGATCAGCACGCCGATGCCCAGGCGTTCGATGATCTCCCGCAGGGTCGCGGAGATCTCTCCGCGCATACCGGGATCCACCGCCGTCAGCGGCTCGTCCAGCACCAGGATCTCCGGCCGGGTGGCCAGCGCCGTGGCCAGCGCGACCCGCTGCGTCTCGCCGCCGGAGAGGGTGCGCATCCGACGAGTCAGGTACCGCTCGTCGAGGCCCACGGTCGCGAGCATCTCGGTGGGAGAGACGGCATGGGTGCGTCCGCCCTTGCGGGCCTCCTTCGCGGCGAGCGTCAGCCGGGAGGAGACCGTCTCCTGGGGGTCGGAGATGGTCATCGCGTACTGGGAGACGAAGCGCACCGCGGCGCCGAAGGCGCGGCGGTCCTTGCCGCGCAGGCGGTGCACGCTGCGGCCATCGAGCGTGACCTGCCCGGCGCTCGGCTTCAGCACGCCGCGGAGCAACCGGACGAGGGTGGTCTTGCCCGCTCCGGAGGGACCGATCAGCCCCAGCGGCGCGGCGCCGGCGCGGAGGGTCAGGTCCACACCGGTCAGCACCGACTCTCCGGGATATCCGGCCTGGAGGGCGGTGGCGGTCAGCGTGGTCGAGGCAGGCATCGGGCTCTTCTCTCGCGGGGCGGGGACGAGGTGCACAGTAACCGGCACAGCTGGGCCGGATCTGCATCGTCGGCGCCGCCGTCCGATCGGTTCGCGGTGTTCCCTCCCCGGTCGACGAGCTCCCCCGTTACCTTGTGAGCACCCCCGATCGCCGGGGGTCTGGTCGCTCGGCCGGGTATGGCTTTGTTGCCCTGCCATCAATGGTCCGGGGGGTGTTGCCGCCCGGTCGAGAGGCACGCGTTGACCGCTGATAGGGACACGGCCCAGCACTGCTGAGGTCTCTTCGTAACGTGGGTGCCGGCATCGGGTGTCAAGACTGCGACCAGCGATGATGCTCCAAGGAAGGACAGCATCATGGACACACGATTTGCGGTCGTCATCGGCCTGGACGTCGGAAAGTCCGGCCACCATGCCTGCGCTCTGGACCCGGACGGGAACAAGCTGTTCGACAAGCCGCTCCCGCAGGACGAGACCAAGCTCCGCGAGCTGTTCACTCAGTTGCAGAAGCATGGCGAGGTACTGATGGTCGTCGATCAGCCCAACACCATCGGAGCGTTGCCGATCGCGGTCGCCAGAGATTCCGGTTGCTCCGTCGCCTACCTACCGGGCCTGGCGATGCGGAAGGCTGCAGACCTCTATCCGGGCAGGTCAAAGACCGACGCGCGGGACGCGTTCATCATTGCCGACACGGCCCGCACCATGCCCCACACGCTTCGCCAGGTCGACCGCGACAACGAGGTTCTCTCGGCGCTCAAGGTCCTCGCCGGCTTCGATGAGGATCTCGCCCACGAGACCACCAGGGCGCTGAATCGGATTCGGTCTCTGCTCACGCAGATTCATCCTGCGTTCGAGCGCGTCTTCGCCGGCGGCAGTCTGGCCACCGGGCTCGTGCTGGACCTGCTGGAGAAGTTTGGCGGCCCGACCAGGTTCAGGGCTGCAGGCCGGGCCAGGGTTCTACGGTTTGCCCGGTCCCGTTCGCGTCGCGATCCCGAAGCGCTGATCGACCAGATCTTCAAGGCGCTGGGCGAGCAGACCGTGGTCGTGCCGGCGACCGCGGCAGTGGAGCTCGTGATCCCCCGAGTCGCTGGTCAAGTGAAGGAACTGAAGGAACAGCGGGCGACAGTGGCGCGGGAGGTCGAGGCCATGCTGGAGGACTTCCCTCTCGCCTCGGTCTTGATGAGCATGCCGGGGATCGGCATCAAGACCGCCGCCCAGATCCTCCTGAACATCGGCGACGGCTCCGCGTTCGAAACCCCCGGCCACCTCGCGGCCTATGCAGGCATCGCGCCGGTCACGCGAAGATCCGGAACCTCGATCCGCGGCGAGTTCCCCGCCAGATCCGGCAACAAACGCCTGAAAAACGCGATGTTCTACTCGGCCTGGGTCGCCTCGAACCACGACCCTGCCTCGAAGGCCTACTACGACCGCAAACGAGCCCAGGGCAAACGTCACAACGCCGCCGTTATCTGCCTGGCCCGCCGCCGCTGCAACGTCATCTTCGCAATGCTCCGCGACGGCACCTACTACCAGCCCCCGAGAACCGTCCCTACCCCTGAGCCGGCCGCCCTCGCGGCTTGACTCGAAACATAGGGACACCCCCCGATGCAGACCTTCCGGTCGACCCTGCAGACATGAGCGCCGCGGGACCCTACGGTGGAAGTTCGCCGCACGGGACCACACCGAGGAGGCGGGACGATTGAGAGCAGTGACATGGCAGGGCCCTGAGCACGTGAGCGTCGAGGACGCCCCCGATCCGATCATCCAGCAGCCCACCGACGCGGTGATCCGCGTGACCTCCACCGCGATCTGCGGATCCGATCTCCATCTGTACGAGGTGCTCGGCCCGTTCATGACCCCGGGCGACGTCATCGGCCACGAACCCATGGGCATCGTCGAGGAGATCGGGGCGGGCGTCACCCACGTGCGACCCGGCGACCGCGTGGTCGTCCCCTTCACCATCTCCTGCGGCCGCTGCACGATGTGCGAGCAGGCGTTGCCGTCCCAGTGCGAGACCACGCAGGTGACCGAGTACGGCACCGGCGCTGCGCTGCTGGGCTATTCGAAGCTCTACGGGCAGGTCCCCGGCGGGCAGGCCGAGTACCTGCGCGTGCCGCACGCGGACTACGGGCTGATGAAGGTCGGCACCGAGCTGCCGGACGAGAACTACCTCTTCCTCAGCGACATCCTCCCCACCGCCTGGCAGGCCGTGCAGTATGCGGGCGTCCCCGAGCACCGCACCCTGGTGGTGCTGGGCCTGGGCCCGGTCGGCCAGTTCAGCGCCCGCATCGGGCGGCATCTGGGAGCGCGGGTGTTCGGCGTGGATCCGGTGCCGGAGCGCCGCGCCCTGGCCGAGCGGTACGGCATCGAGGTGTTCGATCTGTCGGAGGGGACCGTCGGCGAGATCCGGGAGGAGACACAGGGGCGGGGGCCGGACGCCGTCCTCGACGCCGTCGGGATGGAGGCCGAGGACAGCCCCGTCGGCGGACTCGCCCAGACCCTCGTCGGCAAGCTGCCGGACGTCGTCGCCCGACCGCTGATGGAACATGCCGGCGTGGACCGGCTCGCGGCGCTGCACACCGCCCTCGATCTGGTCCGCCGCGGCGGCACCGTCTCCCTCGCCGGCGTCTACGGGGGAGCGGCCAGCCCGATGCCGCTGCTGACCATGTTCGACAAGCAGCTGCAGCTGCGGATGGGCCAGTGCAACGTGCGCAGCTGGACCGACGAGCTGCTGCCGCTGGTCGAGGATCCCGCCGACCCGCTCGGCGTCGGCGACCTCGTCACCCATCGCCTGCCTCTCGAAGAGGCCGCCGTCGGCTACGACCTGTTCCAGAAGAAGCACGACGGCTGCATCAAGGTCGTCCTCGACCCGACCATCGTCCCCGCCCCGACCATCGCCCCCACCCCGACCATCGCCCCCACACAGACGCACTGACCGCGCCGCACCTCCGTGCGACGCGACCGGACCCGCCCTGACCGATCAGGAGAGAACCCATGGCATCCACCGATCAACTCACCGTCGTCGACCCCGTCACCCGTTTTCCGGACATCACCCCGCCGCAGCAGGACCAGAGCGAACCCGGCCTGGACGCCGATCTGATCCCCGGCACCGACCGCGGCGAGGACTCCTACCGCGGCACCGGACGGCTCGAGGGCCGCAAGGCTCTGATCACCGGCGCCGATTCCGGGATCGGTGCCGCCGTCGCGATCGCCTTCGCCCGCGAGGGCGCCGACGTCGCCATGAACTACCTCCCGCAGGAGCAGGAGGACGCCGAGCACGTGGCCGATGTGATCGAGCAGGCCGGGCGCCGGGCGATCCTGCTGCCGGGCGACCTCGTCGACGCCGACGTCTGCCGACAGCTCGTCGAGGACGCGGTCGCCCAGCTGGGAGGACTGGACGCCCTGGTGAACAACGCCGGCCGGCAGATCGCCGTCGAGAGCCTCGAGGACCTCGAGGAGGAGCAGTGGATGACCACCTACGAGGTCAACATCCACGCGATGTACCGGATCACGAAGGCGGCGCTGAAGCATCTCTCGGCCGGCTCCACGATCGTGAACACCACGTCGGTCCAGGCCTACGAGCCCTCGACCACCTTGATCGACTACGCCTCCACCAAGGCCGCGATCAACAACTTCTCCAAGGGCATCGCCCAGCAGCTCGCCCCGAAGGGCATCCGGGTGAACGCCGTGGCTCCCGGGCCGATCTGGACCCCGCTGCAGGTCTCCGACGGTCAGCCGAAGGAGGCGCTGCCGCACTTCGGCAAGAACACGCCGCTGGGCCGCGCCGGCCAGCCCACCGAGCTCGCCCCGGCATACGTCTTCCTCACCTCGCCGGAGTCCAGCTATGTGCTCGGGGAGACCCTGCACGTCAACGGGGGCATGCCGACGCCGTGACCTCGCGACCTGCCGATGCCCTGCTGCTGATCGATCTGCAGGAGGCATTCTTCGCCGGCCCCGCGCTCGCCGAGGCGCGCACCGCGGTCGTCACCGCCGTCGATTCCCTGGCGGCGGCGGCACGCGGCGCCGACGTGCCGATCTTCCTGATCTCCACCGAGCACAGCCGCGACCGCTCCACCTGGACGCTCTCGATGCTCGAGGACGATGAGGGCTTCCTCTTCCACGGGGACCCGGCGACCGACGTCATCGCCGAGCTCGACACCACGGGCATGACCCGGCTCGAGAAGACCCGCGACAGCGCCTGGTTCGGCACCGACCTGCTGCTGCGGATGCACAACCTCGCCGTGAGCAGGGTCGTCATCGCAGGGGTCTCGACACACGCCTGCATCGCCCAGACCGCGCGGGACGCCTACGCGAACAACATCCGCGCCACGATCGTCGAGGACGCGGTGGCCGACGAGCGTCCCGAGCACACGCGGGCCGTGCGGGACCTGCTGATCGGGGACCGGCAGGCCGATCTCGCCGACTCCGCGGAGGTTCTCGAGCGCTGGGCGCGCTGAGCACGGTCAGAGATCGGGGAGCACCATCGCCGCACGGAGCCCGGCGAGCGCCAGGGCCCTCAGAGCCCGGCGAGCACCACGCCGCTGCGGGGCGCCGCCGGGAAGCGGTTCAGGGGGATCGACAGATCCTGCGGAGGCATCGTCAGCCCGCTGCGGCTGAGCAGGCGCACTGCTCGCTCGAGCAGGGCGACCGTGCTCCCCTCGCCCGGGCACCGATGGTCCTCCTCGGGGTCCCCGGCGCCTTGGGCGATCAGCGTGAAGGGATCCTCCTGCCAGGACCAGCCGCGGAAGCGCTCCGGACGGAAGCTGTCCGGGTCGGGGAACGTCCGGCGGTCGTGGCAGGTGCCGTACAGGTCCAGGATCACCCGGTCGCCGATGCGGAAGTCATGATCCTGGATCCGGAAGGGAGCGCGGACCCGCCCCGGCACCGCCGGGAAGAAGGGGAAGAAGCGTCGCACCTCCTGCGCGAACGGTTCGAGGTCGCGCTCGTCCCCCGCGGCGAAGGTGTCCCGCCACTGCGGATGCCGGACCAGGGCGACGGCGGCGAACTCGATGAAGCGGGAGACGGCCAGCAGGGGCCGCAGGAGGTTCAGGATCTCCACGGCCGCGACCCGAGGTGGGAGCAGATCCCCGTCCTCCGTGTGGGCGGCCAGGACGGCCAGCGGTGATTCGGGCGGCGGGGTCAGGCCCCCGGCCCGCACCTGCTCGACGAGCTCGCTCGCCCAGCGCTCGGTCCCTCGCCGACGCCATCGGGCGTACCAGTTCGCGGGCCCCGGTCGAGCCACCTGGTCGATCATCAGGCTCAGCTCCGTCGTCAGCCGCGGGACACCGACCGCCTCCAGCCCGATCCCGCACCAGCGCAGGGCCGCCCGCGTGAGCACGACCCGGCTGAGGTGGTCGAGTCGCACTCGGCCGCTGTCGTGCAGCCTGGCCAGCGCATGGTCCCACTCGGCCTCGAACAGAGCGCCCAGGCGATCCATCGCGTCGGGGCCCATCAGCGACAGGAACATCTTCTTGCGGCGGTGGTGCGCCGCGCCGTCGAGGCTCTGGACGGAGCCCTCGTCCTGCAGCAGGTGCTGGACGAGGGCCGGCATCGCGCCCTGCCGGGTCAGGTGCCGCCCGTCGTAGAAGACCCGCGCCGCCTCGGCGCCGCGCAGGAGGGTGACCGGGTGCAGCGCCAGACGCGTGGTCAGCACGTCAGCGCCGGAGGCCTCGCACCGCGAGGCGATGAACGGATACCCCTCGCGCAGGAACGCGAGGGTGCTGTCGAACGGGACGGTGCGCATCATGGCCTCCCAGCCGTCGTCGGAGCCTGCGGTGCTCCGTCCGTGCGGCCCGGTCGACGGAGCACGAGGGCGGGCCCGGGCAACCGATCGGAGCGGGCACGTGCTCCATCCCGACGCTAGGCCGCCTCGGGACCGGGCGCAACGGATGGACCGTTCGGACGGCGCGAGGCTTCCGTCTCTCGGGCGGGAGTGCTTCGATGGAGAGATGAGCATCGATGCCGTCTCCGTGATCCGCGACGAAGCGGACCTTCTCGCCGCCGCCCTCACCACCACCGACCCCGAGCAGAAGGTCCCCACCTGCCCGGACTGGACCGCCGCCGATCTGCTGTGGCACCTCACCGAGGTCCACGAGTTCTGGGGCGCGATCCTCGCCCGCGGCGTCACCCGCGAGGAGGAGGCCCAGGAGCTCGAGGACGCCGCGGCGGCGAGACCCGAGCAGTTCGAGGAGCTGCTGGAGCGGCGCGCCGCGGCGACCGAAGCGCTCCTGAGCCAGCTCGAGACGCACGACGACGAGGAACCGGCATGGTTCTGGTACTCGGCGGAGCAGACCGTCTCCGTCATCCGGAGTATGCAGATCCATGAGGCGACCATCCACCGCGTCGACGCAGAGCTCGCCGCCGGCCGCAGGGTGAGCCCGATCGCCCCGCAGGTCGCCCATGCCGGTCTCGATCACGTGCTGCGAGTGATGTGGCCCGCCGCTCTCGAGTGGATCCCGGAGTGGGCCGGTCTCGCCCCGGTCGCCCTCGCCGAGATCACGGCCGACGCCGGGCAGCCCCGTCGGCTGCTGATCAGCCGCTGGACCGGGACCCGACCCCGCGACGGGCAGGAGTTCGATGTCCCCGTCGGCCGGCTCGCCACGGACGAGGACGCGACGGACGGTCTGCCGCGAGCGGAGGTGTCCGGATCGCCGCTCGCTCTTGACCTGTGGGCCTGGGGGAGGGGACAGGCCCTCGAGCACCTCTCCGGGCAGAGCGAGAAGGTCGAGATCATCGGCGACCAGGAGGCTGGCGCGCAGATGGAGGCGCTGATCGCCGAAGGGCACCACTGACGTCACGACCGGTGCAGAGGAGACGGCGCCGGCAGCTCAGGAGCGCTCGCGCCTGCGCCGTGCGAACGGTTCGGGGGCCTCCTGCGTCGACGGTCCCGTCCGCAGCCGCCCGCAGCACAGATGCAGCAGCGCGGCCACGGCGAAGAACGCCCCCAGCACGATCACGGTGACCAGAAGGACCTGCGCCCAGGAGGAGACCGAGGGGTCCAGGAAGTCATAGGGATACCAGCCGGTGACCCCGCCGCGCACCCAGGTCAGCACGAGGTAGGCGATGGGATAGAGCTGCCACAGCAGGATCCGTCGGGCCGGGGCGGGCCGCTGCCGCGGGGTCAGCAGCCAATCCGCGACCGCGACCACGGGAGCGAGGCGATGCAGCACGATCCCGGTCCAGCCGATGTCCCAGCGCAGCAGCTCCGACGGCGGCGCGATCAGCAGCGCGTAGACGATCCCCGTCATCGCCAGGTAGAACGCGACGGCGCCCCGCACGTCCTCCAGCCACGGCGGCCGCTTCCGCCCGAGCACCAGGCCCACGGCCACGAGCAGGACGAACGCGAGGCCCGACTGGTTGGTGAAGTAGGAGACGTCCTGGGCCAGCAGGCCGTCCCGGGCGGCGACGACCACGTCGTGGACCAGGGCGGCGAGCACGGCGAGGGCGACCAGCACCCGCAGCGTGCGCGCCGCGAGGCTCACGAGCCCAGGGGCCAGGAGTCCCGCACGTCGGCTCCGCCCTCGACCACGTGCTCCTCGGCACCGGGCAGATCCGTCCAGGAGTCCTGCGGGCGGTATCCCAGCTCGAGCGTCGTGTTGGTCAGCGACCAGCGGCGGTTGGGGTTGTCCGAGATCGCGTAGAACAGGCCGAAGCGCACCTCGGCCTCGATGGCACGACGCACCACCCGGGTGCAGTCGGCGGGGCTGAGCCACATGGCCCGCAGCACGTCCTCCTCGGCCGCGAGCGGGTCCTCGGCGACCCAGCCGATGCGCAGCGCGATCACGTCCAGGCCGTATTCGTCGTGGTAGTAGCGCCCGAGCGCTTCCCCGAAGATCTTCGAGACGCCGTAGAGCGAATCCGCCCGCTGGATCTGGTCCGGGTAGACGGGCCACTGCTCATAGCGGTCGTACATGCCCATCGCATGGTTCGAGGAGGCGAGCACGACCCGCCGCACCCCGGCATCGCGGGCCGCCTCGAGCACATTGCGCTGCCCGATGAGGTTCGCCTCCAGCACCGCCTCCCAGGGGGACTCGGGGGAGGAGGCTCCGGCCAGGTGGACGACCGTGTCGACACCGTCCATCAGCGCGAGCACCTGGTCGTACTCGGCGAGCTCCGCCAGCTTCAACTCCACATCCGGCGGCACCTTGCCCGCGTCGCGGCCGTGGAGGACGAGGTCGTACTCCTCGCGCAGGTCGTCCGCCAGGCGGGCGCCGACACCGCCCGTGGCACCGGTGATCAGGACACGCTTCGTCGAGTTGCTCATGACCCCATTATGAGCGCGCGGGCCGCTCCGGGTCGGGCATCGGGCGGATCTCCGAACGCAGTCGCTCCATCCGCGCATCGAGATCCGCGGCGACCCGGGCGGCGTCGTCGAGCTCCGCACGCAGAGGAGCGGGCAGGTTGCGACGGTACTTGTAGCTCAGCTTGTGCTCGGTGCTGGCCCAGAAGTCCATCGCGATGGTGCGCAGCTGCAGCTCGACGGGGACGTGCTCGGTGTGCTCGGAGAGGAACACCGGCACCTGCACGATCAGGTGCAGCGAGCGGTACCCGTGGGGTTTCGGGGAGGCGATGTAGTCCTTCGTGGTGAGCACCTCGAGATCCGGCTGACGGCGCAGCATGTCCGCGATCCAGTACACGTCGGAGACGAAGCTGCAGGTGATGCGCACGCCGGCGATGTCATGGACCCGCTCGCGGATCGCCGGAATCGTCATATCGCCGCCGGTGCGCACGGCCTTCTCGACGAGGCTCTCGGTGGACTTCAGGCGGGAGCGGACGTGCTCGATGGGGGAGTACTCGTGGATCTGCTCGAACTCCTGGCGCAGGATGTTCACCTTGGTCTGCACCTCGTCGATGCCGAACTGGTAGTACATCCGCAGCCGGGTGAACTCCTCGTGGACCTGCTTCATCTGTGCGGCCAGCTGCTCCGGGTCGGTGCCCGGACGGCTCAGCTCCTCCTGCCGTGCGCGCACCAACGAGCTCACGCGCTGCGAGGTGTCGGCCTGGGCCGAGTCGTCATCATCCATCAGGTGCTGCCCCTTCGAGGAGAGATCCGGGCCCTCGACGATGCCAGATCTCTCTGAGGGGGAGCGGAACGTCCTGGACACCGCCCGCGATCCGACCGTCGATCGGGTCAGGCTACGCCCGCGATCCGCGCCCTCGATCCGCCCTCGAGCCGTGCTCACGCGCCTGTTCGCCAGCGTGCCGCCGCCTCCAGGTCGTTGAAGGTGTACACGTGCGGCCCGGCCAGCGCGAGCCCCGGCTCCTCCCGGGCCTGATCGAGGTCCTCCAGCAGGGCGCCGGGATCCCAGGAGCCCGGGCCGACGAGTCGTCGCATCCCCGATCCCTCGCCGCCGAGCATCCGCAGCGAGCGGCCCACCCCGATGCGCGCCCCGATCCGGAGCAGCCGCGCGGTGCCCACGGGGGCGGCGATGCCCGGGCGCACCGGCAGAGCGATACCGGAAGCTCGGAGCCCGCGCATCCAGGCCAGCAGCGGGACCGCCTCGAAGCACATCTGGGTCACGAGATAGGAGGCGTGCTCCGCCTTCGCGCGCAGCAGTCGCATCGCCTCGCGCTCGTCGACGAACGGATGGCCCTCCGGGTGCGCGCCCACCCCGATCGTGAGATCGGGGGCCTCGGCGGCGAGGAGCTCCACCAGGGGCAGCGAGCCCTCGAAGTCCCCGGCAGGTCGCGGCGCGTCGCCGGCGATGACGAACACCTCGTGGATCCCGGCGCTCTCGAGCCGCTCCAGGATCTCCCGCACCTCCTGCTGGTCCCGGATCTGGCGCGCCGGGAGGTGGGGGACCGCTGTGAAGCCTCGGCCCGCCAGCTCGCACGCCACTGCGAGCGTGGCCTCCAGGCCGTGCGCCGGGGAGGCGGTCACGGTCACGCGCACCCCCGGCGAGAGGTGGGCGCCGACACGGTCCGTGATCCCCCGCAGCGGGAGCACCTCGAACTGCGCCGCGCCCGGGCCCGCCGGGACGGGGTCCGCGACGTCCGCTCCGCGGGAGCTCACCTCACGCCCCGGCGATGCCCGCGGAACCGGCTGCGGCCAGGGCCGTCACATCTCCCTTGGGCTGCTCCTTCGTGGGATCGATGAAGGGCTTGGGGACCACCACGGCGTCGACGAGCTCCTCGCCGGAGGGCAGCAGGGTCCCCGGCCGTTCGCCCGTGTCGACCGTGACGGCCGTGCCCACGGCGGAGAACTCGGTCGGCACGAGGGCCAGGCCGATGTTCTTCTCCAGGCGGGGGGACCAGCACGCCGAGGTGACCTGACCGATCACCGACCCGTCGTGGTGGACGGGGAAGGCGTCGATCATGGAGCCGTCGTTGTAGCTGCCCAGCCGCGCCCCGCCGATCTCGAGACCGACCAGCTTGCGGCGCGGGCCCTCCGCCTTGATCCGGCGCAGCGCTTCCTTGCCGATGAAGTCGGCCTCCTGACGCAGATCCACCATCCAGTCGTAGCCCATCCCGACTTCGAAGGGGTTGGTGTCGACCGTGATGTCCGCCCCGTGGGCGAGCATGCCGCCTTCGATCCGGCGGATGTGGCACGGCCCGATGACCTTCAGCCCGTGCGGCTGCCCGGCCTCCCACACCAGCTCCCACAGCCGTGCGGCGTCGCGGGAGGCGTTGTGGACGTAGATCTCGTAGCCGATCTCCCCGGTGTAGCCGGTGCGCGAGACGGTCACGTCGATCCCGTCGATCGTGAAGTCGTGCAGGTAGTAGTAGCGGATGTCCGCCACCGAATCGCCGAGCAGGTCCCGCATGACGGCGTAGGACTTGGGGCCCTGGACCTGCACCGGGCCGACGTCGATCTCCCGGATGTCGACGTCCATCCCGGCGTAGGTGGCGACGCCGCGGGCCCACAGCAGGATGTCGCTGTCGGCCAGGGAGAGCCAGAAGCGGTTCTCCTCCAGGCGCAGCAGGACCGGGTCGTTGAGGATCCCACCATGCTGGTCGGTGAGG
This sequence comes from Brachybacterium fresconis, assembly GCF_017876515.1. NCBI lineage: Bacteria > Bacillati > Actinomycetota > Actinomycetes > Micrococcales > Dermabacteraceae > Brachybacterium > Brachybacterium fresconis. The sequence goes on along the minus strand of NZ_JAGIOC010000001.1, from coordinate 1,100,600 downwards.
AAGACGTACTTGCACTGACCGACCTTGCACCTGCTCAGATCGCGGGTGACCAGCAGGTTGGTGAAGTCGAAGGCGTCCGGTCCGGAGATCTGGATCTGCCGTTCGACGCCGACGTCCCAGAGGGTGACGCCCTCCAGCAGCGCCCAGTACTCGGCGACCGGGTCGCCGTAGTGCCGGGGGTGGTACGTGTGGTTGTACACGCTGTACATCTGCACGCCGTGACGCCGGGAGGCGTAGAAGAACGGCGACTTGCGGATGCGCGGGTAGAGAAGTACGTGGGGATTCTGGTTCACAGCCATCATGGCCTCCAACGTCGTGTCCGTACTCCACTTTCCCATCTGTGCGCGTAATACGCAATGGGTTGCGTCGTGCGCAAAGCACGAGGTTCTGCGGGTAGTATCGGAGGATGGTCACGAATGGTTCGGTGCAGTCGGTGGACAGGGCGGCACGGGTGCTGGAGATCCTCGCCCGCGAGGGCGCGGCGGGCGTCGGCGAGGTCGCGCGGGAGCTGGAGGTCCACGGCTCGACCGCCTCCCGGCTGATCGCGGCGCTGGAGGATCATGACCTCGTCGAACGCGACGGCGTCTCCGGCAAGGTGCGGCTCGGGATGGGGGTGCTGCGTCTGGCGGCGGCCACCCGCTCGAATCTCGATCTGACCGCCGAGGCAGGACCTGTGTGCGATGCGCTGGCGGAGCAGCTCGGGGAGACCGTCAACGTCGCGATCCTGCGCGAGGGCGCCGCGGTCAACGTGTACCAGGCGCAAGGCACCCGGACCGTCGCCCTGCACAACTGGGTGGGGAACCGGACGGTCCTGCACGCCACGTCGAGCGGGAAGATGCTCATGGCACACCTGAGCGCCGCCGATCGCGATGCCGTGCTGGAAGCGCCGCGGGAACGGTTCACCGCGGCCACCGTGATAGATGCCGACGCGCTGCGCCGGCAGTTCGACGAGGCGCGCGAGCGGGGCTGGGCCGCGGTGGTCGAGGAGTTCGAGGAGGGGCTGAACGCCGTGGCCTCCCCGATCCGAGGGCCGGAGGGGGGCGTCATCGCGGCGCTGTCGGTCGCCGGTCCTGCCTACCGTCTGGCTCCCGAGGATCTGCCGGGGGTCGCGGAGGTGCTTGTCCGGGAGGGCGAGACGATCTCGCAGCGGCTCGGATATCGCGCCGACGTCACCGGTTGAGCACGCGGCCCCTCATCCCTTCATCCGCAGGTCCTGCGGGTCGAAGGCGGGCGTGCGCCCGACGGTCAGCACGGTGAGGGGGAGACGTCGCCCGAGGTACTCGACCTGCAGCGCCGTGCCCTCGACGGCGTGCTGCGCGGGCAGGTACACCATCAGCAGGTAGCACCCCAGCGACGGGGCCGGTCCGGCCGAGGTGACGTAGGAGCGCCGACCCTTCGCGTCGAGGATCGGCTCGCCGTCGGGGGTCAGGACCGGTTCGCCGCCGGTCGGGCAGCGGGGCTCGGTGTCGTCGGCGACGGGGTCGAGAGCCACCGTGCACAGGAGGGCTGCCGGGTCCGCGGCCCGGGCGGCGAGGTAGGCCTGCTTGCCGACGAAGTCGTGCGTCTTGACCTTCGGCAGGGCGAGATCGGCCTCCACGGGGTCGTACTCGGCGTTCAGCTCGGCGCCCATCAGGCGGTAGCCCTTCTCGAGCCGGCCCGTGGTGCCGTAGACGCCGATGCCGGCGGCGACCAGCCCCAGGTCCTGGCCGCTGCCCCAGAGCAGGTCCCACACCCGCAGGCCGTGCTCGACGGGCAGGTGGATCTCCCAGCCGAGCTCGCCGACGTAGGAGATCCGCAGCAGGGAGGCGGGCACCGAGCCGATCTGCACGTCCTGCGCGGTGCCGAAGCCGAAGGCCTCGGAGGCCAGGTCGTGCTCGGTGACGCGCTCCAGCAGGTCGCGGGCCCGCGGCCCCCACAGCCCCAGGGTGGTCACGGCCGAGGTGGCGTCGGTCAGCTGCACCGAGCCGTCCGCGGGCAGGTGGCCGCGGAACCAGGTCAGGTCCCGCGCTCCCTCGGCGCCGCCGGTGATGACCCGGAAGTCCTCCTCGCCGCGGCGCACGATCGTCAGGTCCGAGCGGAAGGTCCCCGCCGGGGTCAGCAGCGGCGTGTAGACCACCCGGCCGACGCGCACGTCGATGCGGGCCACGGCCAGCTGCTCGAGATAATCCACCGCTCCGGGACCGTGGATGTCGAAGATCGCGAAGGCGCCGAGGTCGACCATCGCGACCCGGTCCCGCATCGCCCGGTGCTCGGCCTCGATGATCGGCGACCACCAGCGCCGGTCCCATTCGGCCGTGCGCCGATCGACCTGGTCGCCGTACTCCTGGAGCAGGTCGGCATTGGCTTCGTACCACTGCGGGCGCTCCCACCCGGCGGCCTCGAAGTACCGCGCACCCAGCACCTCGGTGCGCGGATGGAAGGGGCTGGTGCGCAGGGGGCGGTCCGAGAGCCACTGCTCGCGCGGGTGGGTGATCCCGTAGATCTTCGGGAAGCCCTCCGCGGCGCGGGAGAGCACATGGGAGGAGGTGCGCTGGGCCGGGGCGAAGCGGGCGATGTCGGAGCCGTGCGGGTCGATCTCGCTGGTCCCGTCGGTGATCAGCTCGGCGAGCATCCGTCCGACGCCGGCGGCCTCCTTGATCCAGACCGCGGCGGCCGACCACAGCCCGGCCACCTCCGGCGTCTCGCCGATCAGCGCCCCGCCGTCGGGGGTCAGCGAGAGCAGGCCGTTCAGCGCCGCCGTCCGGGGCGGCTCGGGATCGGTGAGCAGCTCCGGGAACATCTGCTGGGCCTGCTGCATCTGCAGCGTGAAGTCGTCCTCGGTGAAGGGGAAGCTGGTCGGCGTGGCCTGCCCGGGGTGGTCGCCCACCGGCGGGATCTCGTCGGGGTGGTGCAGCAGGGGCCGGTGCGCATAGGAGCCGATCTCGAGGTCGGGCCCGCGCTGGCGCTCGTACATCAGGGAGTCCATGTCGCGCAGCAGCGGGAAGCTGATCCACTGATCGGTCTGCTCCAGCTGCGGGATCGGGCCGACGTCGATCATCTGGTGGACCGCCGGGGTCAGGGGGATCGCCGCCCCGGCCAGGGCGGCGATGCGCGGGCTCCACACGCCGCAGGCGATGATCACGGTCTCCGCCTCGATCCGACCGGCATCGGTGACCACGCGGCGGATGCGTCCGTGCTCGACCTCCAGGTCGAGCACCTCGGTCTCGGCGCAGGTGGTCAGCGCGCCGACGGACTCGGCGCGCTCGCGCATGAGCTCTCCGGCCCGGATCGGGTCGACGATCGCGCCGGTCGGGGTGTGGAAGCCGCCGAGCAGCAGGCGCGCATCGCAGTACGGCACGAGCTGCTGGATCTCGGCGGGGGAGATGAGGTGCGCCTCGACGCCCCAGGCCCGGGCCGACGTCATCCGTCGCGTCAGCTCCTGCATCCGCTCCGGGCTGCGGGCGACCTCGATGCCGCCGCACAGCGAGAGCACACCGAGCTCGTCGTACTGGCGCAGGGAGTCCACCGTGAGGTCGGTGATCTCCTTGGAGTGGTCGACGGGGAAGACGAAGTTCGAGGCGTGGCCCGTCGAGCCGCCCGGATCCGGCAGAGGTCCCTTGTCGATCTGGACGATGCTGCGCCATCCCAGATCGGCCAGGTGGCTGACGGCGGCATTGCCGACCACCCCGGCTCCGATGACGACGATGTCTGCACGATCCGGCAACTGTGCCATGGCGTCCTCCCGAACTCACCTGGGCCTCCTCACGGTATCCCCGTGCGGGGCGTTTGACCATGGGTGGTGCAGGCGGAGACCTCGCCGGATCCCCGGGGAGCGGTGCGGCGCGGGCGCCTGGTCCCCGTCGCAGCGGGGATGACGCGCTCGTGCCCGCCGGGGATCACACGCCCGGGTCGGCCCCCGGCTCCGGCGCGCGCCGTCCGGTGCGCGCCTCCCAGGCCTCGGCCAGCAGCTCGGCCAGCTCGGTCTCGTCGATCTGCTCCAGGCGCACCAGCACGCTGGCGTGCCCACGGTAGTGGTCCGTGGTGAAGAAGCGCTGCGGATCCGCGGCCAGCAGCGCCTCGCGCTCGGTGAGGTCCGCCCGCCAGCAGATCAGCACGCCGGGCTGCTCGTGCATCCGGGCGAAGATCTTCCCGGCCGCGTAAAACGCGGGAGTGCCGTAGGAGGGCTTCTCGGTGACGCGGGGGAGAGCCGTCGCCAGGCGCCGCACGGTGGCCTCGTCGCTCATGCCCCCTCCCCGGGGTCGGCGGGGATCGGCGTCTGCTGATAGAGCGCGAGCCGCCACTGACCGTCGCGGCGCGTGTACGTGCTGGACATGAGGGCCCGGAAGGGCTGCTCGTCCTCGTCCCGGGAGGCGATCCCGGTGTAGACGAGGATCGCCGTGGCCGCGTCGATCTCGATCAGGCGCGCATCGCGGATCTCGTACCGCTGCCAGGGCGGGGCCTCGGCCAGGGATGCGATGACTGTCGGGCGGTCGAACACCATCCCGTGGGCGAGGACCATGACGCCGTCGGCGGTGAGGAGGCGACCGTAGACGTCGTCTCCGGTGCCGTCGCAGAGCGAGTCCCAGCCGCGGTGCTCGAGGGCGAGCAGCTCATCGATGATCATGGCACCAGCCTGCGCGACGGCGCGGGAGGCCGCAAGAGCGGGTCGGGTGAGCGGCAGTTCGTCGGGTCCGCGGACATCCGGAGGACGGGTCGGGCCGGCGGAGCTCGTCGGCGTGTTCCGGCCTCCTGCAGGGCCGCGCGCTCGGACCGGTAGGTCGGCGAACACCGTGATGTCACGGCCGGAACGTGCCACTCTTGTCCGGTCCTCGCTTCTCGGCGTCACCGGAGGGACCATGTCGTACGACCCCGACCTGCCCGCTGCCCCCGCCCCGCGCGTTCCGGCTCCCGCCGCGACGTCGCACACCGGCTCCGGGAGAGATGCGCCGTGCTGGACGCGGTACATCGCTCTCGGTGATTCCTTCACCGAGGGCCTCTGGGATCCGTACCCGTATCCCGACGGCTCGTCGGCGCCGGCGGGCACCGCGTCCGCGGCCACTCAGCGCGGTTGGGCCGATCGGCTTGCGGATGCTCTCTCACGACGACGGATCGCGGCAGGGCAGAGAGCGCTGGAGTACGCGAACCTGGCGATCCGAGGCCGGCTCCTGGGCCAGATCCTCGATCAGCAGCTGCCCCTCGCGCTCTCAACCGCTCCCGACCTGGTGTCCCTCGTGGGCGGCGGCAACGATCTGCTGCGTCCCCACGCGGATCTCGAGCATCTCACCGAGAGGATCGACGACGCGGTGGGCACCCTCCGCGCCGCGGGGACTGACGTGCTTCTTGCCGCCGGCTTCAAAGGGAGCGGACCGATGTCGCTCACCCGCGGACGCACCGGCGCGTACAACTCGAGCCTCTGGTCGATCGCCCGCAAGCACGGGGCATACGTGCTGGACCTGTGGGGGATGGAGTCGATCGCCTCACCGCGGATGTGGGCCGATGACCGGCTGCACCTGACCCCGGAGGGCCACCGCCGTGTCACCGATGCCGCACTCGTGGCGCTCGGCCTGGACCCCGACGACGAGGAGGACGACGGCTCCGCGTCCGGGGAGCTCACGGCCGCACCGGCTCGCCTCGCCCGGGCCCGGGCGGACGCCCACTGGGCGCGCATCCACGTGCTGCCCTGGGTCCGCCGCCGGGTCCGCGGTGTCTCGTCGGGCGACTCGCTGACGGCGAAGTGGCCGGAGCCCATCATCTGGCATGAGCCGTGACCAGGAGGAGTGGGAGACGAGCGCGCGGTCCCGGAAGGCATCGAGACGAGCGCGCGGTCCCGGAAGGCATCGAGACGAGCGCGCGGTCCCGGAAGGCATCGAGTCCGGCGCGGTCATCGCCGGACACGCCTTCGACCCCGGATCCACCCATGAAAAAAAACGGGTGAACCCCTTCGATCTGAGGTTCACCCGTTCACGATGTCCTGAGACATCACAGAGGGTGATCGACGGGATTTGAACCCGCGACCGCCTGGACCACAACCAGGAGCTCTACCAACTGAGCTACGACCACCATGTGCGGATCGCGACCCGCAACGAGAGACAAGCATACCGGCTCCGCAGGGAGTTCTCGTCTCGGGAGCGCCCGGGGAGAGTGTGAGACGTGTTGCATCTGCTCCGAAGGTGGACACTGGTTCCATGATCGTTGCATTCTCCATCCAGCCCACCGGTCGGCCCTCGGACCCCGCGCTCGTGCGCACCCTCGGTGACGGGGCCGATGCCGCGAGCGTCCACGACGCGGTCGCCGCCGCCGTGCGCATCGTGCGCGACTCCGGCCTGCCCACCCGCACCTCGGCGATGTTCACCGAGGTCGAGGGGGAGTGGGACGAGGTCATGGACGTCGTCAAGCGCGCCACCGCCGAGGCGGCGCGCTACGGCTCCCGCGTCTCCCTCGTGCTCAAGGCGGACATCCGTCCCGGGCACGACGGGGAGATCGAGGGCAAGGTCGAGCGGCTCGAGACCGCGGTCGACCGCCTCGAGAGCTGACTTACGCTCCTCAGCACCCCGCGGCAGGTCGGCCGGCTCAGAGATCCCGGTCGAGCAGCCCGTCGCGCAGCGCCGCGGCCAGCGTCGGCGCCACGGGCAGACGCGGGATGAGCGTCGCCTGGAAGGCGTGGTAGATGTCCGGCTTGCCCGGCCAGGTCACGCCCTGCGGCTCGTTGTCCGCGTCGAGCTCGTGGAACCAGGAGCCCGTCTCGGGATCCAGCAGGTAGGTGGAGATGTACTCCCACCACTGCTCGTAGCGCTCGGCCCAGACCCGATCGCCGGTCACCTGGTGCATCACCGCGGCCGCGCCGACGGCCTCGGCCGCGACCCAGTGCATGCGCTCGCGCGCCACGGGAGTGCCGTCCCAGTCCACGGTGTAGACGAAACCGGGCTCGCCGTCGGCCCCGAAGCTCGCCGCGGCCTTCTCCATCAGGGCGGTGGCCGCCTCGAGCATCCACTCGGGGGCCTCGCCCTCGGCGGTGATCAGCGCGGCCCGACCGTGCAGCACCAGGCGGGCCCACTCGATCCAGTGCCCGATGGTGGCGCCGTAGGGGCGGAAGGGATGGTTGGGCTCGTCGCGGTTGTAGTCCAGCAGCGGGGTCCAGGAGGTGTCGTAGTGCTCCGGCAGCGCCCAGTCATTGCCGCGCGCGAACTCGTCGATCGCCCGGGTCATGATGCCCACCGCGCGATCCAGCCAGCGCCGCTGCCCGGTCACGTCGGCCGCGGCCAGCAGGGCCTCGACCGTGTGCATGTTGGCGTTGATCCCGCGGTACTCTTCGCACACGCCGAAGGCGCGGTCGAAGGTGTCCACGCTCATCGCGGCGTCCTCGTCGAAGAACTTCTCATCCAGCACCGTCAGCGCCTCGTCGAGCAGCTCGGCGGCGCCCGGACGCCCGGCGGCGACGGCGGAGGAGGCTGCGAGCACGACGAAGGCGTGCGCATAGGCCTGCTTCGAGTCGTCGACCGGCTTGCCCGCCGCGACCGAGGCGAACCAGCCGCCGTTCTCGTCGTCGTGGAACACGCCCCGCAGCGAGGCGATGCCGTGATCGGCGAAGCGCCCGAAGTCGGGGCGGCCGAGCAGATGACCGAGGGCGAAGCTGTGCGTCATCCGGCAGGTGATCCACAGCTCGGAGGGGCGCGAGAGATCCGGGGCGCCGTTCTCGTCGAGCCAGGCGAACCCGCCGTCCTCGCGGACGGACTCGGAGCCGAACACCAGCAGCTCATCGCCCTCCCCCTCGAGCCAGCTGCGGTGCGAGGCGCGGTCCAGCCAGGGCACGTGCGGACCCGGGGCGGGGACGTCGGCCCCGGGAGTCGGCTCGGCGGAGAGCTCGAAGGTGCGCGAAGCGGTCTGCGCCTGGGCGGTGGTGGGGCCGGGCTCGTCGATCAGCAGCACCTCTCGGTAGTACTTCAGCTCCTGGATGGACTCGCGGATGTCGGCGAGGGCCCGGTGGCCGCCGTGCTTGGCGGGGATGTTGTAGTACACCCGGGGGAACCAGCGCTTGGCGAGCTCCTTGAGGCTGGAGACGTCGATGGTGCGGTAGGACAGCCAGGACGCGAACTCGGGGACGTCCCGGTCCAGGAACACCCGGTCGGTGCCGACGCTGTTGCCCGCCAGCGGAGCCTTGCCCGGCTCGGGGCAGAACTCGCGCACGTACTGCAGGCACAGCTCCTGCGCCTGCTCGAGGGTCATGCCGTCGTCGAGCTCCTCGAGGAGGCCGGAGACGGTGTGCATGTTCACCACGAAAGGATCCATGCCCTCCAGCGACTGGGCCGGTGGTTTGATGACGACATCGACGCCGTCTCCGAGGACGTTCAGATCGGCGTCGGTCACGAGCACCGCGATCTCGACGAGCGCATCGCGCTGCTTGTCGAGGCCGGTCATCTCGCAGTCGACCCAGATGATGCGGTCGTTGGGGGCGCGGGAAGAGCTGGAAGTCACCGGACCACAGTATCGCGACAGCTCCCAGGAAGTCGTCGTCCCGGTCCGACTCCAGAGCCGACGGCCTGGCGAGCTACCCGTGATCGACAAGGCCGCGTCCCGTGCAGATGCGTCGTCCGAGCGCCCCTCCTGCCACGACAGTGATTACCATGGAGTCACCTATGCTCGGGGAGGAGCCGACGTGAACCTGTACTTCCGCCTGCTGGTCTTCATGATCCGGGTGCGCTTCCGCAGCCGGCTGACCATGTGGGACACCTCCCACGTCCGCTTCCGCGTGAACCCTCTCGATCTCGACGTGCAGCGGCACATGAACAACGGCCGCTATCTGACGCTGATGGACCTGGGGCGGATGGACCTCATGCTCCGGTCGGGCTTCTGGAAGCGGGTGACCGAGAAGGGCTGGTTCCCGGTGGTCGCCGGGCAGTCGATCACCTATCGGCGGTCGCTGACGCTGGGACAGCGCTTCGACCTCTCGTCCCGGGTGCTCGGGCACGACGACCGCTGGATCTACATGGAGCAGGTCTTCCGCGTCGGTGACACGGTCTGCGCCGACGCGATCATCCGGGCCCGCTTCCTGCGGCGCACGGGGGGTTCGGTCGACATCGACGACGTGCTGGAACTCGTCGGCCCGGTCCCGGAGGACGTGCAGGTGCCGGACTGGGTCGTCGCCTGGAACGAGGCCTCTTCGCGGCACGGCCGCGACCTCTGAGGGCGCGGGACCTCAGAGGCCGCCCGGCAGGAATTTCTCTGGTCCGGGCGCAGGGCCGACGATACGGTGGGTCATCGCCCGGTCCACCGACCTTCCGACGATCGAGAGACCGTGATGTCTTCTCCCGCCGCCCCCGACCCAGGCCCTGCGCTCGGCGCCGACGAGTCCCCGTCCGCCGGCTTCGCCCTGCGCCCACCGCGGCACCGGATCGATCCGCGGTGCCGTCCCTGGTGGACCGTGCAGACCGCTCTGTGGTGTGCCCTGCCGGTGGTGGTGCTCGCCGTGCTCGGGTTCCTCATCGACTCGGCCCGCTGGTGGCTGCTGATCCCCGCGCTCGTCCTGTTGCTGCTCGGCATCGCGGCCAGCCTCGTCGTGCCCCGGGTGCGGTGGCGGATCCACCGCTGGGAGGCGACCGACGACGCGCTCTACAGCCGTACCGGGCTGCTGTGGGAGGAGTGGCGGGCGGCGCCGCTGTCGCGCATCCAGACCGTCGACCTGGATCGTGGGCCGCTCCAGCGCTCCTTCGGGCTGGCCACGATCTCGGTGTCCACCGCCTCCGCACGCGGAGCGGTCCGGATCAGCGCCCTGGACGCGGAGCTCGCGACGGACCTCGTCGAACGCTTCACGGTGCTGACGGAGGCCGACGACGAGGATGCGACGTGAACGACCCCGAGTCCGAGGTGCCGTGGCAGCGCCTGGACGTGCGCACCATCGCAGCATCCGTCCTCGCTCTCACCGCCGTGCTCCTCGGCATCGGCGTGGTGGTGGCGGTCGGTCTGCTGCTGGTCGGCGTCAGTCCGGGCTGGGTGCTGCTCTGGGTCGGAGGCGGCGTCGTGGTGCTCAGCGCTCTCATCGCCGCGACGGAATGGATCCGTCTGCGGACCACGACATACCGCCTGGACGCCACCCGGATCGAACGGCGCGTGCGGTTTCTGGGAAGCTCCCGCACCTCCCTCGCCCGGGAGCGGATCCGCAACGTCGAGCTGTCCGCGGACCTCGTTCAGCGCCGACTCGGCATCGCAGAGGTCAAACTGGCCACCGCCGATGGGGGCGGGGAGCGCTTCCAGCTCCAGGCCCTGGACCGCGCCGTCGCCGATGCGCTGCGGACCGAGCTGCTGGGGGAGCGGGCCACCGCGGAGACCGGCATTCTGGCGAGGATCGACTGGGGCTGGCTGCGCTATGCCCCGGTGTCCCTGGCCACCGGGGCGATCGGCCTGGCCGCCTACGGCGTCGTCTTCCAGGTCTTCGACTGGTTCCAGGCGGTGCCCGTGCTGATCGCCTGGCTCGGGACGTCGGCTGGAGCCATCCCTCTGGTCGTCCTGCTTCCGGTACTGGTCGTGGGCGCTATCGTCATCGGGGCCATCGGCACTCTCGCGGTCTATCTCGAGGGCTGGTGGGGGTACCGGCTCGGACGGCATGAGGACGGGTCCCTCGATCTGCGGCGCGGACTGCTCGTCAGCCGGTCCACCGTGTTCGACGGGGACCGGCTGCGGGGAGTGACGCTGCACGAGCCGCTGGGGCTGCGCCGTGCGGGCGGGGCCCGGCTCGATGTCATCGCCGTCGGCGTGAAGGCCCCGGAGGGGGATCAGCAGAACGCACAGTCGCCGGCGCTGGTGCCCGCCGCGCCCCGAACGGTCGGTGCAGAGGTGGCCGGAACGATACTCGGCGCCCCGGTGCCCGACGCTCTGCGTTCCCACCCGCCCGCAGCGCGACGCAAGCGGTTCCTGCGTGCCGGGCTGCTCACCGCGGCCGGGGTCCTCCTCGCCGTGATCCCTGCTCTGTTCATGCCGACCCTGTGGTGGATCCCGGTCCTCACTGCTGTCGTCCTCGGCCTGGTCACGGCTGTGCTCGCCCAGGACAACTCCCGCGGGCTGGGGCACCAGGTGACCGACCGCCACGTCGTGCTGCGCAAGGGATCCCTCTTCCGCCGCACCGATGTGCTGGGGCGGGACGACGTGCTGGGCTGGAATCTCACCCGCTCGCCGTTCCAGCGGCGCGCGGGCCTGGGAACCGTCGTGGCGGCGTCGGCGGGCGGCAGCGGCGCCTTCCGCCTCCCGGACGTCGACGCGGAACAGGCCCGAGCGATGATGACGAGCGCGGGGACCGTCTGGGAGCACCTGCAGGTCGGCGAGCCCGGCCTGCCTGCTGAGGCCTCTCCGCGGTCCGGGACGATCCAGGTCAGCGCCGGGAACGCGAGGGGGCGACGTCCGTGGACCGTCGAGCGCGACGGCGCAGCTCCTCGAGACCGCTGAGCACCAGCAGCAGGACCACGACCCCCAGCAGCACCCACTGCTCCAGCAGCCCGGCAGCGATCCCCGTGATCACCAGCACCCCGAGGTAGACGAAGGTCATCACGCGCACGGACACGCCCAGCAGGCGGGCCCCGAACCGGGTGCGCAGCAGCCGGAGCACCAGCAGCAGCGCGATCGCGCCGATCGTGAGGAACTTCAGCATGTGGGCGGCTCCAGAGGGAACGGGGACGGCAGTGCCCCCAGCAGGACTCAAACCTCCAACCTACGGATTATTGAACGGGGTGTCTTGCCCCTGCAGGTCACTGGGGGTTTAGTGGCTGTCACCTGCGCGTATGGTCGAAAACTGTCTCGCGACGCCTCAGTCAAGATCCGCCGATCTCACGGTGCTACACCGAATAACTCGTTCTCAACTCGTACCTCGATCGATGACCCTGAACGGAATCTAGGCGGAGCCGGCCGAACCGAGACGTCGCAGCCAGACTACTCCGTGAGCCGTCCGGGACCGGCCCCTTCGACGGCGACATCGCACGCAACGCGTCCGTGTGGGACGCCGCCTACGGGTTGATGGAGTTTTTGGCCAAGCGCAACACCGCCTCGACCAACCTGATCGATCTGTCCCTTGGGGGCGGTGACACCGTCGACCCCAAGCGGGCATCGATGACTTCCTGGCCTACTCCGGCACCTGGAGCGACGCACTCGGCCTGCGGATCGACGAACTGCCGAAGCGGCCCGTGGACGACACCGGCGACAAGGGCCAGACCCGCGTGACCCCGGACGGACTCGGGGTCGAGGTCTGCAACGTGCGCACCGGCCCCGCGGGCGGCCCGGACATCACGACCTGGCAGACATCGACGACATCGGTGGCCGCGGCGTGGAAGACCCCTGAGGGGCTGGTGGACTCTGCGGTGTTCCGCGGTCCCGAGGCAATGCTCGATGAGGACCCCGCCAAGTGGGAGACCCGGTACGGGGCCGACGTGCCTACGAAGGTCTCGGCGCTGTGGTCCTGGCCGCCGCGCTCCGGCATCAACTGGACCCGCGCGATCAAGGACTACCGCGCATCCGAGAGCACCGACGATGTGCTGTGGGGCTGCAAGGGGGCGCGGATGGCGGCGCAGTCTTCAGTGGTAGTATCGCCTCCCATCGCAGAAGGCTTCCCTTGGTTCGCACGGGACAGCTGCGGCCCGAACGAATAGGTACCTGGTCAGACATGAACAGGGTTGTCAGGAACTATGCGGCGAGCGTTCTGCTGACAGCGGTTGCAGCTGGCCTCGTGTACAGCTGGGTCACGACTGGCCACCCCATGGCCTTTGTGTATTACAGATACCCGATCTTGCTGTCTGGTGTTGCCGCTGCCTTGGTCATCATGACTTTCTTCATCGCGTGCGTTGCGACCGGGCGGCCGAGGTCTGCTTCGTTGGTCACAGTGGCAGGTTATCTTGTGCTGATACTTGCGCTGGTGACCGCGACAGCGGAGGGGTTTCTCGATCAACTGTGGTGGAGGGTATTTATCTTCTATTCAGTGTTCGTCCTGATTCCGCCGATTGTTGCTGCGATTTCAACGTCGATGATCGCCGCACGTGGGTCACGCCCGAATCGTAGGGGCTGATTCGCATGAAGCTCGTTCGGTCCGATTTTTCCGCCCAGTCTCTTATGTGGTGATTTCCGACGTTCTTCGTGACCGCGATGGTGCATGATTCCTTGCGCGCATCACGGTCCGAGACTGCTCGGAGACGAAGAGCTGGGCCCAGAGGCACCTCGGCGCGTGCGACGATACGACGATCGGACGTACACGCTCTCGGTACAGCTCAAGATCTGTATCCCTACCGCACAGAGGAGGCACGCCGATGCAGGGCACCACGGCCGGGGTCGCGTCGTCTGTGCTCGCGGTGGAGAAGTACCTGCCCGAGGACCAGCAGCCGGTCGATCCGCATGCTCTCGCCCAGGAGACGTCATGAGCCTGGGCGGGACGGACGTTCAGCGGGTTGCGCGGGAGACGGCGGAGGGATTGCCGGGCACCAGCAGCGGGTATCCGTTCACCCGGCATCTGCGGGTGTGGAAGGTCACGGGAAAGGTGTTCCTGATCGTGACCGAGGACGATCCGGAGCTCGAGATCATCACGCTCAAGGCCGAGCCCGACGACGGCGATGCGCTGCGTCGCGAGCACGCGTCGATCAGCCGCGGGCACTATCTGGACAAGGAGCACTGGATCTCCGTCGCGGCAGGGGAGGGAATCACTCCCGCTCTGGTGGAGGATCTCGTGCACGAGTCCTACCGGCTCGCCGAGCATCAGGCACCGGCGAAGGACCGGCCCGAGTAGGTCACGAGCATTCTCCGTGCACGGCGCGGGAAGGGAGACGAACAGGTGAACCAGGACCCACCGGCGCTGTTCGAGGCCGACGAGTCGTCGCGGCCCCTGGCGGACAGATTGCGCCCGCAGACTCTCACCGAGGTGGTCGGCCAGGACCATCTGCTCGCCCCCGGAGGCCCGATCGGGTCGATGGTCGCCGAGCGCCGCTTGGTGTCCATGGTCCTGTGGGGCCCGCCCGGCTGTGGGAAGACGACCATCGCCCGCCTGCTCGCCGAAAGCACCGGCCTGGTGTTCGAGCAGCTCTCGGCCACGTTCTCCGGCGTCAGTGATCTGCGGAAAGTGTTCCTCGCGGCGCAGCGGCGGCGTGATCTGGGGCAGGGAACGCTGCTGTTCGTCGACGAGGTCCACCGATTCAACCGGGCCCAGCAGGACTCGTTCCTGCCGTACGTCGAGGACGGCACGATCGTGCTCGTCGGCGCGACGACCGAGAACCCGAGTTTCGAGCTCAACGGCGCGCTGCTCTCCCGCTGCCAGGTGTTCGTCCTCCATCGGCTCGACGAAACCGCTCTGACGGCGCTCATCGAGCGAGCGGAGCACGCGACCGGGACGCCGCTGCCGGTGGACGCGGACGCCCGGCAGGCGCTGATCGCGATGGCCGACGGCGACGGGCGCTATCTGATCAACCTCATCGAGCAGCTGCAGACGGTTCGTGGGTCGCTGGACGCAGCGGGCCTGGCCCAGCTCGTGCAGCAGCGCGCCCCGCTGTACGACAAGTCCCAGGAAGGGCACTACAACCTCATCTCGGCGCTGCACAAGGCAATGCGCGGCTCCGATCCCGACGCGGCCCTGTACTGGCTGGCCCGGATGCTCGACGGCGGCGAGGACCCCCTCTACATCGCCCGACGGCTCGTGCGCTTCGCGAACGAGGACATCGCCATCGCCGACCCGCAGGCGATCCACCAGGCACTCGCCGCATGGGACGTCTACGAGCGGCTCGGCTCCCCCGAAGGAGAGCTCGCGATCGCCCAAGCCGTCGTCTATCTCGCCACCGCCCCGAAATCCATCGCGGTCTACCGGGGTATGAATCGAGCCATGCGAGCCGCCAAGGAGACCGGCTCGCTCGCGCCGCCGGCGCACATCCTCAACGCCCCGACCCAGTTGATGAAGACCCTCGGATACGGGAAGGGGTACGAGTACGACCCCCACACCGAGCGAGGCTTCTCCGGCCAGAACTACTTCCCCGACGACATGCCCCGCCAGACGTTCTACGAGCCCACCGAGCACGGCCATGAACATGCCGTCGCCGAGCGCCTGCGCCACTGGGCCGAACTCCGGAACGATCCCGCCGAGCACGATCCCGGCTCCGCGCCCGACGGGTCATCACCCCCGTGACGCTGGATGCCGAGACCACCCGGTGGGAAATCTGTCGGGTCGAGCCGGGGGAGATCATCGGCCATACCGCGCTGACCCGTGAGAGCTCGCAGGCGACGACGTCGGCCGCTGAGGTGCTCACCCTTCTCGCCGTCACCTGGGCGACGCTCGACGCCCTGGTGCAGGCCCACCCGCGCCTTGCCCGCGATGGTCGAGGCATGCCTGTCCGGCCTCGACACCGCACCCCGGGACCTGCTGCAGTCTCCAACCAGCCATGCGCAGATGGGGCTGCACGGGCACGGCCCTCGATCGGCGATGGGCAGCCGATGAGGCGTCCGACGCGCCCGATCATGAGTGTTCCCTATGCCGCCGCCTGGAGGATCTGCTCGTGTCAGTCCTCCATCGCTGCAGTTGCTCGCCGCTTCTCGATCCTCCACACCAGGAGGACGGCGACTGCTTGGGCGAGGAGCGACAGCAGCATGTACGGTCCGGCGGCGCCCGCTGACCGATCCTGGCTGATACCTCCGCCGTATGCGAAGAGGGATCCGATCACCATGGCGAACACGTTGTTCATGGCATGGAAGGCGATGGAGGCTTCGAGGCCGCGGCCGATCAGGGCGATGAGTGCCGTGCTCGCTCCGAGGCCGAGGTAATTCAGGAGCATCCACGGGTCAGAGCTGGTGTGCAGCAGGGCGAAGAGAACTGTGGAGAGGCCGATCCCGACGACGAGCGCGGGGCGCGCCGCGCGGATCCACGCGGCGTAGGAAGCGGTGAGCACTCCGCGGAATGCGATCTCCTCGGCTGCAGCCTGGAGAGGAGTCGTCAGGAGAACGATGATCACAAGGGCGACCGTCGTTCCGGTGATGGCGAAGGCGGAGCCCGGTGAGGGCTCGACCAGGTGGATGAGCAGGTTCAGGACGACCATCAGCCCGGCGAACAGAGCTGTGTAGCTGCTGAGGCGGCGCCAGGAGAATTTTCGGTCCAGCGCTATGGCGCTGCGCCAGGGAGCCTTGCTGGTCACCCGCAATGCGAGCAGCGACAGTGGAGCGATGAGGATGATCGCGAAGTTGGTGGCGAGATAGGTGAGGGGTGTGAGAGTGGCATCGTTCGGGTCCTTCCCCCACAGTCCGACCTCGACGATCGCGGCGGCCGAGAGGAACAGCAATTGCAGAATGTACGTCGCGCCGACCACGAGGAGGGTCAGCAGCAGCGGTGCCCACCAGCGCATGGCGATGTGGGCACCGAACGGGCGGGAGACATCGACGAAACGGTCAAGGGCGGTCATCGGAGCTCCTTCCGGGAGTAGCGGTGTGTCTGCCAGTCGAAACTCTGCCCCGGGGGCACGGTCAATGCCGCTCGGGATCGCGCCGCCCTCCTGCGCGGCTTCCCTTGCCGAGCCCGGCGTTCGAAGATGGGTGTCATGCGCAGCTGCACCTCGACCGATGCCTCCGAGCACTGATGGCCTGGAGTACCCGGCGCCTCGCCCAGCTCGGGGGGACCACGGTCAAGACCATCCGTCATTACCACGAGATCGGGCTGCTCGACGAGCCGGAACGCGCCGCGAACGGCTACAGGCAGTACGGCACAGCTCATCTCGTTCGCGTCCTGCAGATCGCTCGGTTACGTGACCTCGGGATGGGGCTCGCCCAGATCGCCGGTCTGGAGGCCTCCGAGGCAGCATTCGCCGAGACGTTGCACCAGCTCGACGCTCAGCTCGCCGAGTCGATCACCCACCAACAGAACTTGCGCGCTGAGATCGCCGAGCTCATCCGGCACCGAACCACATCGGACACGCCCGCCGGCTTTACCGAGGTCGCGGGCACGCTCACCCCCGCCGACCGGGCGATGGTCATGATCAACTCGCAGCTCTTCCACGCTCGAGGCGTGCAGGACATGAAGGAGATCGTCGCCGCCCACCAGGATGCGGACGATGAGTTCGACGAACTCCCTGGAAACGCGGGGCCGGATGAGATTCGCGGCGTCGCCGCGCGTCTGGTGCCCATGCTCGAGATGATCTACGCAGAGCGCCCGGGCCTGCGGACCCCTCCGCTCAGTGCCCGTACCGGAGAATCGCTCCGCGATCTCACCCGAGCGGTCACCGAGCTCTACAATCCGGCGCAGGTTGAAGCACTCCGCCAGGCGTACCTACTTTCCTACCAGCACCTCGAGGGCACTGAGGAGGAGTGAACGCACGGTGTCATCTGTGGTCGACCGAATCAGGATCTTTGGCGACCGCGACGACTCGACATCAGGTCCTGTCCGACGAGCAGTGGGGGCGGATCGAGCCGCTGGTGCCCTCGACCACGGGGCGCAAAGGGCATCCGCTCCAGGACAATCGGAAGATCGTTGAGAGGGGATCATCTTCCGGTCCCGCACCAGGATCCCGGGGCGTGATCTGCCCCGTGATCGGTTCGGGCCCTGGCAAACGGTGTGGAAGCACCAGGACCTCTACGCGCGGGCGATAGGTCAAAGCCAGCCGCGGTCGCGCGCCACCCTCGCGGCGTCGTGCCGAGTGGTCGGGCCGGTCTTGTGCAGAGCGCTGGGCTGGAGAGATGGTTGCGAACAGTGCCCGGCGCCAGGTGCAGTCGCCGGGCAATCTCCCGGACCGAGTGGCCCTCACGGGTCTCGCGAAGGGCATCGGCCTCACGATCGGGGAGGGGCGAGTCGTCGATGACGGAGGCTTCGAGCACATCGTGGGCGATCCAACGGCCCCCATCGTGCAATGTACGTAACCACGTCGACCATCTCCTCCGGGTCGGCTCCCATGGACATGAAGCCCTGCACGCCGAGCCTCAGCGCACGGCGCAGGACCCCAGGTCCGGCGTGCCGGGTGAGCATCAGCGCTGGTTGCTGCGGACGCTCCGCCAGGATCGCGGCGACAGCCTCGAGACCGTCCATCTCGGGCATCTCAAGGTCGATGACCAGCACGTCGGGACGGTGCCGCAGGGTCGCGGCCACGGCCTCGGCGCCGTTCTGCGCCCGCCCAACGCGGCGCTCTGTCGTCGGATGCTGCGTTGCGTCGGCTCTACATGCAGACTCTCACTCGAAAAAGTCGTCGTTTACTCGTCCCCCGAGGGCTTCTGCAATCAAAGACGCAGGTCAGGTGCCCCCAGCAGGACTCGAACCTGCGACCGACGGTTTAGAAGACCGTTGCTCTATCCGCTGAGCTATGGGGGCGGACGACCCACGAGTCTACCGAGGATCTGTGGCGGGCCGCACCGCCGCCGGGCCCTCAGCGTCCGTGGAAGCGCAGGCTCCGCGGGGAACGGGTGAACCCGGCCCGCTGCAGCGCCTGGACGGCCCGTCGCATCGACGGGGGCTGCTTCGCCTCGGCAGTGGTCAGCGCGAGGCCGTCGATCCGTTCGAGGGAGACGCGACCGAGCCGCCCTGCCGCTGCGGCCGAGGCCAGAGCGGAGGCGACCTCGTCCTCGACGTCGACCTCCGTCGGCGACCACCACAGCAAGGATTTCCCGCCCGACTCGAGGTAGGCGGCCGCCCTGCCCCCGGTGACGACGACGTGGGCACCTGCTCGGCGCTGCGGCCGGCTGCCGCTGTCCGTCTCCGGCCACGGCAGGACGGTCCCGAAGGGTGAGGCCGGATCGATCACGGAGAGCACGACGGCCCGGTCCTGTCCCGGCGCGGTCCGCAGGCGGTCGACGGCGGCGGTCTGGGCGAACTGGGCGGCCCCGAGACCCTCGACGAAATAGCCGCGGCGGACCGCGCCGGAGTCCTCGAGATCGGCGAGCTCCCGGAACACCGAGGACCAGCCGCCGGGCACGCCCTCGCTCGCCACTGCCCCGCGGGTGAGCAGACCGTGGCGGTCCACCAGCAGGGCGACCCGCGCCGCGCGACGGGCCGACGGATCCACCGTGGGCACCCGCACCGCGCTCCACCGCCCGAGCGCCGCCGGACCGGTCAGCGACGCCAGCGCCGAGTCCTCGGTCTCCGCCCGCAGCAGAGAGGCCGACAGGCGGGCCGCGCCGCGGCGACCGCGGCGGGACGCCGAGCCTCCGCGCCGGCGCGGAGCGGGGGTGGAACGCGTCGAGGGGGAGCGTCCCGGCAGCGCGGCGAGGGAATCGGGGCCGGCGAGTCCGGCCAGGGCGAGCTGCTGGAGGGCGTCGGCGACCTGGGCGAGCGAGAGCGACTCCTCCTCGCGGCGTCGTCGCACGGCGGCGGCCAGGTCCTGCAAGCGCACCGGCCCCACCGCGTCCTCGAGCGCCTCGAGCACCTCGTGGGCCAGCGAGTCCGCAGCGAGCGCCGAACGGGTGCCCTCGAGCTGTTCGCGGTCGAGCCCGAGGGCCAGAGCATCGGCCAGGTGCAGGCGGACCATCGGTTCCGTGGACCCGCTGCCGCGGGCGGTCACGAGCACCTCGCCGCGGCCCAGCGCGTCCTCGAGCAGACGCGGGGCCGACGGGCCCAGGCGCACCGGCAGCAGATCCTCGCGCCACACATCCAGCGGCGCCTCGACCCCGGTGAGCTGATCGACGACGTCGGCCAGCGCCTCGGCCGCCTCGTCGGGGTCCTCGGCGCCGGCGATCCCGTGCGGCGCGGCGGCGCGCTCGTCGGCCGCGCCACGTCCGTCAGCTGCTTCGCGCCCGTCGCGCGCCCCAGGTCCGTCGGCTGATCCAGATCCATCGGTCACCCCGCCGATCCCGTGCCAGTCCAGGGTGAAGGCGGTGAACGCCTCCGGGGTCACCGGCGCGATGTCCTGTCGGGCGGCGGCGAGCGAGACCCGGCGGATGCGCCGCAGGATCCCGGCATCGACCCATTCCTCGCTCTCCCGACCCGGCAGGAAGGCACCCTTGGCCAGCACCCGGCGGGCCGAGAGCTCCGCGAGGGCCGCGCGCGCCGTCGCCGGGGGCAGCGGCAGATCCTCGATCATGTCCTCGACGGTGAAGGGGCCGCGGCAGCGGGCCCAGCGGGCCACCACCTGCTCCGCAGCATCCGGGACCTGCCCCAGGACCGCCGGATCGAGCGACGCCTCCGCCCCGTGCGGCAGCACCTGGTCGCCGGCGGCGTCGCGCCACAGCCCCACCTCCTCGACCAGCGCGAGATGGTCCTCCTCGTGCCAGCGCAGCGGCAGCACGCGCCCGGAGTCCGTGAGCCGGGCGATGGCCCTCCGAGCGGCGTCGGGGTCCACCGCCCCGTCGGCCGGGCCGAAGCGGGCCAGCACCTGGGCGGAAGTCAACGGGCCCAGACGGCGCAGCGCGTCCGCGAGATCCTCGCCGTCGCGGATCGCGCGCTCGGGGCTCAGCAGCTGCGCATCCGCGCTCACCTGAGCGATCGCCGCCGGCATCAGCAGCTCGCGCAGCGAGACGGTTCCCAGCAGCTCGGCGAGCACCGACTGATCGAGGGTCAGCGCCGCGGTGCGCCGTTCGGCCAGTGGCGCGTCGGCGTCGTAGATGAACTGGCCCTCGTAGCCGAACATGACCGCGCGGGCGATGGGGCTGGGCTGGTCGACGTCGACCTCGACGACCTCGACGCGCCCGGTCTCCAGCTCGGACAGCAGGCGGGTCAGGGCCGGCAGGTCGTACTCGTCCAGCAGGCACTCCCGGGCCGCCTCGAGCATCATGGGGAAGTCCGCGTGATCCCGGGCGGCATCGAGCAGGGTCGCGGACCGTTGGCGCTGCTGCCACAGCGGCGCCCGCGAGGTGGGCACCCGTCGAGGCAGCAGCAGGGCACGGGCCGAGCACTCCCGGAAGCGCGCCGCGAACAGGGCGGAGGAGCCCACCAGATGCTGGACGGTCTGCTCGATGACCTCGGAGGAGAACAGCACCAGCTGAGCCGTCGGCGCCGCGGAGCCCTGCGGCAGACGCAGCACGATCCCGTCGTCCGAGGCGACGACCTGGACCTGCGTGGTGCCCGCCTCCTGCAGCCGGTCGCTGATCGCCAGCGCCCACGGGGCCGTCACCCGCCGACCCAGCGGGCAGTGCACCACGATGCGCCAGTCCCCGAGGTCGTCGACGAAGCGCTCGAGCACCAGGCGGGATCCGCCGGGCACCACCCCGGCGGACTGCAGCTGCCGCTCCAGCAGCAGGTGCACCTGCGCACGGGCGTCCTCGTCCAGGCCGAGCTCGACCAGATCCCGCTCGCGCTCGGGAGCGTCCTGGCCGGCGATCTGGTCGAGATAGGCGCCGATGGCCCGCCCCAGCGTCGCCGGGCGCATCGCCCCGTCACCGTGCCAGAAGGGGATCCGCCCGGAGAACCCGGGCGCGGGGGAGACCGTCACCCGTTCATGGGTGATCTCCTCGATCCGCCAGCTGGAGGTGCCCAGCGTGATCACGTCCCCGCGCCGGGACTCGTAGACCATCTCTTCATCGAGCTCGCCGACTCGCCGGGCCTGCTCCGCCCCGGCGGCCAGGAACACCGGGAACAGTCCGCGGTCCGGGATGGTGCCGGCATTGGTGACGACCAGGCGCTGCACGCCGGGCCGCGCGCTGAGCACCCCGCGGGCGCGGTCATGGACCAGCCGCGGGCGCAGCTCGGAGAACGCCGTGGAAGGGTAGCGGCCGCTGAGCATGTCGACCACGGCGTCGAACGCGCTGCGCGGCAGCTCGGCATAGGGCGCCGCCGAGCGCACCACCTCCAGCCACCCCTCGACCTCGAGCTCCTCGAGCGCGGCGGCCGAGAGGGTGTGCTGGGCCAGCACGTCCAGGGCATTGCGCGGCACCTCGAGCGGCTCCAGCCGGCCCGCCAGCGCCTCGCGCACCAGCAGCGCGCTGTGGACGACGTCCAGCGGATGCAGCGGATGCAGCCGACCGCGGGAGACATCCCCGACCCCGTGCCCGGCCCGGCCCACCCGCTGCAGCAGCGAGGCGACGTCGAAAGGGGAGGAGACCTGCACGACGGCGTCGACCGCTCCCATGTCGATCCCCAGCTCGAGGGTCGAGGTCGCGACCACGCAGCGCAGCACCCCGGCCTTGAGCAGGTCCTCCGTCCGGCGCCGCGCCTCCTTGGACATCGAGCCGTGGTGGACCCGGGCGATCTCCGCGGCCCCGGCCTCGACGGCGGAGCTCTCGGTCTCGACGGCGGAGTCCTCGTCCGTGTCCGCGACGACCGCGGTGTCCTCGCCGACCTCCTCGGGGGCCGGGGCGGGTGCGGGGCTGCGCCGCCGGTGCAGCGCGTTCAGCCGGTCCGTGAGGCGTTCCGCCTGCCGTCGAGAGTTCGAGAAGACGATGGTCGAGCGGTGCGCCTCGACCTCGGCGAGCACGGCCCGCTCGACGTGCGGCCACAGCGTGCCCTCCACGTCCTCGTCGTCGATCGCGTCCGACGGGGGGACGACGTCGTCCATGTCCGGCACCGGCACCGTCACCCCGAGGTCCCACTGCTTCGTACCGGCCGGGGCGACCACCCGGGCCGGGTCGCCGGTGGGGGAGAGGAACCGCGCGACCTCCTCGGGAGGTTCCACCGTCGCCGACAGCCCCAGCCGCTGCGGACGGCGCCGCGTCGGGGTCCGTCCCGCCCCGGTGATCAGCGCATCCAGCCGGGCCAGCGACAGCGCCAGGTGCACGCCCCGCTTGCCGCCCGCGATGGCGTGGACCTCGTCGACGATCACCGTCTCGACGTCGACGAGGGTCTCCCGTGCGGCCGAGGTGAGCATCAGGAACAGGGACTCGGGGGTGGTGATCAGGATGTCCGGGGGATGGGAGATCAGCCGGCGGCGCTCCGCCGGCGTGGTGTCCCCGGAGCGCACGCCCACCCGCACCGGCGCCGCCTCGTCGCCGCGCGCCGCGGCGCGATCGGGGATCCCTGCCAGTGGCCGACGCAGGTTCCGCTCGACGTCGACCCCGAGAGCCTTCATGGGGGATATGTACAGGACCCGCGTGCGCTCGCCGGGGCGCTGCTCCGGCCGCGCATCGTCCCGGGCATCGGCGGCCGCGGAGGAGCTCGCGGCGACGGGGGAGTCGGAGATGCCCGTGGTCTCAGGGGCGAACATCAGATCATCCAGCGCCCGCAGGAATGCCGCGAG
Source organism: Brachybacterium fresconis (assembly GCF_017876515.1). Lineage (NCBI taxonomy): Bacteria > Bacillati > Actinomycetota > Actinomycetes > Micrococcales > Dermabacteraceae > Brachybacterium > Brachybacterium fresconis. The sequence continues at coordinate 1,077,540 of NZ_JAGIOC010000001.1, read as the reverse complement.
GGTCTTGCCCGAGCCCGTCGGCGCGATCACCAGGGCGTCCTCGCCGTCGGAGATCGCCTCCCACGCCCCCAGCTGGACCGGCGTCGGCAGGCCCAGCTCGCGCGAGAACCAGTCCCGGGTCGCCGGGTGCAGGCTCGTCGGCAGCGCAGGAGCGGGAGATGTGCTCACCCGACCATCATCCCGCGCGCAGGGCACGCGCGGGGCGGATCGCGCAGGATGACCCCCGCCCGGGACGCGGCCGTCCCGCGACAGGGACGATGCACCCCCTGCCAGGAGCAGCGAAAGGTGGAAGGATGGAGACGCTGCGCTTCGCCGACGGAGCGCGCGAGCACGACCGACCGTCTATCGAAAGGGACTGCCATGGCGGATTACACGCTTCCGGATCTCGATTACGACTACGGGGCGCTGGCTCCTTCGATCTCGGGGAAGATCATGGAGCTGCATCACGACAAGCACCATGCGACCTACGTCAAGGGTGCGAACACGGCGCTGGAGAAGCTGGCGGCGGCTAGGGAGTCCGAGGATTTCGGGGCGATCAACCAGTTCTCGAAGGATCTGGCGTTCAACCTCGGGGGGCACACGAACCACTCGATCTTCTGGAAGAACCTCTCCCCGGAAGGTGGGGACAAGCCCACCGGTGAGCTGGCGGCCGCGATCGATGAGTTCTTCGGGTCCTTCGATGCCTTCCGCGCCCACTTCACGGCGGCGGCGCTGGGGATCCAGGGATCGGGCTGGGCGATCCTGGCCTATGAGCCGATCGGCGGGAACCTGGTGATCGAGCAGTTCTACGATCAGCAGAACGGTGTGCCGGTGGCGACGATCCCGCTGTTCCAGCTGGACATGTGGGAGCACGCCTTCTACCTGGATTACCAGAACGTGAAGGCGGATTACGTCAAGGCGATCTGGAACATCGTGAACTGGGCCGACGTCCAGAAGCGGTTCGAGAACGCCCGGAAGGTCGGCGCCTCGCTGGTGGCCCCCACCGCCTGAGGCCCGCGTGCTGCGTGGCCGGCTCGTGCCGGCTGCGAACGTCCGAACGGCCGGTCCCCGAACGGGGCCGGCCGTTCGTCGCGTCCGGGGACCGGCCCGGACCACCGGTGGACCATCCTCCCCACGGCCCCCTCGTCCACAATCGCGGCCCTGCCCTGGCTTCCGGGGGAGACGTGCGAGGACGGTGGGATTCCTCGGCACGGCGCCGAGGCCGGACACCCCGGCACCCCAGGAAGGACACCGCCATGCGGGACATCCACACGACCTTGATGGGCAACGCCACTGCGGACCCCACGCCGCGACAGCATGATGACGGCACCACCTCCGCGAGCGTGCGGGTCGCCGTCACCTCGCGCTACTACGACTCCTCCACCAGCGGCTTCGCCGATCGCAAGACCGAATTCATCACGGTCTTCACCCGGAGGGCCCTGGCCCGCAACCTGCTGACCTCGGTGAAGAAGGGGAACCCGCTGGTGGTCACGGGCCGGCTCGGGCTCTCCGAATGGGTGGCCGACGACGGCACGTCACGCCACTCGCTGACTCTGCAGGCCGAGGCGCTCGGCCACGACCTCACCTTCGGGGCCGCGTCCTTCGCGCGCCCCCTGAAGGCCGAGGACGTCCCCGAGCACGACCCGCAGTCCGGAGAGATCCTCTCCCCGGACGAGGAGGAGGACTCCGTCTCGCCGCTGACGGACGAGCAGAGTGAGGACGACGAGCTGGCGCCGGCGTTCTGACCGGTCAGTCCGCGGACTGCAGCGTCTCCAGCAGGGCCGCGGAGATGTCGGGCAGCAGCGCGGCGCCGAGGACGTACCCGTGCTCGGTGCCGCGGTGCACTGCCGACCAGGTGGTGCCGTCGGCGAGGGCGGCGACGACGACCCGCAGCGCTCGCCCCTCCGGCAGTGCCGAGCCGTCGGCCGGCTCCGAGCTGCCGTCCTCGGCGCGCACGCTCCACGAGGTCGGGGCCAGATCGCAGGCGATCGCCCCGCCGGCGGCCAGATCCGGCCACTGCACGCGCTGCAGCGCATCCAGCGGGTCATCCCCGCCGACCGAACCGTCGGCATCGGACCCGTCGTCGAGATCGATCGGCGTCAGATGCAGATCATCGACGTCCCGGTCCCCGGAGCCGTCGGTGCCCAGCAGGGCCGCCAGCGACGGCGAGGTGGCCATCAGCTCGGCGCTGCGGGCCAGGGCGAACAGTCGAGGAGCGTCGAGCGCCTCACCCTCGAGGTGCCGCGCCACCTCGAGCACGGCGGCGGCGAGAGCGGCGGTCGGGGCGTCGAGCGGGTCCGTATCGGGAGTCGTCATCGGATCGAGAGGTCCCTTACAGGTTGACCTGACAGAATGGAGGGGTCGCCGTGCTGGGCACGGCGGCACCACACTGTACCCGGAGAGCGGTGCGACCCCTGCGAGGCCGCAGGGACCGCCGCGTCTCCGACACCGAGGCACCCGAGGTTATCCGTGAGTTTCTCCGCCCCCTTCGGCGACACACCCCGGCCGCGCCCGCGACCGGCCCCTGACTCCAGCTCTTCGACACCCCGGAGGATCTCTCCGCTGGCCATTGCCGCGATCGTCGTCGCGGCACTGGTCATCCTGCTGGTCGTGGCCTCCGAGGTGTGGACGAAGTACCTGTGGATGGACCAGCTCGATTTCAGCGACGTGCTCGTCGTCCGCTGGATCACGCAGGCGGTCCTGTTCTTCCTCGGCTTCCTCCTCTTCGCGATCCCACTGTTCTTCAGCCTGCGCATCGCCTATGTCAAGCGTCCCGTCTACCCCCCGGTGACCCGTGAGCAGGAAGCTCTGGAGCAGTTCCGCTCGGCGGTGGACCCGCTGCGCCGCGGCCTGACCATCGCGGCTCCGCTGATCATCGGTGCCTTCGGCGGCCTGGCGGCGTCCCGCAGCTGGCAGGACGTGCAGCTGTTCATGCACCCGCAGAGCTTCGGGGAGACCGACCCGGTCTTCGGCAACGACGTCGGGTTCTACGTGTTCACCCTGCCCGTGATCGACCTGATCGTCTCCTTCGGCCAGTTCGTGCTGCTGGTGGCGATCGTCGGCGCCCTCATCGGCCACTTCATCTACGGGGGCGTCGCCTGGGGCCAGGAGAGCGGGCTCGAGGTCACCCGCTCCGCCCGCCGCCACCTCGGCGTGCTGGCCGCGATCTACGTGCTGCTGCTGGGAGCCGGGCACTGGTTCCAGCGCTACGACATGCTGGTCAACCAGCACGACCGCTTCCACGGCGCCTCCTACACGGACGTCCACGCGATCCTCCCGGCCCAGACGATCCTCGCGATCTCCGCGATCGTCGTGGCCGCCCTGTTCGTGCTGTGGATCTTCCGCTCCGACTGGCGCATCCCCGCCATCGGCGCCGGTCTGATGATCCTGTCGACCCTGGCGGTCGGCAACCTCTACCCGTGGGCGATCCAGCAGTTCCAGGTCCAGCCCAACGAGCGCACCCTCGAGCAGCCGTACATCCAGCGCAACATCGACGCGACCCGCGCCGCCTTCGACATCGATGACGTCGAGGAGGTCTCCTACACGGCGACCACCGACGCCGAGCCCGGGGCGCTGCGCGAGGATGCCTCGACCACCGCGCAGATCCGCCTGATGGACCCCAACATCATCTCGCCCACCTTCGAGCAGCGCGAGGCGAACCGTCGCTACTGGGGCTTCGAGGACGTGCTCAGCGTCGATCGCTACGAGATCGACGGGGAGCTGCAGGACACCGTCATCGGCGTCCGTGAGCTGCGCCCGGACAAGTTCGACCTGGCCTCCCGCTCCTGGGTCGACCAGCACATCATCTACACCCATGGGTACGGCACCGCCGCCGCCTACGGCAATCGCCGCAATGCGGACGGCGAACCCAGCTTCCTGCAGTCCGGCGTCCCCGGCGAGGGGGCCTTCGGCGACTACCAGGAGCGGGTGTACTTCGGTCGCCATTCCCCGGACTACTCGATCGTCGGCGCCCCCGAGGGTCACGAACCCGAGGAGTTCGACTACCAGTCCGGCACCGACGGCGAGAACGCGGGCGAGCAGGTCAACAACACCTTCCAGGGTGACGGCGGACCGTCGGTCGGCGGCTTCCTCAACCAGCTGCTGTACTCGATCAAGTTCCGCGATCCGAACATCCTGATCTCCGACTACCTCAACGAGGAGTCGCAGATCCTCTACGACCGCGCCCCGCAGGACCGGGTGAAGGAGGTCGCGCCCTTCCTGTCGCTGGACTCCCAGATGTACCCGGCGGTCGTCGACGACGAACTGGTGTGGGTGGTCGACGGGTACACCTCGACCGATCAGTATCCCTACTCGCGGACAGTCGACCTCGACACCGCGATCAACGATTCGCAGACCGATCCCGCGAACGGCGCGGAGAACCGGGACCGGTCCGCGAACTACATGCGCAACGGCGTCAAGGCCACCGTCAACGCCTCCGACGGCTCCGTGACGCTGTACTCCTGGGATACCGAGGACCCGATCCTGAAGGCCTGGGAGGAGGTGTTCCCGGGGGCTCTGGAGTCCGCCGACGACATCAGCGGTGAGCTGATGAGCCATCTGCGCTATCCCGCGGACTACTTCAAGGTCCAGCGCGAGCTGCTGGGCACGTACCACGTCAAGCAGGCGGACGACTTCTTCGGTGCCCAGGACTTCTGGCAGGTCCCGCCGGATCCGACGCAGCCGGCGCCGACCAACGCCGACGGCTCCACCGGCGAGCAGGCCGCGCAGCCGCCGATGTACCTCACGATGCAGATGCCGGGCACGGACACTCCGCGCTTCACGCTCTCCTCGAGCTACATCCCGGCCCAGGGGCAGAACGTGCTGACCGGCTACCTGGCCGTCGACTCCGAGACCGGGGACACCGCCGGCAACCCGGCCGACAGCTACGGCGACATGAAGCTGCTGGTGCTGCCGCCGACCAATCCGGTCAACGGACCCGGCCAGGTGCAGGCGACCTTCAACTCGGAGCCGAACGTCTCCCAGGCGCTGAACCTGTTGCAGTCGGGCAACTCCGAGGTCATCAACGGCAACCTGCTCACGCTGCCCGTCGGCGGCGGTCTGCTCTACGTCCAGCCGGTGTACCTGCAGTCCTCCGCCTCCGGCGGCGGTACGCAGTACCCGCTGCTGCAGATGGTGCTGGTCTCCTTCGGCGACAAGATCGGCTTCGCGCCGACGCTCGACGAGGCCCTCGACCTGGTCTTCGGCGGTGATTCCGGGGCGACCGCCGGTGACGCATCGGTCTCCGATCCCGACGGCGCTTCCGGCGCGGTCGATGCGGAGACCGGTGAGGGATCGGTCGAGACGCCCGAGGGCGAGGAGGACGCGTCCGCAGGCGACGAGTCGACCGAGGAGGAGGCGCCGGCCGGCGACTCCGGCACCGCCCAGGAACGGCTCGATACTGCGATCGCAGACATGGATGCCGCAGTGGCAGACTCCCAGGAAGCCATGGAGGCCGGGGACTGGGCCGCCTACGGCGAGGCCCAGGATCGTCTCGCCGATGCCCTGGACCGCGCCGTGGCCGCGAACCAGGAGCTCGGGGGGACCGGCACACCGGCGCCGTCCGACGGCGGAGAGGGCTGATCCCCGCCGGCTGCTGAGTCCGGCCCAACCCGCTCGCGCACGCCCGATCGTCCCGGTCACCGACCGCGGAGGGTCGGGCGTGCCGTCGTTCCAGGCACGCTACCGCAGGTGAACAGGGCTTGAACGTGGCATGGCGCACGTTCGGGCCCCGCCGGTTGGACGAGGGAGGGGCAGGGCCGTAAAGTAGTTCATGTCGCCGCGGGGTGGAGCAGTTCGGTAGCTCGCCGGGCTCATAACCCGGAGGTCGTAGGTTCAAATCCTGCCCCCGCTACGAAGAGAAGGCCCGGACAGGGATCTGTCCGGGCCTTCGTCATGTCCGGCCCTTGTCCTCTGGCAGGATTGCCGCATGACGGCGACCTCGCTTCCCGCGCCTCGGACGCTGCTGTTCATCGGCGACTCCATCACCGACTGCTCGCGCACCGAGGATCCCGACGGCCTGGGCTACGGCTACGTGCGTCTGCTGGCCGAGCACTTCGCCGCTCACGAGCCCACCGCCCGCGTGATCAACCGGGGGATCAGCGGGAACAAGATCGCCGATCTCGTCGCCCGCTTCACCCCGGACTGCCTCGAGCACGACCCCCAGGTGGTCACGATCTACGTCGGGGTCAACGGCTCCTGGCACCGCTTCACCCAGGGCGAGGAGCAGCGGGTGAGCCCGCAGGAGTTCGAGGAGGGCTACCGCTTCCTGCTCGATCAGCTCTCCGCCACCCGGCCGGCCGCCCCTGTGCTCATGGTGCTCCCGTTCGCGGTCGACGTCAGCGAGGAGATCGCCCGCATCCACGAGGACCTCGACGAGAAGGTCCGGATCATCCGGGACCTCGCCCGGGAGTTCCAGCACCCGGTGGTCGATCTCGAGGCGGTGCTCCAGCGCGCCTGGACCGTGGGCCACACGCCGCCGTCGATCGCCGAGGACGGCGTGCATCCGACCATCGCCGGGCACCGACTGATCGCCGATGCGTGGCTGGCGACGTTCACCGGAGTGGACCCGGCCGCTCGCTGAGCAGCCGGAGACGCGGAGCGCGGACCGATCGCTGAGCACGGCCGCGGCGGAGACCGGACCGACCGGGGGATCAGCGCAGCGGCGGCGTGACGTCGACGGACAGGAACCCGCGGCCGAACGTGCGCGCATCGACCGCCAGAACCCGCCCCGGGCGGGTGGGGTCGCGCAGCTGCACGTGACCGCTGACGACGTCGGCCCCGACCACCGCGTACACATGGGATCGCGGCAGCGGGCCGTGCGCGGTGGGCAGCAGGCTGCTCAGCGGATGCGTGGAGGCCGTGATCGCTCGGCCCTCCTGACGCCAGGCGAGGATCTGCGCGGCGGAGGGGAGGCGCAGCAGCGTACGCACGCGCAGCCCCAGCAGCAGCTCGAGCCCGAAGCGGGCCACGCCGCGCTGCAGAACGGTGTAGCCGCCGGCGACATGGGCGGCCACCGCCTTCTCGAGCACGCCGACCCACCCGGGGTTCGCGCCGTCCCGGCGGGCCGCGACGAAGGCGCCGGAGGCGACCACCGGCATCTGCCGATCCACCCGGATCGCAGCGTCCACGGCGGGCAGGCGCACCGTGACCGTGCCGTCGTCCTCGGCGCTCAGCAGGCTCGGCAGTCGCCGGGGGTCGGTCTCGTGGATCGCGAGCATCGGGGCGATCACCCAGCAGTCCCCGACCCGGCCCTGCCGAGGCCGCAGCGGGCGAGGCGGGGTCAGCGGCCCGGTGTCGAGCCGCCATCCGGTGGCCGCAGGTCCGGGGGAGGACAGCACGCGGACGGGCGCGTCCTTCGCCGCCCCGAGGGGCGCTTCCGCCCCGACAGGCGCTTCTGCCCCGACAGATGCTGCGCGCGCCCGCCCGGAGGGGGCGAGCGCGCGCAGCGAACGGCGCCAGGTCCGTACCCGGGGCTGACGCTCGGTGGTCATCGGCGCGGCGGGTCGCGGGGCGGGCGGCGGTCGATCAGTGGGCCGGGGCGGGCACGATCTTCTGGCCGGTGCGCTCCATGACCTCGTGGAACCAGGGCTGGGAGATGTCGAAGGCCTTGTGGCCGGCGATCCGCTCGAACTCGATGGCACGCAGCACGTCGCCGTTGCCCTCGTCGTGGCCGATGACGCCCGAGCCGCCCTCGAGGGCGACCTGCACGGCGAGGTCGGTCATCGACTTGATCAGACGCAGATCCTGGGCGTTGGCCTTCGCCGAGCGCGAGAAGTAGCCGGACTTCTGGACCATGGACTTCTCGGCACCGAGCTTGGCGGAGAACTGGTCGGCGAACCACTTGCCGGGGTTGATCGTGTCGATCTTGACGTGGCCGAAGGGGTCCTTCTCGGGCTCCTCGCCGCGGGCCTGCATCTCGGCGACGATCTCCGGGATGCCGGCGCCCTCGGACAGGAAGATGTTCACGCAGCCCACCTCGTCCATGACCTTCTTCAGCCGCTCGGCCTCGGCGTCGATGTCCAGGGCCAGCTCCGGCAGGAACACGGCGTGGACGTCCCAGCCCTCCGGGGTGTGGCCGATCCCGGGCAGCCATTCCTGCTGGTCGTGCCACTGCTGGTAGTACTCGGCCGCCTGCGCGGTGAGGTAGCCGCAGGCGCGGCCCATGATCTCGTGGATGATCAGCATGCGCGGGTTCGAGCCGTGCTCGGCGATGATGTTCTGCGCGAAGATGCTGGTCTGCTCCGCGGCGCTCTGCGCCCCGAGGGACTGGCGGATCGGCACGATGTCGTTGTCGATCGTCTTCGGCAGGCCGACGACCTGCAGGTCGTAGTCGTTCTCGTGGACATACTTCGCCAGGTCCGCCGCAGTGGTGTTGGTGTCGTCCCCGCCGATGGTGTGCAGGACGTCGACGCCGTCGGCGATGAGCTTCTCCGCGGCGACCTCGAGCGCGTTCTGACCCTCGGCGATCAGGCCGCGCTCGACCAGGTCCGCGGTGTTGGTCAGCTTCACGCGGGAGTTGCCGATGGGGGAGCCGCCGTAGTCGTGCAGCACCCCGGCCTTGGCGCGCACCTCGTCGTCGACGACGATCTTCTCGCCCGAGAGCAGGCCCCAGTAGCCGTGCTTGTACGCGATGATCTCGACATCGGGCACCAGCTCGGTGTACCGCTCGATGAGTCCGCCGACGGCGGAGGACAGGCAGGGGGCATAGCCACCCGCGGTCAGCAGGGCGACGCGCTTGACGGTCATGAGGAGGGGATTCCCTTCACGGTTCGGGGTTGCGATGCCTCGAGTCTACCGACCTGGTGGCACGCCCTGATCCAGGGTCCGCGGGGCCGGGCCCGGCCCCGCGGACCGGTCCTCGCGCTCAGCCCTCCCGCTCGGCGGTCCCGCTCAGGACTCCCGCGGGGCCAGCGCCTCGAGGATCTCCTCGTGCAGGGGACCGTTGGTGGCCACCGCGCTGCCACCGAAGGGGCCCTCCTCGCCGTCCAGGGAGGTGAAGCGGCCCCCGGCCTCGGTGACGATGGGGACGAGAGCGACCATGTCGTGCAGCGCCAGCTCGGGCTCGCAGGCCGCGTCCACGGCGCCCTCGGCCACCAGCATGTAGGACCAGAAGTCGCCGTAGGCACGGGTGCGCCAGAAGCGCTGCATGAGGTTCAGCATCTGGGGGAGGCGGTCGTGATCCGCCCAGCCGTGCAGCGAGGAGTAGGACAGCGAGGCCTGATCCAGCTCCTGGACCTGGGAGACCGAGAGACGGGAGGCGCTGTTGATGCGGGAGCCGGTCCAGGAGCCGACGCCCTCGCCGCCCCACCAGCGCCGCGAGAGCGCGGGGGCGGAGACCAGGCCGACGACGGGGCGGCCGTCCTCGATCAGTCCGATGAGGGTGCCCCACACCGGCACGCCGCGGACGAAGTTGCTGGTGCCGTCGATCGGGTCGATCACCCACTGCCGCGGGGATGCGCCCGTGGACCCGAACTCCTCGCCGATCACCTGGTCCCGCGACCGGGACCGGGCCAGCTGCGTGCGCACGAGCTGCTCAGCGGCGGTGTCGGCGTCGGTGACCTCGGTCAGGTCGGGTTTGGTGGAGACCTCGAGGTCCTGCGCCTTGAAGCGGGACATGGTCAGCTGGTCCACGGCATCGGCAAGCACATGGGCCAAGCGCAGATCATCGGCATAGCGACTGGACATGGGCCCACCCTAGAGTGATCCGGGGACGCGGACGGGCAGCGACGCGGGCCTCGCTCACGGCTCCCAGGGATCGTTCCGCCGCAGCGTCACGGCGAGTCGACGGTAGGACGCCAGGCGCACGGGGCCCGCGCTGCCGGCCTCCCCGGCCTCCACCAGCGCGTCCAGCGCGCAGTCCGGGGCGGTCTCGAGATGGGTGCAGCCCCGCGGGCAGGACTCGGCCAGTGTGGCGAGATCGGTGAAGGCCTCCAGCAGCTCCTCGGGGTCGACGTGCCCCAGTCCGAACGACCTCACCCCGGGGGTGTCGATGACCCAGCCGTTCTCGCCATCCCCGTCCGGCAGCTGCATCGCCAGGGCCGAGGAGGAGGTGTGCCGCCCCCGGCCGGTGACGTCGTTGACCACCCCGGTGGCGCGATCGGTGCCCGGCACCAGTGCGTTCAGCAGCGTGGACTTGCCGACGCCGGAATGGCCCACCAGCACGCTGACATGTCCTGCCAGGCGCCGCCGCAGCTCCTCGAGCCCGGCGATGCCACCGTCGTGGTCGACCGCGGTGACCATGTGCTGAAGACCCAGCGGGGCATAGGCGCGCAGGAACTGCTCGGGGGAGCGGAGATCGGCCTTGGTCAGCACGAGCAGGGTATCGACGCCGGCCACGTAGGCCGCCACCAGGCAACGGTCGATCATGCCGCCGCGCGGTTCCGGGTCCGCGACCGCCGTGACCATCACCATCAGGTCGACGTTGGCGACCAGCGGCCGTTCGGTGGCGTCGTCGTCATCGGCGCTGCGGCGCAGGAACGAGCTGCGTTCGCGGATCCGCACGATGCGCGCGAGCGAGCCGTCGCGCCCGGAGGTGTCGCCCACCAGGCCCACCAGATCGCCGGGGACGACGGGCGAGCGCCCGAGCTCCCGCGCGCGCATCGCGATGACGGTGCGCTCCTCGTCCGTCCCGGGGGCCACCACGGTGTGCCAGCGGCCGCGGTCGACCGAGACCACCCGTGCGGTGATCGCGTCGTCGTGCCGGGGGCGGTCCTTCGTCCGCGGCCGGGACCCGCGACGATTCGGCCGCACGCGGACGTCGGACTCGTCGTAGTCGCGGGCGGACCGTCTCACGCCTGGCCGCCCTCCGGCGGTTCGGTGTGCAGCATCGACAGCCACATCCCCACGAAGTCCGGCAGGGTCTTCTGCGTGGTGGCGATGTTGACCACGCGCAGATCCGGCACCCGCAGCCCGATCACGGCCGCAGCCGTGGCCAGACGGTGGTCCTCATAGGTCTCGAAGACCCCGCCGTGCAGCGGACCGGGGTGGATCTCCAGACCGTCCTCGTGCTCCAGGGTGCGGGCACCGATCTTGGTCAGCTCCGTGGCCAGAGCCTTCAGACGGTCGGTCTCATGACCGCGAAGGTGTCCCACCCCGCGCAGGCGGGAGGGTGAATCGGCCAGCGCCGCGAGTGCCGCGATCGTGGGAGTCAGCTCGCCGACCGCCGAGAGGTCGGCGTCGATGCCGTGCAGCGCGCCGGTCCCGCGCACGCACAGCGAGCCCTCCTCGCGCCAGACCTCCCCGCCCATGCGGGCCAGCAGCTCCCGGTAGGCGTCCCCGGGCTGGGTGGTCTCCTCGGGCCAGTCGTCCACGGCGATGGTGCCACCGGTGGCCATCGCGGCGGCCAGGAAGGGACCGGCATTGGACAGATCCGGTTCGATCACCATGTGCGTCGCGGAGATCGGTCCGCGGGGTACGGTCCAGCTGTGGTGGCCGCCGGCGTCGACGTGATGCGTGCCCTCGATGCCCACCTGCCGCAGCGTCGCCAGCGTCATGTCGATGTGCGGCAGCGAGGGCAGGACGGTGCCGGTGTGCACCAGCTCGAGGTCGGCGTCGCCGCGGGCGGCCACCAGCAGCGCGTTGGAGACGAACTGGCTGGAGGCAGAGGCATCGACCTCGACCCGTCCGCCGCGGAGCTGCCCGGTCCCGTGCACGGTCAGCGGGAGACGTCCCGCCTCCCCGTGCTCGGTGACTACCACGCCCTGGCTGCGCAGCACCTCGATGACCGGCCCCATGGGGCGGGCGAGGGCGGCTTCGTCCCCGGTGAAGCGCACCTCACCGTGGTGCAGGGCAGCGAGCATCGGCACGAAGCGCATCACGGTGCCGGCCAGGCCTGTGTGGATCTCGATCGGGTCCGACGGGTGCTCCGTCGGAGGTGGCAGCGGCGTGACCCGCAGCGAATCCTCGTGCACCTGCAGGGAGGCGCCGAGACGCTCGAGCGCGTCCCGCATCAGCCGGGTGTCGCGGGAGATCAGGGCCCCGCGCAGCTCGGAGGATTCGTCCGCGGCGGCGGCCAGGAGCATCCATCGAGCGGTCAGGGACTTCGATCCCGGGACCCGCACCAGTGCGTCGACGGGCTTGTCGGCGACCGGCGCGGTCCACAGCACCTCGGAGACCACCAGGCGTCAACCTGCCTTCGCGGCGATCTGCTTCTGCGCGCTGCCGACGGCGCCCTTGGTCTTCTTCTCGAGCTTGTCGGCCTTCTTCTCCAGCTCCCGCTGCTTGGCGGCGGCCTTCTTCTGGCTGCGCTCGACGAACTGGTTGACCTGATAGCCGAGCGAGGGCTTGCCGTCGTGGTCGACCACGGCCAGCAGCATCCCGCCGAGCAGGCCGGCGTCGGTGAGGATGGCGACGATCTCCTGGGTGCGCTCCTCGCCGCGCAGCTCCCAGACCTTCTTGCGGCCCGCCCAGCCGACGGACGTGGTGGCCAGCAGCGCGACCGCGGCGGCGCGGGGGCAGCGACCCGTGGCGTACAGCACGCCGGCACCGGCGGCGACGGCGCCCGTGGCGCGGATGATGGTGCGCGCGTCGAGGAAGCCGGGGGCGGATGACTTCGCGAGGGTGGAGTCGGCCGCGTCGAACGCCTGGGGGTAGACGTCGATCTCGCGCTCGGGGCGCAGTGCGGTGCGCACGCCTTCGACGACGAAGGGGGCGGCGAGCAGGGGTCGGGCGATGCGTCGGACCAGGGCCATGGTGTCCTCACGTTCTGAACGGGTGCGAGTCTGCGGTGCTGCCCTCTGCGGCAGATCACCGGCGCCCAGACTACCGCGCAGGGAACAACGGGGCCGCCGTGGTCGTTGCACAAGACGGATCCGTTCCGGTCGGCCCGCGGTGCATCGTCACGGACGAGGCCTTCGGCAGGGACGGACCGACTGATCGATTCGACGAGCACGGACGGAGGACGGATGACCACAGCGACGCTCGCGCGCCCCGTCGGCAGCGTGCCTGGCGTAGGTTGGAGCGCGATGACGCAGACAGATTCCGCCCCGAGCCCCGACGCGGGCCTCCCGGACCAAGGCAGCCCCGGTGCCGAGGACTTCGACTTCGAGACCGAGGCCCTGTCCCACCTGGACTCCCTCTACGGCGGCGCGCTCCGCATGACCCGCAATCCGCATGATGCGGAGGACCTGGTCCAGGAGACCTTCATGAAGGCCTTCCGGGCCCGGGACCGCTTCACGCCCGGCACGAACATGCGCGCCTGGCTGTATCGGATCATGACCAATGCATTCATCACCACGTACCGCAAGAAGCAGCGTCGGCCGAAGGAGGCCTGGACCGACACGGTCGAGGACTGGCAGCTGGCGGAGGTCGGCTCGCACACCAGCAGCGGCCTGCGCTCGGCGGAGACCGAGGCGCTGGACCATCTGCCGGACTCCGCGGTCAAGGACGCGCTGGGCGAGCTGCGCGAGGACTACCGGATGGCGGTGTACCTCGCCGACGTGGAGGGCTTCGCGTACAAGGAGATCGCGGAGATCATGGACACCCCCATCGGCACCGTGATGTCCCGTCTGCACCGCGGGCGGCGCCAGCTGCGCGAGAAGCTCTCCGACTACGCCTACCGCAGCGGCTTCCTGCGTGCGGACCCCGCAGCGACCGCCGACAGCGCCCCGCACGAGACCCGATCGACGGACCGGGAGGAGGAACGATGACCCAGGAACAGATCCCCGAGCGCGACCCGCGCTACGGCCTCGAGGAGGCGCTCGACGGCGAGCTGCCGCAGGAGACCGTGGAGCGGATGCAGCGCCATACCGCGGACTGCCCGGAGTGCGCCGAGGAGTGGGAACGGGTGCGCCGCATCAAGGAGCTCGTGCGCCGCAGCTGCGCCGACCAGGCCCCGTCGGGCCTCCGCGAGCGCATCGCGGTGCAGTACCGCAGCGTCTCCGTCACCCGCACCACCGACGCCGACGGATCCACCAGCGTGCGCATCTCCTCCCGCAGCGCGCGGCGGGAGATCCCGGGCACCTGAGGTCTCGGCGAGTCGCCGTCCCGACCCCCGGGAACACGGGCTCCCGGACATGAGTGAGGGCCCCTTCCACGCGGGAAGGGGCCCTCACTCATGTCGCTGACTGCGACGTCACGGTCACGCGCCGGGGCGCTTACCGTGATTCGCGTTGTTCTTGCGACGCGCCTTGCGCTTGCGTCCTCGCTTGCTCATCACGATCTCCTTCCTTCGCCCGGATGACCTGACGATTGTGCCACAGGCGGAGCTCACGGTCCCGCCGCCCGACCGTCCCGGGACCCGCTGAGGCGGAGGTCACTCCGACCGCGCGGCGGGCCCACGAGTCCGTTCAGGACGAGGTGCCCAGCCAGCTGCCGAAGCCGCCGTGCAGCACCAACCAGGCCATCAGGCCGTAGCCGGTCTGGCCCGGGTGATCGCCGGGGGAGCGGCTCAGGTCCGATTCCCACTGCTCATGACCGATCAGTCCGCCGACGGTGTCGACATACGGGATCCTCCGGCGCGAGCAGACGTCCTCGAACGCCCCGGACAGCTCCCGGACACCCTGGGTGATACCCGGGTCCCGGCTCGGCGGGGGACCGACGACGAAGGCCGGGATGCGCAGCCGCTCGAGACCGTCGAGGACCTTGGCGAGGTTGAGGCGGGAGCGGGCCAGGGAGTTCCCGGCGGCGACGTCGGCCCGGCCCATGGCCAGCACCACGCGATGGTCGACGCTGCCGTCGGCCTGGGCGCTGCGATCCATGCGGCGCTCCACCTCCGCGTCCCAGCGCTGGGAGAGCGAGGCGGACGTCTCCCCGGGCAGCGCCGAGGGGAAGAGGTCGACCCGGCTGGCCGCCCCCTGCTCACTGGCCACGGCTCGTCCGAGCCATCCCAGCGCCCGAGCATCACCGATCCCGGCGAGGAGCTCGTCGCCGAGCGCGATGATGCGGATCCGAGGTGCCGGATCCGAGGCGGACGAAGTGGACACAGGCTGCACCGGGACCTCCTGGGCGGGGACGGGGGATGTCAACTGTATCGGCGGGGGAGGGCCGGGGCGAACCCGCGGCCCTCCGGGGCCGATCAGGACTCGAAGGCGCGGGTGAGCAGGTCCTCCTGCTCGGCCTTGTGGGCGGCGTTCGAACCGGTCGCCGGGGAGGCCGAGGCCGGACGGGCCACGACCTTCAGCGTGCGCCCGACCTCGACCGCGAAGTTCATGGCCATGAAGCTCCAGGCTCCCTGGTTCTGAGGCTCCTCCTGGACCCAGGTGAGGCCGGCGTCCGGGTAGGACTCCAGCGCGGCCGTGAGCTCGGCCGTGGGCAGCGGGTACAGCTGCTCCAGGCGCAGAATGGCCACGTGCTCGGCCTCGAGCTTCTCGCGCCGGGCCACCAGGTCCCAGTAGACCTTGCCGGAGGCCAGCACCACGCTCGTGACCTTCGCGGGGTCCACGGTGGTATCCGTGATGACCGGCTCGAAGGTGCCCTCGGTGAAGGCCTCGACCGGGCTGACCGCGGCCTTGTTGCGCAGCATCGACTTCGGGGTGAAGACGATCAGCGGCTTCTTCGGCTCGGTCAGCGCCTGCTTGCGCAGCAGATGGAAATAGCTGGCCGGGGTCGACGGCACCGCCACCCGCATGTTCTCCTCCGCGCACAGCTGCAGGAAGCGTTCGATGCGGGCGGAGGAGTGGTCCGGCCCCTGGCCCTCATAGCCGTGGGGGAGCAGGAGCACCACCGAGGAGTTCTGGCCCCACTTCTGCTCGGAGGCGGAGATGAACTCGTCGATGATGGTCTGCGCGCCGTTGACGAAGTCGCCGAACTGCGCCTCCCACAGCACCAGCGACTCGGGGTTCTCCACGGAGTAGCCGTACTCGAAGCCCAGCGCCGCGAACTCCGAGAGGGAGGAGTCGTAGACGTTGAACCGCGCCTGGTCCTCGGACAGGTAGGACAGCGGGGTCCAGGTGTCGCCGTTCTCGTGGTCGATCAGGACGCTGTGGCGCTGCACGAAGGTGCCGCGCCGCGTGTCCTGGCCGGACAGACGCACGCGGCGTCCCTCCATCAGCAGCGTCCCGAAGGCCAGCAGCTCGCCGTAGGCCCAGTCGATCTTGCCCTCGGTCGACATCTGCTGGCGACGCTTGAGGACGCCGGCGAGCTTGGGGTGGACGGTGAAGGAGTTCGGGACGGCGCCGTGCGCCTCACCGATGTGCTCGAGCGTCCCGGCCTGGACGGCGGTGTCCGTCCCGGCGCGGCGGCTCGCCGGCGGGCGCTGCGAGCTCGGCAGTTCGAGGCCCTGCACGCTGGAGTCGGGGTCCGCGTCGGAGGCATCCGTCCGCGTGGCCGCGAAGGCTTCGTCCAGGTGCTCCTGGAAGTTGCGCACCAGCGCCTCGGTCTCGTCCTCGGTGAGGTCGCCGCGCTCGATGAGCGTCTCCATGTACTGCTTGCGGGTGCTGGGCAGGTTCTCGATCAGCCGATACATCTGCGGCTGCGTCATCCACGGATCGTCGCCCTCGTTGTGGCCGCGGCGGCGGTAGCACTGCATGTCGATGACCACGTCGCGGTGGAACTTCTGGCGGTAGCGGAAGGCGATCTCGGCCACCCGCACGCAGGCCTCGGGGTCGTCCCCGTTGACGTGGAAGATCGGCAGCTGGGTCGACTTGGCGACGTCGGTCGAGTAGAACGACGAGCGCGAGGAGTCCGGCAGCGTGGTGAAGCCGATCTGGTTGTTGATGACCACGTGGACAGTGCCGCCGGTGCGGTAGCCGCGCAGCTCCGAGAGGTTCAGCGTCTCGGTGACCACGCCCTGGCCCGCGAACGCCGCATCTCCGTGGACGAGCACCGGCAGCACCGGGAACTCCTCGGGCCGCTCGAGGCGGTCCTGCTTGGCGCGGGCGATGCCCTCGAGGACCGGGTTGACCGCCTCCAGGTGCGAGGGGTTCGCGGCGAGATAGACCTTGGTGGACTCCCCGTCGTGGGAGGAGTAGTGCCCCTCGGTGCCCAGGTGGTACTTCACGTCGCCCGAGCCCAGGTTGGACCCGTAGTTGCCCTCGAACTCCTGGAAGATCTGGGCGTAGCTCTTGCCCGCCAGGTTCGAGAGCACGTTCAGCCGCCCGCGGTGGGACATGCCGATGCAGACCTCGTCGACGCCGTCGTGCGCGGCGCCGTGGAGCACCGTGTCGAGCATCGGGATGACGGACTCGCCGCCCTCGAGGGAGAAGCGCTTCTGGCCCACGAACTTGGTCTGCAGGAAGGTCTCGAACGCCTCGGCGGCGTTGAGGCGGTCCATGATGTGGGTGTGCTCGGCCTTGTCGAAGGGCCGACGCGGGGTCTCCATCTGCTCCTGGAGCCAGGAGCGCTCCTCGGGATCGGAGATGTGCATGTACTCCACACCGATGGTGCGGCAGTAGGCGTCGCGCAGCACCCCGAGGATGTCGCGCAGCGTCATCTCGTCCTTGCCGCCCAGACCCCGGGTGGGGAAGATCCGGTCGAGGTCCCACAGCGTCAGACCGTAGGTCTCGACATCGAGGTCGGGATGGGTGCGCACCCGGTACTGCAGCGGATCGGTGTCCGCCATCAGGTGCCCGCGCACGCGGTAGGAGTGGATGAGGTCCATCACGCGGGCGAGGCGCTCGGACTTCGAATCCTTGAAGGGGTTGTCCGGCACCCAGCGGATCGGCTGGTACGGAAGCCGCAGCGCGGCGAAGACGCGGTCGTAGAAGCCGTCCTTGCCCAGGAGCTTGTCGCCGATCGCCTTGAGGAACTCGCCGGAGGCGGCGCCCTGGATGATCCGGTGGTCGTAGGTCGAGGTCAGCGTCATGACCTTCGAGACGGCCAGGTCCGCGAGCGTCGCCGGGCTGGCGCCCTGGAACTGCGCGGGATAGTCCATCGCGCCGACGCCGACGATGGTTCCCTGTCCCTGCATCAGGCGCGGGATGGAATGGACGGTGCCGATGCCGCCGGGGTTGGTCAGCGACACGGTGGTGCCGGAGAAGTCGTCCATCGTCAGCTTGCCGTTGCGGGCCTTCTTGACGACCTCCTCGTAGGCGCGCCAGAAGCCGAGGAAGTCGAAGCGCTGGGCGCCCTTGATGCTGGGCACCACGAGACCGCGCGAGCCGTCGGGCCGCGGCATGTCGATGGCGAGACCGAAGTTGATGTCCTCCCGCTTCAGCAGGAGCGGCTTGCCCTTCTCGTCGACGTCGAAGCCGTTGTTCATATCGGTGACCTCACCGATCGCCTCGATCATCGCCCAGCCGATCAGGTGGGTGAAGGACACCTTGCCGGCGCGATTGCGCTTGAGGTGGTTGTTGATGACGACGCGGTTGTCGAACAACAGCTTCACGGGCACATCGCGCACCGACGTGGCGGTGGGCACGTGCAGCGACTCGTCCATGTTCCGCACCACGGCCGCCGCCGGGCCGCGGAGCTTGACGGGCTCCGGCTCGCTGAGCTCGACCGCCGGGATCTGCGAGGTGATCGTGGGGATCTTGGCCGGTCGGTCCGAAGTGGTCGATACGGAGGGCTTGGTCGATTCGGCCTTCGCGGACTCGTCGTTCACGGGAGCGGGTTCCTTCGTGGGCTGAGAGGGAGCCGCGGCGGAGGCGGCCTGAGGAGCGGACGCCGCGGGGGCGGCGGCGTCCTTCGAGGAGGGGCCCGCGGCCTTCTTCCGGGCGGGGCCCGCGTCCTGCGGGGAGGGTTCCGCGGCGGCGGCCGGGGCGGCCGATCTGCTCCGGGCGCCGGAGGACTGAGGAGGGGTCTTCTGCGGGGGTTCCTCCGCCTGCTCCGTCGCAGCGGGGGAGGTGCCCTGGGTGCGCTCCTGGGCAGCGGGAGACTCGGTCGTCACCCCGGCGTGGGAGGAGAAGTACTCCGCCCAGCTGGGGTCGACGCTGGAGGGATCCTCCTGCCACTGCTCGCGGAGTGCGTCCACGAGCCATTGGTTGGGGCCGAACTCCGAGGTCCCGGAGCCCTGTGTCTGCTGTGACACTCTGAGATCGCCAGCCTTCTCACGGTCGAGTGGTACGGATGTCTCCAGCCTAACGGAGCGGACCGGCAAGAACGCGGTGGACGGCGTCTGCGACGGTGATTGTCGGCACGGTGGTGCGGGACATCACGTCGAGGTCGCGGCATCCGGCAGGACGACTCGGATCAGGGAGGAGCGGCCGTCGCGGGCCAGCTCGGTGCGCGGGTCGTCGAGCACCTCGATGGTCCCGCCGTGCAGACCCACCGCCCAGCGAGCGATCGCCAGGCCCAGGCCGGTCCCTCCGGAGCTGTCCGCATAGCCCCCGCGCTGGAAGCGCTCGAACACGCGGGAGCGGTCCTCGCGAGCGATGCCCGGCCCCTCGTCGTGCACGTCGATCCACACGCCCTCGCCGTCGGCGGTGCGGGCGGCGCGGACGTGGATCCGTCCGCCGGCGGGGGAATGACGGGCCGCGTTCTCCAGCAGGTTGTGGATCACCTGATGGATCCGCGCCGCATCCGCGGTCACCGTCAGATCGGCGGGGTCGACGTCGACGATCCAGCGCACGTCGCGCCCGCCGGCGGCGAGCGTCGCCGCGTCGACCACCTCGTGGAGGAACGGCGTCATCTCGATGGCCTCGAGATCGAGCTCGACCACTCCCGCGTCCAGCCGGGACAGATCCAGCAGGTGGTTGACCAGCAGGGAGAGACGCTCGGTCTCCGCCAGCGCCACCTCCAGAGCCGCCGGATCCGGATCGGTCACCCCGTCGACCAGGTTCTCCAGCTGTGCCCGCAGCCCCGCGACCGGGGTGCGCAGCTCGTGGGAGACGTTGGCGACCAGGTCCCGACGCATCTCGTCAGTCTGCTCGAGCTCGGAGGCCATGGTGGAGAAGGCCGCGGCCAGCTGCCCGACCTCGTCGCGGCTGGTGGCCCGGATCCGCTGGGTGTAGTCGCCGCGTGCCATGGCCTGGGCGGCGCCGGTCATCTCCCGCAGCGGCGAGGTCATCCCGCGGGCCAGCAGCTGGGTGAACACCAGGGCGATCACGACCACCAGGGGGATCGCCAGCCACGGCTGCACCCCGGCCCGGATGCTCACCTGGGTCAGGAGCGCGGCGACCGAGACCACGGCGCCGACCAGGATCCCGAGCTTGACCTTGAACGAGCGGAAGCTGTCCAGGGGGCGCACGTCCAGTCGGTCGGGGACGCGGCGGCGCGCGGTGTGCGGGGCCGGCGGCAGCTCCGGGGCGGGCGGCTGGGAGCTCACGAGTCGGTGGTGGGCTCGTTCGGTGTGGGCATCGAGGAGATGTCCAGCGGGGTGTCCGGGCTCTCCCGGCCCCCGGCGACGCCCCCTGTCGAGTCGTCCTCCTCCGGGATCTCCAGGGCGTACCCGACGCCGTGGACGGTGCGCACGAGGTCGGCCCCGAGCTTGCGGCGCAGAGCCTTGACGTGGGAATCGACCGTGCGGGTGCCGGTGGCGTCGATCCAGTCCCAGACGTCGGCGAGCAGCTGCTCGCGGGTCAGCACGGTGCCGGGGGCGTTCGCCAGGCACAGCAGCAGATCGAACTCGGTGGGCGTCAGGTGCGCGGGCACCCCGGCCCGCATGACCCGGCGGCCGGCCCGGTCGATCACCAGGTCCCCGAACTCCATCGCGACGTTCTGCTCGGACTCCGCGACAGCGGGCGGACCGGCCCGGCGCACCCGCCGCAGCAGCGCCTTGAGGCGTGCGGCGAGCTCGCGCATGGAGAAGGGCTTGGTCATGTAGTCGTCGGCGCCGACGCCGAGGCCGACCAGCATGTCGGTCTCGTCGTCCCGGGCGGTGAGCATGAGGACGGGCACCGGCTCGTCCGCCTGGATCCGCCGACACACCTCGAGTCCGTCGAAGCCGGGCAGCATGACGTCGAGGACCACCACGTCCGGACGCACCTCGGCGACGGTGCGCACACCGGAGGGGCCGTCGAGGGCGGTGGTGACCTCCCATCCCTCCGCGGTGAGCCGGTCGGCGATGGCGCGGGTGATCGTCGGCTCGTCCTCGATCACCACGACGCGCACGGGCGGGGACGAAGCTGCCTGGTCCGGGGTCGACATGGCGCCACTGTAGACCGCAGCGCCTGCATCCTCGGTGATCATCGCTGCCGTGATCCCTGGACGTCCGCGGGGCGGAGCGCCTCGCGAGCCCGCGGCAGACCACCCGCGAGTGCCCCTGAGGGCCCGCGCGTGAGGCCCGCGCGAGTGACAGCCATCCCATGGGAGCGTGCGCGGGGGTGGTCCGACGCACGCTCGACGGGCTGGGTCGTCAAGAGAGGGCCACACTTAGTGCCTTCTTGGCAAAAACTTGGCAATGACCCGAGTGACCTGCTGGTCCTCTGCCGGGGCGCGCCCGTAGGTTGTTCCAGGTTGTTCGGCGACGCGTCCTTCCCCTGTCCGGCGTCGCGACTCACGGACAGTACGGAAACGCAGTCGAAGCGGAAGCAGGTCGATCACGTGGCGAATCATCGCGCCGACGGACGCGCCACGGTGCGCACGCTCCGGGCCAACCCGGGCTCGCATCGCGACGGAGCCCTCCCCGCCGGCGCCGTGAAGGCCGGTGTGCTGGGAGTCCTCGCGACCGCCACCATCGCAGCTCCGCTGGCCGCCGCCGCGGCCGGGATCGACGAGACCGTCGCCCCCGGCGACGTCACCGCCGCGCAGCAGCCCCAGAGCGATCAGGCCGCACCGGGCGCCGATCCCTCCAGCGCCCCCGTCGCCCTGCCCGAAGCAGGGGCCTCCGCGAGCGTCACGCAGGCGGCCGCCGACACGCGCGAGTCGGATGAGGACGCCAGCCGCTCGCAGGAGCGCACCGCTCCCTCCGAGACGAAGGACGCGGCCGAGGGCAAGACGAAGAAGGACGCGGCTCTCGACATCGAGGTCGAGCTGCCCGAGCCCGAGCCCGTCGAAACCGCGCAGACCGCCGCCTCCGGTGAATCCGCCCCCGCCAGCAGCGGCGGGTACATCGACCCGGTCAACGCCCCGATCACCTCCGGATTCGGCGGCCGCATGCACCCCGTCCTGGGATACTTCAAGGGCCATGACGGCGTGGACTTCGGCGCCTCCTGCGGCGCCCCGGTCAAGGCCGTGAGGTCCGGGAAGGTCGTCAGCGCCTCATACCAGGGTGCCTCCGGCAACCGGGTAGAGGTCGACCATGGCAACGGGGTCGTCACCGGCTACTTCCACCTGCAGGGCTTCAACACCTCGGTAGGATCGACCGTCGAGCAGGGCGAGACCATCGGTTACGTCGGCTCGACCGGTCGCTCCACCGGCTGCCACCTCCACTTCGCCAAGATGGACGAGGCTGGCAACTACTCCAACCCGATGTCGATCCTGCGGTGACCACCTCCGGGTCGCCGGTCGTCCTCGGGGTCGAGTCCTCCTGCGACGAGACCGGCTTCGGCATCGTCTCCGACGGGGTGCTGCTCGGTCAGGGGTTGGCCTCCAGCGCCGCCCAGCACGCCGAGTTCGGGGGAGTGGTCCCCGAGATCGCCGCCCGCGCCCACCTCGAGGCAGCCGTGCCCACCCTGCGGATCGCCCTGGCCGACGCCGGGGTCGAGGCCCGCGACATCACCCATGTCGCCGCCACTTCCGGACCGGGGCTGGCCACCGCCGTCCACGTCGGCCTCGCCGCCGCCAAATCCGTGGCCTGGGCGCTCGATGTGCCGCTGTACGGCGTCCACCACCTCGCCGGGCACGCCGCCGCCGACACCCTCGAGCACGGTCCGCTGCCCGAGCGCTCCATCGTGCTGATCGTCTCCGGCGGCCATACCTCCATCCTCGCGGTCGGCGACCTGGTGCGCGACCCCATCGAGCACCTCGGCGACACCCTCGACGACGCCGCGGGCGAGGCCTTCGACAAGGTCTCCCGGCTGCTGGGCCTCGGCTACCCGGGCGGCCCCGCGATCTCGCGGGCCGCGGTGGACGGCGATCCGCAGGCCTTCACCTTCCCGCGGGCGCTGCTGCGCCCGAAGGATGCCCCCTTCACCTTCTCCTTCTCCGGGCTGAAGACGGCGGTCGCCCGCACCGTCGAGAAGCTCGAGCGGGCGGGGGAGCCGGTGCCCGTGGCGGACATCGCCGCCTCCTTCGAGCAGGCCGTGGTCGACGTGCTGGTCACCAAGGCGCTGCGGGCCGTGCGCGAACGCTCCCTCGACACGCTGGTGATCGTCGGCGGGGTCGCCGCCAACGCCCGCCTGCGCGCCGTCGCCCAGGATCGCTGCGACGCCGCGGGCATCACGCTGCGGATCCCGCCGCCGCGCCTGTGCACCGACAACGGCGCCATGATCGCCGCCGTCGGGGACCTGCTGGTGCGCTCCGACGTCGAGCCCAGCGGACTGCGCATCGCCGCCGATCCCTCGGCGGTCCTGCACGGGGCCCAGCTGCCCCTGCCGCAGTGAGGCCCCGCTCACACCACGCCGGTGCGGCGGCACCTGTGCACACCTCACCCGCATCGAGTTGCTAGACTTCCGAGGTCGGCCCGCGTAGCTCAGTGGATAGAGCGTCTGCCTCCGGAGCAGAAGGTCGTAGGTTCGAATCCTGTCGCGGGCACGGTGAGCACCCCGGTCGATGGTCCTGGCGACCATCGGCCGGGGTGTCGTCATTCCCGGGATTCCCGGGCCGGTCGCCTCAGCCCTCCCGGCGCAGACCCGCCAGACGCGTCAGCACCGCGGCGACGTCCTCGGTCCCGGCGATGCGGTGGTTCGCCGCCGTGTCGCCGCCGCCGACCTTCACGCCCACGTCGTTCTCGCCGAGACGGCCGAAGACCGACTCATCGGTGACGTCGTCGCCCAGGTAGAACCAGGCGTCGGCCGCGCTGGCGCGGGCGAGGGTCTCGATCGCGGCGCCCTTGGACGTGTGCACCACCGAGAACTCCACGACCTCCTTGCCGGGGGTCACCGTCACGTCGGGGAGGTTGACCGCATACTCGAGGGCCGACTCCGTCGCGTTGTGCCCGCCGCGGCCGCGGGCATTGCAGGTGTGCAGCACCGCGGCCGAGGGCTTGGTCTCGACCTCGACGCCCGGGTGGGCCCGGGCGATCTGCTGCAGGTTCTCGGTGATCGAGGCGAGCAGCTCGTCCTTCTCCGGGGTCATCGTCAGCGCCGCGGAGTCGAGCACCTCGGCCTGCATCCATGGCGGCAGAGCGCCCACCTCGGCGCCGTGGGAGCCCACCAGCACCACCGAGGACGGCATGCGGGCGTGGGAGTCCAGGTCGCCGAGGGCGCGGCCGGAGATCAGGGCGGTCGCCACCCCGGGCATCTCCGAGAGGTCGCGCAGGGCGGCCAGGGCGGCGGAATCGGGCTGGACCGCGTCGCGATCGGCGACGATCGGGGCGAGCACCCCGTCGAAGTCCGAGGCGATCAGGATCCGCGGAGTCGCCGCGAAGGTGTCCATCGCGGCATCGAGCGCCGCCGGGTCCGTGGCGCCCTCGCCGGTCAGCCGGACCGTCGGCTTCGGCTCGCGCACCTCGGCCCCGGAGTGCTCCAGGCGCTGCAGGAAGCTGTGGGCCCAGGCCTGCACATCGTTCTCCATCACCTGGTGGCGCAGGGAGCGCATCGCCTCCTCCTGCTCCTCGGCAGGCATCGCCATCGCTCGCAGGATCGCGGCCTTGAGCTCGTCGATGTCATGAGGGTTGACCATGACGGCGGCCCGCAGCTCGTCGGCCGCGCCGGCGAACTCGCTGAGCACCAGGACGCCGTGCAGATCGGGGCGGGAGGCGACGTATTCCTTGGCGACCAGGTTCATCCCGTCGCGCAGCGCGGTCACCAGCACCACGTCGGCCGCCATGAACAGGGCGGTCATGTCTCGGCGGTCGAAGGAGCGATGCTGATAGGAGACCGCCGGACGGCCGATGGAGGAGTGGTCGCCGTTGATGCGGCCGACGGTCAGCTCCACCTCGTCGCGCAGCTGCCGGTAGGCCTCGACCCGCTCCCGCGAGGGCGTGGCGACCTGGACCATCACCGTCTCGCGGGGATCGACCGAGCCGTCCCCGAGCAGCTCCCCCCAGGCCTTGAGCCGGTGGCGGATCCCCTTGGTGTAGTCGAGCCTGTCCACCCCGAGCACGATCGTCCGAGGATGCCCGAGATCCTCCCGCAGCTGCTCGGCCCGTGCGCGCACCTCCTCGTCCTCGGTCAGCGCCGAGACCTTGCTGGAGTCGATGGAGATCGGGAAGGTCTGGGCGACGACCTCGCGCACCGGGGCCGCGCCGAGGCCCGGCACCGAGATGGTCTGCCCGTCGACGTGGTAGCCGAGCAGCTTGCGCACCGCGGCCAGGAAGTTCTGGGTGTCGCTCTCGCGCTGGAAGCCGATCAGGTCGGCGCCCAGCAGGCCGCGCAGCATCTGGTTGCGCTTGGGCAGCTGGGAGAACAGCTCCACGGAGGGGAAGGGGATGTGGTTGAAGAAGCCGATGCGCACATCGGCCCGCTCCTCGCGGATCAGCCGCGGCACCAGCTGCAGCTGGTAGTCGTGGACCCAGATGGTGCCGCCCTCGTTCGCGACCGGGGCGGCGGTGCGGGCGAAGCGGCGGTTGGCGGCCACGTAGGAGTCCCACCAGGTGCGGTGGAACTCCGGGTCGACGATGACGTCGTGGTACAGCGGCCACAGCGTGGCGTTGGAGAAGCCCTCGTAGTAGCGCTCGATGTCCTCCTGGTCGAGCCGGACCGGGTACAGGCTCATCCCGTCGGCGTCGAAAGGATCGGGCTCCTGCCCGGGGGAGCCGGCCCAGCCGACCCAGGCGCCGGAGTCGACGGTGCGCATCACCGATTCCATGGCGGTCACCAGTCCGCCGGGGCTGGTGACCCACTCGGTGGCGCCGTCGGGAAGGGTGCGGGAGTCCACCGGCAGCCGGTTGGCCACCACCACGAGGTCGTGGCCGGGGCGGGCGGGATCGTCGACGGGACGGGAGGTGGAAGAGGGCACGGGAACTCCTTGACGACGGGCGGATGGCGGACGGGAGCGGCACCCGTGCCGGACAGGCCCGCGGCGGCTCCCGTGCCGATCTGCTGCGAGGCTACCAAGTGCGATCGATCACGACCTGGGTGCGAGCAGTCAGGGGCCCGCCTCACCAGGCTCTCTGACCTGTGGTGACGGGAGCTGACCGCTCGGGAGGGCCGCATCCGTCGGTCGCGGATCGGACGCCGCTGCGACCCTGTCGCCGTGCCGTCTACAGTCAAGGGTCGTCGGCGAGCCCCCAGGCCCCGCCGCCACCGCCTTCCCGCCGGACCCCACCCCAGGAGCAAGACATGCGCGCCCATGAGGCCGGAGCCCTCCACGGCAACGACGCCGCCCCGACCTGGCTCCCGTATCCCGCTGACGTCAACGCTCTGATCCCCGGACTGTGGTCGTCCACCACGCGCCGCGACGCCGAGGGGACGGTCACGGTCGGCGGCGTGGACGTCCATCGCATCGCCCAGGAGGTCGGCACCCCGGCCTTCGTGCTGGACGAGGAGGACTTCCGCGGTCGAGCCCGTTCCTTCCGCGACGCCTTCACCGAGGCCCTGCGCCCCTACGCCGGGGCCGACGTCTACTACGCTGGCAAGGCGTTCCTGTGCAGCGCGGTCGCCCGCTGGGTCGACGAGGACGGGCTGGGGCTGGATGTGTGCACCGGGGGAGAGCTCGCGGTGGCGCTGCGCGCCGGGTTCCCGCCCGAGCGGATCGCCCTGCACGGCAACAACAAGTCCGACGCCGAGATCCGCCGCGCCCTGGAGGCCGGCGTCGGCCGAGTGGTGATCGACTCCCTCGACGAGATCGACCAGGTCGCGTCCATCGCCGCCGAGCTCGGCGTGCGGGCCGCGGTCATGCTCCGGGTGACCACCGGCGTCGAGGCGCACACCCACGAGTTCATCGCCACCGCGCACGAGGACCAGAAGTTCGGGCTCTCGATCACGGGCGGCGGCGCCCTGGAGGCCGTGCGCCGCACCCTCGCGGCCGATGCGCTGGAGCTGGTGGGCCTGCACTCCCACATCGGCTCGCAGATCTTCGACACCGGCGGCTTCGAGGTCGCGGCCCGCCGCGTGCTGGACCTGGTCGCGCAGATCAGGGCCGAGCTCGACCACACCATCGACCAGCTCGACCTCGGCGGCGGCTTCGGCGTCATGTACAACACCCAGCACACCCCGTCGACTCCCGAGGAGCTCGCCCGCGGCATCGCCGACATCGTGGCCAAGGAATGCCGCGACCTCGAGCTGGACGTCCCGCACCTGTCCTTCGAGCCCGGCCGCGCGATCGCCGGCCCGTCCACGCAGACCCTGTACTCCGTCGGCACCGTCAAGGACGTGCGTCTGGGCGGCCCTCACCACCGCGTCTACGTCTCCGTCGACGGCGGCATGAGCGACAACGTGCGCACCGCCCTGTACGACGCGGACTACTCCTGCCTGCTGACCGGCCGGGTCTCCGACGCCGCCCCCGAGGTGGTGCGCGTGGTCGGCAAGCACTGCGAGAGCGGTGACATCGTGGTCAAGGACGAGTACCTGCCCTCCGACGTCGGCCGCGGGGATCTGCTCTCCGTGCCCGTCACCGGGGCGTACTGCTACTCGCTGGCCTCCAACTACAACCACGTGCCCCGGCCGCCCGTGGTCGCGGTGCGCGAC
Source organism: Brachybacterium fresconis (assembly GCF_017876515.1). Lineage (NCBI taxonomy): Bacteria > Bacillati > Actinomycetota > Actinomycetes > Micrococcales > Dermabacteraceae > Brachybacterium > Brachybacterium fresconis. Next base: position 1,050,076 of record NZ_JAGIOC010000001.1, on the reverse strand, counting down.
GGCGAGATCCGCACCCTGCTCCGTCGCGAGACGGAGGAGGATCTGCTGGGCCTGGATCAGGGCTGACGCGATCCGGGCCGGGACCCCCGGCGCTCCGGCGCCGAAGCCCTCGCCGTCGCCCCAGATCCCGCACCGCCCGGCGACGTCGTCGCGAACTCTCGTGCTCGTCGCAATCGTTCATGGACGGTCACGGGCCGCAGGCCCCCTCGGATACAGTGCGAGGGCCCGCCCCGGCCATCCCGTCGGACCGTGTGGAAGGACCACTGCCGCATGTCACAGACCTCTCCCGGCCACCCCTCGTCGCCGGAGTCCCCCGCGCCCGCGGAGTCGTCGGCGCTGCGCGTCGCCGTCCTCGGCGCCGGCACCGTCGGCACCGAGGTGCTGCGCCTGATCGCCCAGCAGCGCCAGGACCTCGCCCACCGCATCGGTGCGCACCTCGAAGTGGTCGGCATCGCCGTGCGCGACCTGACGCGGGACCGCGGTGAGCACGTGCCCGCCGAGCTGCTCACCGAGGACGCCTCCGTCCTGGTGCGCGAGGCGGACCTCGTCATCGAGGTGATGGGCGGGATCGAGCCGGCCCGCACCCTGCTGCTGGAGGCCATGGCGCACGGCGCGAGCGTGGTCACCGCCAACAAGGCCCTGCTCGCCCAGGACGGCGCCTCCCTGTACGAGGCCGCCGACATCCACGGCGTGGACCTGTACTTCGAGGCCGCGGTCGCCGGCGCCATCCCCCTGGTCCGGCCCGTGCGCGAATCCCTCGCGGGCGATCGCATCCAGCGCGTGCTGGGGATCGTCAACGGCACCACCAACTACATCCTCGACGCGATGACCCGCACCGGGGTGAGCTTCGACGAGGCGCTCGCCGACGCGCAGGAGCTCGGCTACGCCGAGGCCGAGCCCACCGCCGACATCCAGGGGCACGACGCCGCGGCCAAGGCCTCGATCCTGGCCTCCCTCGCCTTCCACTCGCGGGTGCGGCTCTCGGACGTGCACTGCGAGGGCATCACCGAGGTGTCGGCGCAGGACATCGCCGCCGCCGGCCGCATGGGCCGGACCATCAAGCTCCTCTCGATCGTCGAACGGGTCGAGGAGGAGACGGGGGAACGGATCTCCGCCCGCGTCTACCCGGCGCTGCTGCCCGAGGAGCATCCGCTGTCCTCGGTCTCCGAGGCCTACAACGCCGTGTTCATCGAGGCCGACGCCGCCGGCTCGCTGATGTTCTACGGCCAGGGTGCGGGCGGCGCCCCGACCGCCTCGGCGATCCTCGGCGACGTGGTCTCCGCGGCTCGCCAGCGGGTGCGCGGCGGGGTCGGGCCCCGCGAGTCGCACTACGCCGAGCTGGAGCAGATCCCGCTGGAGGATCTGCGCAACGCCTTCTACGTCTCGCTGACGGTGCAGGACCGCCCCGGCGTGCTCGCCGAGATCGCCGGCACCCTGTCCGGCAACGGGATCTCGATCTCGACCATCCACCAGGAGCTGCTCGAGACGCCCGAGGGGGAAGGGCAGCAGGCCCTCGCCCACATCGGCATCAGCACACACCGCGCCCTGGAGTCGGCGATGACCGCTTCGCTGGACGTGTTCTCCGCGAACTCCACGGTGCTGAACATCGATTCCGTCCTGCGCATCGAAGGAGACTGACCCCATGGCACACCAGTGGCGCGGCGTCCTCGCCGAGTACCGCGAGCACCTGCCCTTCGCCGAGACCGACACCCTGCTGAGCCTGGGGGAGGGCGGGACCCCGCTGGTCCCGGCCCCGGCGCTGTCCCGGCGCGTCGGTGCCGAGGTCCACGTCAAGGTCGAGGGGCAGAACCCGACCGGTTCGTTCAAGGACCGCGGCATGGTCTCGGCGATGTCCCGGGCGGTCAGCGACGGGGCCACCGCGGTGGTCTGCGCCTCCACCGGCAACACCAGCGCCTCGGCCGCCGCCTACGCGACCGCCGCCGGGATCACCTGCGCGGTGCTGCTGCCGCAGGGCAGGATCGCCGCCGGCAAGCTGGCCCAGGCCGTCGTCCACGGCGCCCAGCTGATCCAGGTCGAGGGAAACTTCGACGACTGCCTCGAGATCGCGCGCAAGCTCGATGCGGAGCATCCCGTCGAGCTGGTGAACTCGGTGAACCCCTACCGCCTGGAGGGACAGAAGACCGCCGCTTTCGAGGTCAGCGACGCCCTGGGCAGAGCCCCGGACATCCACGTCCTGCCCGTCGGCAATGCCGGCAACATCTCCGCGTACTGGATGGGCTACCGCGAGTACCACGAGGCCGGCATCATTGATTCCCTGCCGGCCATGTGGGGCTTCCAGGCCAGTGGCGCCGCCCCCTTCGTGGCCGGTCATCCGATCAGCGACCCCGAGACCGTCGCGACCGCGATCCGGATCGGCGCCCCCGCCTCCTGGAGCCTCGCCGTCGAGGCCCGCGACGGGTCCGGCGGACTCATCGACGCGGTCACGGACCAGCAGATCCTCGATGCGCAGCGCCTGCTGGCCGCCGAGGTCGGCATCTTCGTCGAGCCCGCCTCCGCCGCCGGCGTGGCCGGCCTGCTCCAGCAGTCCGAGCGCGGCGAGGTCCCGGCCGGGGCCACGATCGCGATCACCGTGACCGGCAACGGGCTCAAGGACATCGACACCGCCCTGTCCCAGCGCGACCTCGCCCCCACCGTGATCCCGGTCGACATCGCCGCCGCCGCGGAGGCCATCGGACTGTGAGGATCCAGCACACGCGCGTCTCCGTGAGCGTCCCGGCGACCTCGGCGAACCTCGGCCCCGGCTACGACACGCTCGGACTCGCCCTTCGGCTGTGCGACGACCTGGAGCTCGAGGCCACCACCGGCGGCATCGAGGTGCGGGCCGAGGGGGAGGGCTCCGCATCGGTCCCGACGGGGGAGGAGCATCTGGTGGTGCGGGCCCTGCGCCGCGGTCTCGACCACGCCGGGGCGCCGCAGGTGGGGATGCGCCTGCGCACGGCGAACCGGATCCCGCACGGGCGCGGGCTCGGCTCCAGCGCCGCCGCGACGGTGGCCGGCCTGCTGCTGGCCCGCGGACTGCTCTCCGAGCCGGAGGCGCTGGACGACGCCGATGTGCTCCAGCTGGCCTGCGAGTTCGAGGGTCATCCCGACAATGCGGCCCCCGCGCTGCTGGGCGGCGTGGCGCTGTCCTGGATGAGCGCGGGGCAGGCCCATGCCGTCCCGCTCGCCCATGCCCCGGCGATGCTCGACCCGCTGGTGCTGCTGCCGACGACCACTCTGTCCACCGAGCGCGCCCGGGATCTGCTGCCCCGCGAGGTCCCGCATGCCGATGCCGTGTTCAACGCCTCCCGCGCCGCGCTGCTGGTCCATGCGCTGGCCGGGGATCCCGGGCTGCTGATGGAGGCCACCGAGGACCGCCTGCACCAGGAGCAGCGCGCTCCGGGCATGCCTCAGAGCGTGGAGCTGATGCGGGTGCTGCGCCAGGAGGGCCACCCTGCGGTGATCTCCGGGGCCGGCCCCTCGGTGCTCGTGCTGGCGGGTCGGCGCGCCGAGATCGCGCCGCTGGTGCGTCGTGTGGTGGCCGACCCCGGGACGTGGCGGATCGCGCAGGTGCCGCTGCGGGAGACCGGCAGCGCCCCTGTGGTAGGTTGAGCCTGCGTCCAGGCGGCATCGTCCGATGGCGAGCACTGTGGCAGTTCGTGCGTGCAGTGCTCCGTGTCCCGATGCATCTCCCTGATCAGCGTCCCGCATGACCCTGCGCTCCGCGCACGCCGTGCCGAGCAGGCCCGTGCAGCGACGCCGACGCACCCCGAAGCACACCAGCAGGTCGACCATCGGTGCCCTGCACCGTGACGACACCTCTGCTCGGATGAGCCGTTGCTGCACCCGGACCCCGTCCCCTTGCCCGGCAGCGGCACCCAGACCAGAACAGAACCGGCACCGATCGGTTCGACAGGAAGGAACCCGGGTGAACGACACCACCTCCGGCGCGGACCTCGCGGCCAAGAAGCTCCCCGAGCTGCAGGCCATTGCGGCCGGGCTCGGCATCAAGGGCGCCCGTCGACTGCGCAAGGGCGAGCTGATCGAGGCGATCCGCGGGGGCGGAACGCCGTCGACCGCCGCCACCTCCGGCGCGCCTGCCGCCTCCAGCGCCCCCGCCCCCTCCAGCGCGCCTGCCACGTCCAGCGCGCCGCAGCAGAACAGCGCCCAGGGTGCAGACGCCGCTGTGCAGCAGGATCCGGCCCCGGCACAGTCCGCGCCGACCTCGTCCGTCGAGGCCGCTGCCCCGCAGGCCGACGCCGACGGCGGCCCCTCCCGGAGCCGCTCCCGCTCGCGCCGCGACCAGGGCGGCCGGGATCAGAGCGGGGACAACGCCCCCGAGCTCGGCCTCGAGCTGCCCGACCGCAGCGGCGACCGTCGGGGTGACCAGAACTCCGCACGGGGCTCCCGACCGGACTCGAGCCGTGAGGATTCCGGTCGCGACGACTCGCGCCGGGACGATTCCCGCCAGGACGATTCCCGTCGCGGCGACTCGGGTCGCCAGGACGACGGTCGCGGCAGCCGCCGCGGCAATCAGCAGGGTGGGAACCAGCAGGACGGCACCCAGCAGGGCGGCAATCAGCGCCGCCGCCTCGAGGACATCGAGCTGCCCGACCGTTCCGGCGAGAACGACGACGACTATGACCGCTCGGGTGACCGCGATGACGACCGTCGGGGCCGCAACCGGAACCGCAACCGGTCCCGCGACCGCAAGCGCCGTGGGCGCGGCGGCCAGAACGACCAGGGTGGGAACCAGGGCGGCAATCAGGGTGGGAACCAGGGTGGCAATCAGGGTGGTAACCAGGGCAACCGGAACGATCAGCAGGATGATTCCGAGATGCGCGAGGGCGATGAGCTGATGTCGATCGCCGGCATCCTCGACATCCGCGACAACAACGCCTATGTGCGCACCACCGGCTACCTGCCCGGCCCCAGCGACGTCTTCGTGACCATGAACCAGGTCAAGCGCCACGGCCTGCGCAAGGGCGATGCCATCACCGGCCAGGTCAAGACGCCCCGCGAGGGCGAGGAGCACCGGGTCGAGCAGCCGCAGCACCACGGCGGCGGCCGCAACCGCCGCGGCAAGGGCGGCGGCGGCAACCAGGGCAAGTACGCGGCGCTGGTGCAGGTCGACTCCGTCAACGGCCTGCCCATGGATCGCTCGCGCTCGCGCGTCGACTTCGGCAAGCTCACCCCGCTGTACCCCGATGAGCGCCTGCGCCTGGAGACGGCTCCGAACGCCGTCGCCCCCCGGGTGATCGACCTCGTCTCCCCGATCGGCAAGGGCCAGCGCGGCCTGATCGTCTCGCCCCCGAAGGCCGGCAAGACGATCATCATGCAGCAGATCGCCAATGCGATCACCACGAACAATCCCGAGGTCCACCTCATGGTGGTGCTGGTCGATGAGCGGCCCGAAGAGGTCACCGACATGCAGCGCACGGTCAAGGGCGAGGTCATCGCCTCGACCTTCGACCGCCCGGCCTCCGATCACACGATCGTCGCCGAGCTCGCGATCGAGCGCGCCAAGCGCCTGGTCGAGATGGGGCGCGACGTGGTCGTGCTGCTGGACTCCCTGACCCGCCTCTCGCGCGCCTACAACCTCGCCGCGCCGGCCTCCGGTCGCATCCTCTCCGGCGGTGTCGACGCCTCCGCGCTGTACCCGCCCAAGCGGTTCTTCGGCGCGGCGCGGAACATCGAGCACGGCGGTTCGCTGACCATCCTCGCCTCCGCCCTGGTCGAGACCGGCTCCAAGATGGACGAGGTCATCTTCGAGGAGTTCAAGGGCACCGGCAACATGGAGCTGCGGCTGGCACGCAGCCTCGCCGAGAAGCGCATCTTCCCGGCCGTGGACGTCAACGCCTCGAGCACCCGCCGCGAGGAGGAGCTCATGGGCAAGGACGAGCTGGCGATCATGTGGAAGCTCCGCCGCGTGCTCGGCTCGCTCGAGCAGCAGCAGGCCCTCGAACTCCTGCTGGAGCGCACCAAGAAGTCCCAGTCGAACTCCGAGTTCCTGATGACGGTCCTGAAGAATGCTCCGAGCGTGGGGGGTCGCAGCAGCGACTGACGGTCGACGACCACCTGCACCGGCGCCGCGGGGCGTCCTCACCACGAGTGAGGGCGCCCCGTCGTCGTCGCGTCGAGGGATGGCCTGCACGCGTGCGGCAGGAGAACTTGTGGGGCGGTGGTGACAGGGGATAACGTAGCCGTCTCGTGAACGTTCACGAACACCGTGGGTCACCGACACCGAAGGACGACGACGTCTCCATGAGCATCACCGCCACCCCGTTCCGCTGGGCCGTACTCGGCCCGGGCTCCATCGCCCGCCGCTTCGCCACCCAGCTGCCGGACTCCCAGGACGGCGTCCTGGTCGCCGTCGGCAGCTCCTCGCCCGATCGGGCCCGCACCTTTGCCCAGGAGTTCTCCCTCGCCGAGCCCGCGCTGCTGGGCACCTATGAGGAGGTCCTCGCCTCGGACGAGGTCGACGCGGTCTACGTCTCCACAGTCCACACCGGCCATGCGCGTCTGGCCGCCGCCGCGCTCGAGGCCGGCAAGCACGTGCTGTGCGAGAAGCCCCTGACCCCGAACTCGGGCACCACCATGGCGCTGACGGACCTCGCCGCCGGCAGCGGGAGCGTGCTGCTCGAGGCGTACATGTACCGCTTCCACCCGCAGACCGAGAGAGTGCTTCAGCTCGTGGCCGAAGGCGCGATCGGCGAGGTCACCCATGTCGACGCCTCGTTCGCCTTCGACACCGGCGGCCGCAGCGGACGCCTGTTCGACACCGCCACCGCCGGGGGCGGGATCCTCGACGTCGGCTGCTACCCGATGTCCTTCGCGCGCTTCGTCGCCGGCGCGGCCCGGGGCGAGGCCTTCGCCGACCCGACCTCCATCCACGGCAGCGGGACGATCGGGGAGACCGGCGTCGACGAGTGGGCGAGCGCCGAGCTCACCCTGCCCGGGAACATCACCGCGACCCTGCGCACCGGAGTCCGCCTGGCCGACCCCCAGAGCGCCACGATCACCGGCTCGCGCGGCGTGATCCGCCTGTCCGACCCCTGGGGTCTCGGCGAGCAGCAGACCATCGAGCTCGACGTGGTCGGCCAGCAGCCCCAGCGGATCGCGGTCGCCGCCGCGTCGGCCTACGCGCTGGAGGCCGATGCCCTTGCCCGCGCCGCCCGAGGAGACGGCATCGTCCCCGAGATGACCGGCGAGAACTCACTCGGTCAGGCCCGCGCCCTGGACCTCTGGCGTGAGCAGATCGGCCTCCGCTACCCCTTCGAGCGCGATGATGCGGACATCCCCACCCTCACCGGTCGCCCGCTCGAGGCAGGCAGCGTGCGCTCCGGCCCGGCCATGGCCTACGGGACCCTGGCGGGTCTGGACAAGAAGGTCTCGCGCCTGGTGATGGGGTGCGACAACCAGATGAACCTGGCGCACGCCACGGCCATGTACGACGCGTTCTACGAGATCGGCGGCACCACCTTCGACACCGCCTACATCTACGGCGGCGGCTACACCGAGAAGCTGTTCGGCCAGTGGGTGCGCAATTGCGGGGTCCGAGAGGACGTCGTGGTGATCGCCAAGGGCGCGCACACCCCGCACTGCGATCCGGATTCGATCACCCGCCAGCTCGAGGAGTCCCTCGAGCGGCAGGGCACCGACTACGCGGACCTGTACATGATGCACCGCGACAACCCCGAGATCCCGGTCGGCGAATTCGTCGACGTCATGGACGAGCACCTGCGCGCCGGCCGGATCCGTGCTTACGGCGGCTCGAACTGGACACCCCAGCGGGTGGACGAGGCCAACGCCTACGCCCGCGCGAACGGCCGCACGGGCTTCACGATCCTGTCCAATCACTTCGGGCTGGCCGAGGCGCTGGACGTCCCCTGGGCCGGCTGCGTCCACGCCACCGATCCCGAGTCCAAGGCCTGGCTCGAGGAGCGAGGCATAGCCCTGCTGCCCTGGTCCTCGCAGGCCCGCGGCTTCTTCACCGGTCGTGCGCACCCCGAGGACCGCTCCGACGCGGAGCTGGTGCGCTGCTACTACAGCGAGGAGAATTTCGAGCGGCTGGCCCGAGCTCGGGCCCTGGGGCAGGAGCACGGTGTCCCGGCCACCGCGATCGCCCTGGCCTTCGTGCTGCACCAGAAGTTCCCGACCTTCGCTCTGTTCGGCCCCCGCAGCATCGCCGAGATGCGCTCCTCGACGCTGGGTCTCGGGGTCGAGCTCTCCGAGCGCGACCTGGCCTGGCTGGACCTCAAGGCAGAGACCCGGTGAGCTGGCCGGGGCGCCGGTCGACGATCATCGACGTCGCGGAGCGGGCCGGGGTCTCCCGGCAGACGGTCTCGCGCGCGATGAACGATATGGCCGGCATCAGCACCGCCACCCGTGAGCGGGTGCTCGAGGCGGCCCGTGAGCTGAGTTATCGGCCCTCCCGCTTCGGACGCGGACTGGTCGAGCAGGGGCCGATCACCCTCGGCCTCGTGGTGATGGACCTGTCCAACGCGTACTTCGCGGAGCTCGGGGCCGCGGTGGTCAGGGCCTGCGCTCCCTATGGGTGGAACGTGGTGCTCGCCGAGGCGGACAACGCACCGCATCCCGAACAGGTCGCCGGAGCGCTGGCCCGGCGGGTCGACGCGATCGTCGGCTACGGCGTGCAGACCGCGGGCATCCGGGGCGCCGGGGGCATGCCCGTGGTGGCGCTGGGCGACTCCACGGAGCAGATCGATGCGGTCGGTGTGGTCGAGCTGGCCACTGCCGAGGCGATGACCGACCTCACGGAGCACCTGCAGGCCGCCGGTGTTGCCCGGCCCGTCGTGCTCGACCTGGCCGGCGAGGCCCCCAGCTCCCGGGCACTGGCGCTGGCCGCAGCCCTCGCTCCGCTGGCGCCGGACGGCGAGGTCCCGATCCACGGGGTCGATGGCCGCACCGGGCGTCGGGACGTGCTCGAGGCGGTCCTCGAGGACGGTGCCGACGCGCTCGTCGCATTCAATGACGTGCTCGCGGTGCGTCTGCTGCGCGACCTGCGGCTGCTGGGCGTCGACGTGCCGGGGCAGGTCCGTCTGGTCGGCGTCGACGGACTGGAGATCGCCTCTCTCGTCACCCCGGAGCTGACCACCCTGAGCGTGGACATCGAGGCGGTCGCCCGGGAGACGGTCGCACTGGTGGCCCAGATGCTCGAGGAGGAGGCCCCGCTGAGCGGCCGCGGCGCGCACCGCGTCGTGCCGTACCGCCTCGAGGTGCGCGCCTCGACCTGAGAGGGGTGACGGTGCGCACGCCGCCCGCCGAGATCTCGCGGGGCGAGGCCGGACATGGCAGACTATGACGTCGGTTCTGGTTCACGGTGCCCGCCGGGCGCCGACCCAGCGACCCCGAGAAGGAGAGACATGAAGGCTGAGATCCACCCCCAGTACGTCGAGACCCAGGTGTCCTGCACCTGCGGCAACTCGTTCACCACCCGCAGCACCAAGGGCGACGGCGTCATCCGCGCCGAGGTGTGCTCCGCGTGCCACCCGTTCTACACCGGCAAGCAGAAGATCCTCGACACCGGCGGCCGCGTGGCCCGCTTCGAGGCTCGCTACGGCAAGAAGAAGGCCTGACCGACGTACTGCGAGGTACGAGCGGTAGGAGATCAGGAAGATCGAAGAGGGCCTGATCGACGTACTGCGAGGTACGAGCGGTAGGAGATCAGGAAGAGCGACGAAGGCTTGAGTCTGACCTTCTAGAGCTGGAGATCGGGCGGCGAGGCCCCGGCCCGATCGAACCGGTCTCCGACGCCGGTGCGCGCCCCAGGGCGTGCACCGGCGTCGTCTCGTGCGGGGCCGGGATCGAGCGGAGGAGCGGGATGGAAGCAGGTGGCGGGGATCGTCTCGCACCGCTGCGGCAGGAGCATGCGCGTCTGCAGGACGCGATGGCCGATCCCGCACTCCACGACGACCCTGCACGGGCCCGTCGGGTCGCTCGGCGCTACGCCGAGCTCGACACCGTGCTCGCCGCCGCCGCGCAGGTCGAGGCCACCCTCGCCGATCTCGAGACCGCCCGCGAGCTCGCAGAGGTGGGGGAGGGGGACGCGGAGCTCGCCGCCGAGGCCGAGCAGCTCGCCGAGCGCTGGGAGACCGAGCGCGACCACCTCGAGGACCTCCTGGCCCCGCGCGATCCCGACGACGCCCGCGATGTCATCCTCGAGATCAAGGCCGGCGCGGGCGGGGAGGAGTCCGCCCTGTTCGCCGGCGAGATGCTGCGCATGTACCGCTCCTACGCCGAGCACCGGGGTTGGCGCGTCGAGGTGCTCACCTCCGCCGAGACGGAGCTGGGTGGTCTCAAGGACGTCACCGCCGCCATCAGCGGCAGCTCCTCCGCAGCCCCGGCCGACGGCGTCTACGCCCACCTCAAGCACGAGGCCGGCGTCCATCGCGTCCAGCGGGTCCCGGTCACCGAGTCCGCCGGCCGCATCCACACCTCCGCCGTCGGCGTCCTCGTGCTGCCCGAGGCCGATGAGGCCGACGAGGGCGAGCTGCTGGCCGAGGCGATGGCCCCCGCGAATCTGCGCATCGACGTGTTCCGCTCCAGCGGCCCGGGCGGCCAGAGCGTGAACACCACCGACTCCGCAGTGCGCATCACCCACCTGCCCACCGGCATCGTCGTCTCCTGCCAGGACCAGAAGAGCCAGCTGCAGAACCGGGACCAGGCCCTGCGGATCCTGCGGACGCGTCTGCTGGACGCCCGGCGCCTCGAACAGGAGCAGGCCTCCTCCGCGACCCGCCGCTCCCAGGTGCGCACGGTCGACCGCAGCGAGCGCATCCGCACCTACAACTTCCCCGAGTCCCGCGTCGCGGACCACCGCACCGGGTACAAGGCCGGCAACCTCTCCCAGGTCCTGGCCGGGGACCTCGAGGACCTCATCGCCTCCAGCCGCGACGCAGAACGGGCCGCCCGCCTGGCCGAGGCCCAGCAGGGCGCCCCGTGAGCGGCACCGAGACCCGCGTGGTCCTGCGGGAGGCCCTCTCCGTGACCACTCAGCGCCTCGGCCGGGCCGGCGTCGCCTCGCCGAGCGTCGATGCCAGAGCACTGATCGCCGAAGCTGCCGGCACCGCGCGGCCGCTGATCCTGCTCGATGTCCTCCCGGACGGCTTCGCGGCACAGCTCGAGCAGCTCACGGCGCGCCGTGAGCGACGCGAGCCCCTCCAACTCATCCTCGGCCGCGCCCCCTTCCGCCGCCTGATGCTGCGCGTGCGCGAGGGCGTGTTCATCCCCCGGCCGGAGACCGAGCTCGCTCTGGAGCTGCTGCGCGAGCACGCCTCGGGTCCCCTCGAGAACCTCGTGGACCTGTGCACCGGCAGCGGCGCCCTGGCCGCCTCCGCCCTCGACGAGATCCCCGCCGCTCGCGTGCTCGCCGTCGAGATCGACCCCCGCGCCGCAGACCTCGCCGTGGAGAACCTCGAGGCCGCCGGCCCCGGCCGGGGGCGCGTCCTGCGGGCCGACCTCACCGCCGACCCCGCCGGGCCCGCCCTGGCCGAGCTCGCGGCGGCGGGCCCGGTCGACGCGATCCTGTCCAACCCGCCCTACATCCCGCCCGAGGCCGTGCCGCGGGACGCCGAGGTCCTCGAGCACGATCCCCACCGAGCCCTGTTCGGCGGCGGCGAGGACGGGCTCGCGGTGCCCCGCGCCGTGATCTCCTGGGCCGCCCGCCTGCTGCGGCCCGGAGGAGTGCTGATCATGGAGCACGCCGACGTCCAGGGCCCTGCCGCCCGGGACGCCGCGGCCCGCATCGGCGGCTTCGAGCAGGTGAGCACCGCCGTCGATCTGACCGGCCGCGACCGCTTCCTGGTGGCACGCCGTGCCGCTGGGGACCCGACCCCTGGAAGTGAGAGACTGACTCGGTGAGCGTCCACGACACCCAGAATCCTGAATCCCGCGAGGCCGCCCTCACGGCGGCGACGCAGGCCGTCCGTGACGGCAAGCTCATCGTGCTGCCGACCGACACCGTCTACGGCATCGGCGCCGACGCCTTCACCCCGGACGCGGTCGCGGACCTGCTCGAGGCCAAGGGACGCGGCCGCGACGTCCCGCCGCCGGTGCTGATCGGCGACCACGCCGTGCTGCTCGCCCTCGCCCTGGACGTCCCCGAGTACGTCGAGCGCCTCGCCGAGGAGTTCTGGCCCGGCCCCCTCACCCTGATCCTGAACGCCCAGCCGTCCCTGACCTGGGACCTGGGGGAGACCCGCGGCACCGTCGCCCTGCGCATGCCCGATGACGAGATCGCCCTGGACCTGCTGCGTCGCACCGGACCCCTCGCGGTGTCCAGCGCGAACCGCCACGGGAAGGCCGCCGCGCTCACGGTCCTCGACGCCGCCACCCAGCTCGGCGACGCCGTCGAGGAGTACCTCGACGGCGGCACCGCCCGCCTCGGGACGAGCTCGACCATCATCGACACCACCGTCGTGCCCGCCGAGATCGTCCGGGAGGGCTCGCTGAGCGCGGAGGACGTCGTCGCCGTCGTCGGCGACATCTTCACCGCCCCGGAGCCCGAGGAGCCCGAGGACTCCGACGGGGCCGACCAGGACGCGACGACCGCGGACGAGACGAGCGCAGGGGGCGAGCAGACGTCCGGGGAGGAGACGGCCGACGGGGCCGAGGCGACCGGGACCGACGGCGTCGAGGCGACCGGGACCGACGGCGCACAGCCCGCGGCGCGTGCCGGGACCGAGGAGGAGGCGGGGGAGCCCGACGGCCCCGTCGCACACTCCGACGGCCCGACCGCCTCCGCCGCACCGGCTGCCGAAGCGCCCCCGGCGCCTCCCGGCGTGCTGGACCTCCCGTCCGAGCCCGATCTCGTCGAGCTCTCCTCCACCCCTGTCGAATCCACCTCTGTCGAGGAGGTCACCCCTGACCCCGCTCCGTCCTCGGAGGAGGACGGGCCCGGACGGGGGAGCACCGCCGGGTGAGGATCTATCTCTTCATCCTGCTGGTCGCCGCGGCGGTGACGTACCTGATCACTCCCGCGGTCAGGCTGCTGGCCCGGCGCGCCGGGGCGATGACGGCCGTGCGCGAGCGCGATGTGCACGATGCGGTGACCCCGCGTCTGGGCGGGTTGGCGATGCTCGCCGGCGTGGTCGTGGCGATGCTGATCGCCAGCAACGTCCCGTTCCTCGAGGGGCTGTTCCGCGACACCCGCCAGCCCTGGGCGATCCTCGTGGCCGCCGCGCTGGTCTGCCTGCTCGGGGCGGCCGACGACAAATGGGACCTGGACTGGTGGGCCAAGCTCGCCGGACAGGTGCTGGCCGCCATGCTGCTGGCGTGGCAGGGGGTGTCCCTGGTGTCGCTGCCGATCGGCGGCGTCACGATCCTCTCGGAGCGCTCCGCGCTGATCCTCACCGTGCTGGTGGTGGTCGTCAGCATGAATGCCGTGAACTTCGTCGACGGGCTCGACGGGCTCGCCGCCGGGGTGATGGCCATCGGCGGCTCCGCCTTCTTCCTGTACGCCTATACGCTCACCCGCAACGTCTCCACCACCGATTACTCCTCGCTGGCCGCCCTGCTGACCGCCGTGCTGATCGGCGCGTGCGCCGGGTTCCTGCCGCACAACATGACGCGGGCGAGGATCTTCATGGGCGACTCCGGATCGATGCTCCTGGGGCTGCTGCTGGCCGCCTCCACCATCGCGGTCACCGGTCAGGTCGACCCCGCCCGCCTCTCGGGCGCGGACATCTTCGGCCAGTTCCTGCCGATCCTGCTGCCCATCGGCGTGATGGTGATCCCCTTCCTCGACTTCGCGCTCGCGGTGGTGCGGCGGATCGGCTCGGGCAAGTCGCCCTTCCACGCCGACAAGGCCCATCTGCACCACCGACTGCTGCGCCTGGGCCACTCCAAGCGCACCGCGGTGCTGATCATGTACACGTGGACCGTCGTGGTCTCGGTGGGGCTGCTGCTGCCGATCCTGGTGAGCACCCGCGCCGTCGTGATCTTCTGGGTGTGCGGGCTGCTGTTCGCCCTCCTGCTGACCTTCGACCCGCTGAGATGGCGTCCCGGCCGCCATCGGAAGGACTCCGATGTCCCCTCGACCTGACCGACCCTCCCCGAGCGCGGCCCGGCCGCGGCGCCGCGCCGTCGGCGACCGTGCGATGCAGCGTGCCACGCTGATCGCCCTCGGCGTCGGGATCGTGCTCGACGTCCTCGTGATCGTGCTCGCGGCGATGATCGGGGAGCCGCCGGCGCTCTCCGGCGCGCTGATCGGCGCCGGTCTCACCCTCGTCATCGTGCTGCCGACGGTCGCGGTCGCGTTCGCCGGCAAGCACCTGAGCCCGGTGTCGATGGCGGCCACGGTGCTCGGCAGCTGGGCCGTCAAGATGCTCATTGTGATCCTCGTCCTGATCGCCGTGCGAGACCTCGACGCGGTCTCGACCCGATGGATCGGACTCGCACTGCTGGTCGGCGCGGTCTCGGCCGTGTTCGTGGAGGCCGTGCTGCTGGCACGGTCCCGTCAGCCCCTCGAGGTGGAGCCCCCCGAGGACCCCTCGGAGCACCCGCTGGGATCGTGACTCTCTGTTATGCTTCCGGAGGTGCTCGACCGCTGATCACGGTGCAATACCGCAGGGGATACGACCACTGATCGACCACCCGGAACGCCCAGGCGTCGTCCATCGCCGTACGCACGGTGGCCGCCCCGGCAATGGTCGCGATCGAGTTGACGGCTACGGTCGGCGCTGCTGCGCTCGGCCACACGACCACGGGAGATCGAGCTGAACACCGCAGACCTCAGCCCCATGCTGCACGCCGAGGGCGAATCGCTCTTCCACATCCCGACGCTCGGGGTGTTCTTCCCGCCCCCGATCCTGTTCGCCGGCACGCCGTTCGAGTTCAACCGCGTCCAGCTGGTCCGCCTCGTCGTGCTCGCCGTCGTGCTGATCGTGATGTGTGTGATCGCCTCCCGCGCCAAGCTGGTGCCCGGCAAGGCGCAGAGCATCGTCGAGATGATCATCGAGTTCGTGCACACCACGATCATCCAGAACACCCTGGGCATCCGGGAGGGTCGACGCTTCGCCCCCTTCCTGGTCACCCTGTTCTTCCTCATCCTCACGATGAACCTCGCGGGAGTGGTCCCGGGCCTGAACCTCGCCGGCACGTCCGTCATCGGGCTGCCGCTGCTGGCGGCCCTGTGGACCTTCGCGGTGTACGTCATCTTCGGCGTGAAGAAGCACGGGTTCCTCGGCTACCTCAAGCACGAGACCATGCCCCCCGGCGTCCCCAAGCCCATCTACATCCTGCTGGTCCCGATCGAGTTCCTGCAGGTCGTCCTGATCCGCTGGGCCTCGCTGACGATCCGACTCCTGGCCAACATGGTGGCCGGGCACATCATGATGGTCGTCTTCATCGGCATCACCCAGGGGCTCCTGCTGTCCGGCACCTGGCTGATCGCGATCTCGCCCTTCTCCGGAGCGCTCGCGATCGGCATCTACGGCTTCGAGATCTTCGTGGCCGGCCTGCAGGCCTTCATCTTCACCATGCTCGCCGCGGCCTACATCCAGATGGCCACCTCGGACGAGCACTGAGCCCCCGCACCACACCTCCCGCAAGACCCTGTCTGCCGTCCGCCCGGTCGGCACAACGAAAGGAAACCCCCCGTGGACCCGATGATCCTCTCTGAACTCAACGGCAACGTCGCGTCGATCGGCTACGGCCTCGCCGCCATCGGTCCGGGCATCGGCATCGGCATCATCGTCGGCAAGACCGCCGAGGCCACCGCTCGCCAGCCCGAGCTGCGCGGCGCCCTGCAGTCGACCATGTTCATCGGCATCGCCTTCACTGAGATCCTGACGCTGCTCGCCATCGTCACCGGCCTCATCTTCGGCGGAACGGCCTGAGGCACCCCTGATGCTCAACGCCGAAGCAGAAGTTCCCGGCTACAAACTGCTGCTGCCTGAGACCTCGGAGATCATCTGGACGCTGATCTTCCTCATCATCTTCGCCGTCGTCTTCATGAAGTTCATCCTTCCGCGGCTGAACGCCGTGCTGGAGGAGCGCTCCGAGAAGATCGAGGGCGGGTTGAAGAAGGCCGAGGAGGTCCAGCAGCAGGCCGACGACCTCCGCGCCACGCAGGAGCAGGAGCTCGCCGCCGCCCGTCAGGAGGCCGCCGGCATCCGCGAGAAGGCCCGCCAGGACGGTGCCCGCATCGTCGAGGACGCCAAGACCCGCGCCGAGTCCGAGTCCGAGCGCGTCCTCGTGGCCGGTCGTCAGCAGCTGTCCGCAGAGCGCCAGACGGCCTCCGCCCAGCTGCACAACGAAGTGGGATCGCTCGCCAGCGACCTCGCCTCGAAGATCGTCGGGGAGTCCCTCACCGACGACGAGCGCTCCCGCCGTGTGATCGACCGGTTCCTGGACGACCTCGAGTCGAACCAGACCGCCACCCGATAAGGACCAGTGATGCGAGGAACTTCCTCCACCTCGTTCGCCGAGGTCGCCCAGCAGGCCCGCTCCGTCTTCGCCACGGACGGGCTCTCGCTGGAAGCCACCGCGGACGAGCTGTTCGCGATCGCGGACACGATCGACTCCAGCAATCAGCTCGTGCGTCTGCTCAGCGACTCCGGTCGCGACGCCGAGATGAAGGAGACGGCCGCCCGGACGCTGCTGACCGGAAAGGTCAGCGACGCCGCCCTCGGCCTCACCCTCGAGGTCGTGCGCCGTCGGTGGTCCGAGCAGGAGGACATCCTCGATGCGCTCGAACAGCTGGGTGTGCTCGCTCTGCTGGAGCAGTCGGAGCGCGGGGGCTCCCTCGCGCGGGTCGAGGAGGAGCTGTTCCAGTTCTCCCGCCTGATCGACGACAGCTCCGAGCTGTCCTCGAGCTTCGACGATCCGCGACAGGACCCCGCCGCCCGCGGCACCGTCGTCCGTTCGCTGCTGGAGGGTCGGGCCGACGCCCTCACGGTCGCGCTCGCGGTTCGCGCGGTCTCGCGCGCCACGGACGCCAAGCCCGCACGCCGCGTGCGGGAGTTCGCGGACTTCGCCTCCGAGCAGCGCCGTCGACTCCTGGCCGTGGTCGAGAGCTCCCGCCCCCTCGACGAGGCCCAGCAGTCCCGTCTGGGCGCCGTGCTCGCCCGCATCTACGGCCGTGAGGTGCAGATGAACCTCGAGGTCGCACCGGACGTCGTGGGCGGATTGAAGATCCACGTCGGGGACGACCTCTACGACGCAACCGTCCTCGCGCGCCTGGCCCAGGCCCGCGACCACCTGGTGTCCTGACGGCCCCGGCCGCGACACCCGCCCCAGCACCACACATCAGGCCCCGCAGCGACGGGGACCACGAGAGGAAGCGAAGCACCGCGATGGCTGAGCTCACGATCCGCCCGGAGGACATCCGGCACGCCCTGGACACCGCCGTGTCCACCTACCAGGCAGAGAACACCGACCGCGAGGAGATCGGCCGGGTCACCGAGTCGGCCGACGGCATCGCCCGCGTCGAGGGACTGCCCAACGTCATGGCCAACGAGCTGGTCCGCTTCGAGAACGGCGAGCTGGGCCTGGCGCTGAACCTCGAGCTGCGCGAGATCGGTGTCGTGGTGCTCGGCGAGTTCGCGGGCATCGAGGAGGGCCAGGAGGTCCGCCGCACCGGCGAGGTCCTCTCCGTTCCGGTCGGCGACGGCTACCTGGGCCGCGTGGTGGACCCCACCGGCGCCGCCATCGACGGCCTCGGCTCGATCGAGACCGTCGGCCGTCGCGCCCTCGAGCTCCAGGCCCCCAGCGTCATGCAGCGCAAGTCCGTCAAGGAGCCGCTGCAGACCGGCATCAAGGCCATCGACGCGATGACCCCGATCGGCCGCGGCCAGCGCCAGCTGATCATCGGCGACCGCCAGACCGGCAAGACCACCCTCGCGATCGACACCATCTTGAACCAGAAGTCGAACTGGGCCAGCGGTGACCCGAGCAAGCAGGTGCGCTGCATCTATGTGGCGGTCGGCCAGAAGGGCTCGACCATCGCCTCGGTGCGCTCCACCCTCGAGGCCGAGGGCGCCCTGGAGTACACCACCATCGTCGCCGCCCCGGCCTCCGACCCGGCCGGCTTCAAGTACATCGCCCCCTACGCGGGCTCGGCCATCGGCCAGCACTGGATGTACGAGGGCAAGCACGTCCTGATCGTGTTCGACGACCTGTCCAAGCAGGCAGAGGCCTACCGCGCCGTGTCGCTGCTGCTGCGCCGTCCGCCGGGGCGCGAGGCCTACCCGGGCGACGTCTTCTACCTCCACTCCCGTCTGCTCGAGCGCTGCGCGAAGCTCTCGGACGAGATGGGCGGCGGCTCGATGACCGGCCTGCCGATCATCGAGACCAAGGCCAACGATGTCTCGGCCTACATCCCGACCAACGTCATCTCCATCACCGATGGCCAGTGCTTCCTGCAGTCGGACCTGTTCAACGCGAACCAGCGCCCGGCGGTCGACGTCGGCGTCTCGGTCTCCCGCGTGGGCGGCTCGGCGCAGACGAAGGCCATGAAGTCGGTCTCGGGCACGCTGAAGATCGACCTCGCGCAGTACCGCGACCTCGAGGCCTTCGCGATGTTCGCCTCCGACCTGGACTCCGCGTCCAAGCAGCAGCTCAACCGCGGTGCCCGCCTGATGGAGCTGCTCAAGCAGGGTCAGTCCTCTCCCTTCCCGATGGAGGAGGAGGTCGTCTCGATCTGGGGCGGCACGAAGGGCAAGTTCGACGACATCGACGTCGAGGACGTGCGCGACTTCGAGGAGCACCTGCTGGAGCACCTGCGCCACAACGGCGGCGTGCTCGAGGCGATCCGCACCTCGGGCAAGTTCGAGTCCTCCACGGAGGAGGAGCTGAGCGGCATCCTCGACGAGGTCAAGAAGGACTTCCTCGCCGGCAAGGGCAAGACGGCGATCAACGACGTCGCCGACAGCCTGGAGGACGAGCAGATCGACCAGGAGACCATCGTTCGCGGCTGATCCGATCACCGTGCCCGCCCTGATGAGCGGGCACGGCGGACGCCGGTTTCACGCCACGTACGAGGAGAGACATGGGAGCACAGCAGAGGATCTACAAGCAGCGGATCGGGTCCGCCCAGGGCATGAAGAAGATCTTCAAGGCCAAGGAGATGGTGGCGGCCTCGCGCATCTCCAAGGCGCACGCGCGCGTGCTCGCCACGACGCCGTACGCCGACGCGATCACGCAGGCGATCGGCTCGGTCGCCACCCACACGCAGGACGCGGAGCACCCGTTCCTGGAGCAGGACCGCACGCAGTCCGGCCGGGCGGGGATCCTGCTGATCACCGCGGACCGCGGGATGACCGGTTCCTATTCGCACAATGCGATCCGCACGGCGGAGGAGCTGGCCAACACGCTGCGCGAGGAGGGCAAGACTCCGGTGCTGTACGTCATCGGCCGCAAGGGCGAGACGTACTTCAGCTTCCGCAACCGTCCGCCGTTCCGGTCCTGGTCCCCGTACCACGAGTCCCAGCTCGGCGCCCTGGGACAGGAGATCGGCCACAGCCTGTCGGCGGACCTGCTCAGCGAGGATCCGGAGGTCCACCTCGACGAGCTCTACCTCGTCGGCACCCGCTTCCTCACCCGCTTCCGGCAGGAGGCCCGGGCGAGCCGCCTGGTGCCGATGGAGCTGATGGACTCCGAGGGCGTGGACGCCGCGGCGTTCCCGCTGTACGAATTCACTCCGGACCCGGCCGCGGTGCTGGAGGAGCTGATCCCCCGGTACGTCGAGTCCCGGATCGTCAATCTGCTCATGCAGTCGATGGCCTCGGAGCACGCCGCCACCCAGCGCGCCATGAAGACCGCGACCGACAACGCCCAGACCCAGATCGACAAGTTCACGCGCCTGGCGAACGCCGCACGTCAGGCGGAGATCACGCAGGAGATCTCGGAGATCGTCGGCGGTGCCGGCGCCCTGTCCGGATCCGGCCGCACCGAACGCTGAGACCTCGCCCCGCGCTTCGCCGCGCCGGCTCGACCCCTTGGAGAGAACGCACATGACCACCACAGCCCCCGCCCCTGCCACCGCGACCGGTCGCATCGCGCGCGTCACCGGCGCCGTCGTCGACATCGAGTTCCCGCCCGGGGACATCCCGGCGATGTACAACGCCCTGACCGTGTCGGTCGAGATGAGCGGCGGCCTCGGGTCGACGGTCCTCACCCTGGAGACGGCGCAGCACCTCGGCGACGGCATGGTGCGCGCCATCGCGCTGAAGCCGACCGACGGCCTGGTCCGCGGCCAGGACGTCACCGACACCGGCGCGCCGATCTCGGTCCCGGTCGGCGACGCCACCCTCGGCACCGTCTTCGACGTGGTCGGCAACGCGCTGAACCTCCCCGAGGGCGAGACCCTCGAGGTCTCCGAGCGCTGGCCCATCCACCGCAAGGCGCCGAACTTCGACCAGCTGGAAGCCAAGACCCAGATGTTCGAGACCGGCATCAAGTCGATCGACCTGCTGACCCCGTACGTCCAGGGCGGCAAGATCGGCCTGTTCGGCGGCGCGGGCGTCGGCAAGACGGTGCTCATCCAGGAGATGATCTACCGCGTGGCCAACAACCACGACGGCGTGTCCGTGTTCGCCGGCGTCGGCGAGCGCACCCGTGAGGGCTGGGACCTCATCGAGGAGATGACCGAGTCCGGCGTCATCGAGAAGACCGCGCTGGTCTTCGGCCAGATGGACGAGCCGCCGGGCACCCGTCTGCGCGTGGCGCTGTCCGCGCTGACCATGGCGGAGTACTTCCGCGATGTGCAGTCCCAGGACGTGCTGCTGTTCATCGACAACATCTTCCGCTTCACCCAGGCCGGCCAGGAGGTCTCCACCCTGCTGGGCCGCATGCCCTCCGCAGTGGGCTACCAGCCGAACCTGGCGGACGAGATGGGTGTGCTCCAGGAGCGCATCACCTCCACCCGCGGTCACTCGATCACCTCGATGCAGGCGATCTACGTGCCGGCGGACGACTACACCGACCCGGCCCCGGCGACCACCTTCGCCCACCTCGACGCCACCACGGAGCTCTCCCGCGAGATCGCCTCGCGCGGCCTGTACCCGGCGATCGACCCGCTGTCCTCGACCTCGCGGATCCTGGATCCGCAGTACGTGGGTCAGGACCACTACGACACCGCAGTGCGCGTGAAGCAGCTCCTGCAGCGCAACAAGGAGCTGCAGGACATCATCGCGATGCTGGGCGTCGACGAGCTCTCCGAGGAGGACAAGGTCACGGTCGCCCGCGCGCGCCGCATCCAGCAGTTCCTCTCGCAGAACACCCACCTCGCCAAGCAGTTCACCGGCGTCGACGGTTCGGACGTCTCGCTGCGCGACACGATCGAGGGCTTCAAGGGCATCTGCGACGGCGAGTTCGACCACATCACCGAGCAGGCGTTCTTCAACGTCGGCGGGATCGACATGGTGATGGAGAACCACCACCGCATCCAGAAGGAGCTGGGGGCGTGAGCACCCTCGAGGTCACCTTCGTCACCAGCGACCGCACCGTCTGGACCGGGCAGGCGGCGCAGGTCGTCGTGCCCGCGGCGGACGGCTCGATGGGCATCCTGCCCCGGATGCAGCCGACCCTCGCCGTGCTCGGCGACGGCCCGGTGCGGATCATCTCCGAGGACGGCTCCGTCGCCGAGCGGACCGTCCACGGCGGCTTCGTCTCCGTCGACTCGAACACCGTGACCATCGGGGTCGACGACGCCGAGCTGCTCGACGCGGATCGCTGAGCCGAGTACGGTCCGTCCATGACCCACCTGAACATCCCGATCCTCGTCCTGGGGATCGGGATGCTCGTTCTCGTGCTGGCGCTGCTGGTGGTGGGCCGTCAGGTGGTCCTGGCGCGTCAGCAAGGCGCCTTCGAGTGCTCGCTGCAGCGCCGCGGCCTGGTGGGCGGCTCGAGCTGGCAGCACGGGCAGATGCGCTTCGGCACCGACCGGCTGCGCTGGTTCCGTGCCTTCTCCCTGCGGCTGCGTCCCGAGGTCGTCATCCGCCGCTCCCAGATCCTGGACGTCTCCCGCCGTCGACTCCCCGCCCGCATCGTGGGGGAGGAGGACTCCTATCTGGTGGAATTCGTCCTGCGGGGCGACCGCACCATCCTGGCCACCGTCGACCTTGTCTCCGGGGCAGCACTGAACTCCTGGATCGAGGCGGCGCCGACCGGCCTGGTCATGGGCGACGCCGACTGAGCCTCAGCTGCCGAGGACCTGACCGCCTCGCAGGACCGTGACCGGGCGCAGTCGATCGTCCACGAGCACCGCGTCACCGCGGCATCCGGGGGCGAGAGCCCCGATCCGGTCCTGCATCCCCAGCACGGCGGCGGGCACCGCCGACGCGGCCCGCACCGCCCGCACCAGGTCGACGCCGGCTTCGCACACGGCATGGCGCACCACGTCGAGCAGATGGGCCGTGCCCCCGGCGATCGAGGTGCCGCCGGTGAGGGTGGCGACGCCGTCGTCGACCGTGACGTCCAGCGCCCCCAGCCGGTACTGGCCGTCCGGCATCCCGGCGGCGGCCATCGCGTCGGTCACCAGCACCACGGAGTCCTCGGCGGCGACCGAGAAGACATGTGCCACGGTCCGGGCATCCAGGTGCACCCCGTCGGCGATCACCTCGACCACGAGCTGTCCGCGGGCGGCCGCGTCCAGGGCAGCGAAGGCGGGGCCGGGGTCGCGATGATGGATGGGCCGCATCCCGTTGAACAGGTGCGTGGCGGTGGGGCGCGGGGAGCGGCCGTGCTCCCGTCGCAGCAGGCTCAGCGCCAGGTCGACCGCCTCGGTCATCCGGGTGCTGGAGGCGTCGGTGTGGCCGAGCGAGGGCACGGCGCCGGCCTCGGCGAGGGCCTGGAGCACGTCGTCGGCGTCGTCGGTCTCGGGGGCGACCGTCATCGTCCCCAGCGCTCCCTGCGCGAGCAGGGCGAGCTCGCGGACCAGATCCCCGTCCCCGCCGACGATGTGCTCCGGGTTCTGGGCGCCGCGGCGCGCCGGCGAGATGAAGGGACCCTCGAGATGGATCGCGGCGATCTCGTCGGCGTCGTAGAGCCGGACGAGCTCGCCGACGCGCCGCCGCAGCGTCTCGGCGTCGGCCGTGACCAGGGAGGCGACCAGCGAGGTGGTGCCGTGACGGCGATGCTCATGCACCGCGGTCAGCATCTCCTCGGCCGTGCGGGAGTCCGGGAAGGAGACTCCGCCGCCGCCGTGGCAGTGGAGGTCCACCAGCCCGGGCAGGATCAGTCCGTCGTGGGTCAGAGCCTGCGCGGCCGTATGCGGGGGCGCCGCCGCGGCGGGCCCGGCCCAGACCACGTGGCCGCCGGCGATGAGCACCAGGGCCCCGGGCACCACCCCCTGCTCGAGCACCGCGGTCCCGCGCAGCGCGAGGTCGACGGGCAGTGGGGCGGAGGGGTGGTCCGGGGTCGTGGCGGCGGGCATGGGAGCTCCTGGCAGAGGGATCAGAACAGGCGGGATTCGACGTCGTCGATCCCCCGCAGGGCGTCGTAGTCCAGCGTCACGCAGTCGATGCCGCGATCGCCGGCGAGCACGCGGGCCTGCGGCTTGATCGCCTGAGCGGCGAAGATGCCGCGCACCGGGGCGAGCAGGGGATCGCGATTGAGCAGTTCGAGGTAGCGGGTCAGCTGCTCGACACCATCGATCTCGCCGCGCCGCTTGATCTCGATGGCCACGGAGCCGCCGTCGGCGTCGCGGGCCAGGATGTCCACGGGGCCGATCGCGGTGCCGTACTCGCGGCGCACCAGCGACCAGCCGTCGCCCAGGGTCTCGATGTTCTGGGCGAGCAGGGCCTGCAGATGCGCCTCGATGCCGTCCTTCTGCAGCCCGGGATCGACGCCGAGCTCATGGCTGGTGTCCTCGAAGGTCTCGTGGACCCGCACTCGCAGGCGGTCGCCGGACTTGTCGTGGACGACGTCCCACTGCTCGATCCACTCGCCCTCGGGATCATCGGCCGCCTCGTCGGGGCTGCGGGTGGTGGTGCGCAGGGTGCACGGCGGGCTCATCCAGTTCAGCGGCTTGTAGCTGCCGCCGTCGGAGTGGATCAGCACGCTGCCGTCGGCCTTGACGATCAGCAGGCGCGGAGCCAGGGGGAGATGAGCGGTGAGCCGACCGGTGTAGTCGACGGAACAACGGGCAACGACGAGACGCACCCGGCCAGGGTACGGCACCGAGCGGGCTCGGTCCGCCCATGAGATGAGGATGAGAATCCCTTCACCTGGGTGCACATGGTCACGCGCCTCTGTTCCGCGATGTGGCCCCGCCCTATCGTGGGGAGGTCATCCGCTCGGGCCCGGACCGGGCCCCTTCGAAGGAAGAACCCATCGTGAAACGACTCCTCGCCGTCCTCCTGGTCCTGATCGGACTGATCGGATTGGTGCTGGGCCGCCTCGGCGAGACCACCTGGGCCCCTGCCACCGAGACCACCGCCACGGTCGAGCTCGACGATCCCGGCCCCGCCGTGGTCATCGACCCCGGCGTGCTGTACGTCGGCGGGATGGAGGGCGAGGTGACCATCGAGGGTGCCTCGGACGTCTCGCTGATCACCGCCGACAACAGCGACATCGAGGCCTACCTCGAGGACGCTCGGTACACCCGCATCACCGGTGCGAGCGACTGGTCCACGCTGAGCACGCAGGAGGTCCACCCCGACGGGTCGAGCGAGCTGAGCGATCCCACCTCCTCCGACCTGTGGCGCACCGTCGAGACGAAGCCGTCGCCCTACACGCTGGACATCGCCGACTTCGCCGCCGGCGAGACCGGGGAGAACAAGCAGGCCTACCGTTCCGTGCTGATCGTCACCGACGGCACCGAGCCCGGTGCCGAGTCCGTCTCGATCACCTGGCCCGTGGACGAGGAGAACGAATGGGTTCCCTTCGCCTATGCCGGGGGAGCCGCCATCGCCGTGATCGGCCTGGTCCTGCTCGTGGTCTCCATCGGGGGGCGCCGCCGCGACGAGGACGAGGACGGGGACGGGGAGCTGCTCGAGGACGAGGACGTCGCCGCCGCGGACGTCGCCGCCGGGGAGGTCGAGGGCGAAGCCGACACCACAGCGGTCGCCGACACCTCCGATCTGGACGAGGACGCCGCCGGCCCCGCGGAGGTGGATCCGGCCAGCGACGACGCGGGGCCCGCCCCCGACGCCGATGCCGCCTCGGACGACGGTGCTGCCGACGTCGATTCCGCCGCCACCGTCGACGCCGCCAGGGGCTCCGAGGAACCCGGGACGGAGACCCTCGCGCCCACCACCGATGACGAGACCGAGACCCTCGACGCGATCGAGGACGACCCGACCGGGGCCGGCCCCGACCGCGAGGAGGGGCGATGAGCACCCGGAGACTGCACCGCACGGCGTGGAAGGACCACCAGATGACCAGCCGACCCGTCGCCCGCCGCGGCCTCCTGATCGGTGCGGGATCCCTGCTCGCCGGCAGCGTCCTCGCCGCCTGCGGCTCCGATCCCGAGCCGCCGCCGGCACCTCCGCAGGGCCCGAAGGCCTCCGAGCCGACCCCGGTGAACACCACCGAGCAGCTGACCACCGTCGTCAAGGAGGTCAACGCCGACGTGGTGCAGGCCGACACGTCGCTGAAGTCCGAGGAGCTCGCACCGCGGGTGTCCGGCTCAGCGGTGCACTTCCGCAAGGCCGCCTACGCGATGATCGAGAAGGCCGAGGAGTGGAAGGACTACCTCGACGTCCCGGGGGCCGAGCTGGCCGTTCCCCTGACCACGGTCACGGCCGGGTTCCCGCGCTCCTCGATCGCGCTGGTGCAGGATCCGGAGCAGGACGGTGTGCGCCACTTCGTCGCCCTGCAGCAGGTCGACGCCCGATCGCCCTACACCTCCTGGGGGTGGGCGAGGCAGCTGGGCGGCATCGAGATGCCGAGCGTGTCCGATGCGCGGGTGGGCGCCGAGAACGTCGCGGTCGACGCCGATGACCTGCTGATGACACCCGCGAAGGCCCTGGAGCTTTACGCGAAGGTCCTCACCGACGGGGACAAGGCTGATCCGGACGACGTGCTCGCCGACGACCCCTTCACGACCACTCGCCACGAGCAGATCCAGGGCGAGCGCAAGGATCTGAACGCCGGCGTGGAGAAGGACGAGGCCGCGACCATCCGCGAGACCTACGCCGTCCACGACAAGGAGTTCGTGGGTCTGCGGACCGACGACGGCGGGGCGATCGTGATGGGGACCCTGAAGTCCACGCGCACGGTGACCGTCCAGGACGGTGCGACCATGCGATACACCGAGGACAACCAGTACACCGAGGTGGCCGGCACGAAGGAGTTCACCGACGAGTACCTCCGCACCTACGGCACGCACGTCGCGCTGTACATCCCGCCCCGGGACGCCGACGCCCCGATCCAGCCGATCGGCGCGAGCCTGACCACCCTCACGGTCACCGGTCAGTGACCTCGCCCGACGATCGGCGGGCCTCCGCTCGCCGTGGCGGGACCGCACCCACGGCGCGGACTCCCTAGACTGTCCGCGTCCCCATCTCGTCGAAGGAGCTCACCTGTGACCGATCCGTACGGCATCATCGATCTCGCCGCTCTCAAGCAGCCCGCCGGGGCCGGTCCCGGGGGCGGACAGTCCGCCGGTGCGGGGACGACCTCCGCGCATGAGGTGGCCGTCACCGAGCAGGGGCTCGAGCAGCTGGTCGCCGACTCGCAGACCGTCCCGACGCTGATGCTCGTGACCAGCTCGCGGGTTCCCGACAGCGAGCAGTTCCTCGCTTCGTTGCGCCGCGCCGTCGATGCGCAGGGCGGCGCCGTCCGGCTGGCCGTCGTCGACGCCGACACCCAGCAGCGCGTGGCCGCGGCCCTGCGCGTCCAGCAGCTGCCCACTCTCCTGCTGCTGATCCTCGGCCAGATCCAGCCCATCGTGCAGTCGGTGCTGCCCGATGCGGAGGTCGACAACCTCATGACGCAGGTCCTCGAGCTCGCGAAACAGCAGGGCATGGAGGTCTCCGCCGTCGAGGGCGAGCAGGAGGCCCCGGCCGAGGAGCCGCTGCCTCCGCTGATCGCCGAGGCCTACGAGGCGATCGAGAAGGGTGATCTCGACGGCGCCGTCGCGGCCTACGAGCAGCAGCTCAGCGAGTCCCCGGCCGACGCCGAGGCGAAGGCCGGTCTGGCCGCGGTCTCTCTCATGCGGCGCACCCAGGACATCGATGCGGACACCGTCCGCGAGGACGCCGCGCAGCGGCCGACGGATCTGGAAGCCCAGCTGAGGGTCGCCGATCTCGATATGCTCGGCGGTCACGTCGACGACGCCTTCACCCGGCTGCTCGACCACCTGCGCGGCGCCGACCAGGAGACCAAGGACGCGATCCGCGCCCGGCTGCTGGACCTCTTCGAGGTGGCCGGCCCCGCAGACCCGCGCGTCGCGGCCGCCCGCAAGCGCCTGGCCAACCTGCTGTTCTGAGGCCTCAGCCCTCCCGCACGCGCGCCGGGGCCAGGAGCACCGCCCCCAGCGGCGGCACCGACAGCCGCACCGAATGCTCCCGTCCGTGCACGGGCAGCGCCTCGGCGTGGACCCGCCCGAGGTTGCCGATCCCGCTGCCGCCGTAGACGGGGGCATCGGTGTTCAGCAGCTCGAGCCAGGTCCCTCCCTCGGGCAGCGGCACCCGGTAGTCGTGCCACGCCTCCGGTGAGAAGTTCAGGACGACGACCACCGGATCGCCGCCGCTGTCGCGGCGCACGAAGGAGATCGTGTTGTGCCCGGCGTCGTCCCCGAGCAACCACTCGAAGCCGCCCGGGTCCTGATCCCGCTCGTACAGCGCGGGAAGCTCGGCCTGCAGCGCGTTGAGGTCCTTGACCAGCTGCTGGGTGCCGCGGTGCAGCGGGTACTCCAGCAGCCACCATGGCAGCCCGGCCTGCTCGGACCACTCCGTGCCCTGGGCGAACTCGGTGCCCATGAACACCAGCTGCTTGCCGGGATGGGTCCACTGCAGAGCCAGATACGTGCGCAGCGACGCCGCCTGCTGCCAGTCGTCGCCCGGAGCCTTGCGCAGCAGGGAGCCCTTGCCGTGGACGACCTCGTCGTGGCTGATCGGCAGCACGAAGTTCTCGGAGTACTGGTAGACCATCGAGAAGGTCAGGTCGCCATGGTGGTACTGGCGGTTGATCGGGTCCTCGCCGAGATACTCCAGGGTGTCGTTCATCCAGCCCATGTTCCACTTGAAGCCGAAGCCGAGCCCGCCGGTGTCGGTGCTGCGGGTGACGCCGGGGAACGAGGTGGACTCCTCCGCGATCATCATGATGCCGGGGGCCCGCTTGTACGCGGTGGCGGTGGCCTCCTGGAGGAAGGCGATGGCCTCGAGGTCCTCGCGGCCGCCGTGACGGTTGGGCACCCACTCGCCGTCCTCGCGCGAGTAGTCGAGGTAGAGCATCGAGGCGACGGCGTCGACCCGTAGGCCGTCGACGTGGAACTCCTCGAGCCAGTAGCAGGCGTTGGCGACCAGGAAGTTGCGCACCTCGTGCCGACCGGTGTCGAACACGAGGGTGCCCCAGTCCGGGTGCTCCCCGCGCCGCGGGTCCGCGTGCTCGTACAGCGGCGTGCCGTCGAAGCGGGCCAGCGCCCATTCGTCCTTGGGGAAGTGGGCGGGGACCCAGTCCATCAGCACCCCGATGCCGGCGCCGTGCAGCGCGTCGATCAGATGGCGCAGCTCGTCGGGGGAGCCCAGGCGCGAGGTCGGGGCGTAGTAGCCGGTGACCTGGTAGCCCCAGGAACCGCCGAAGGGGTGCTCCGCCAACGGCATGAACTCCACATGGGTGAAGCCCATCTCGGTGACGTAGTCGACCAGCTCGGTGGCCAGCTCCCGGTAGCCGAGGCCGGGACGCCAGCTGGGCAGGTGCAGTTCGTAGGCGGACATCCGTGAGCTGACCGCTTCGTGGGAGGCGCGCTGGGCGAGCCAGTGCTCGTCGGTCCATTCGAAGTCGCTGGTGGTCACCACCGAGCCGGTCGCCGGGGACACCTCGGCCCGCCGCGCCATCGGGTCGGCCTTGTCGCTCCAGACGCCATCGGCCCCCAGGATGCGGAACTTGTAGGTCTCGCCGTCGCCGATCCCGGGCACGAAGATCTCCCACACGCCGGAGGCGCCGAGGCTGCGCAGCGCATGACCGCGGCCGTCCCAGCCGTTGAACGCGCCGACGACCTGGATGGCCCGGGCGTTGGGGGCCCACACCGAGAAGGAGGTGCCGGCGACGCCGTCGAGGGTGCGCACATGGGCGCCGAGCGCACGCCACAGCTCCTCGTGACGGCCCTCGTGGATGAGGTGGAGGTCGAGCTCCCCGATGGTCGGCAGGAAGCGGTACGGCTCCTCCAGCTCGACGGGGGTCGCGCCCTCCTCCCAGGTGACGCGCACCGTGTAGGAGGCCAGCGCGGGCGCCGCCAGGGCGACGGCCCAGATCCCGTCGTACTCGTGCTCGAGGGCGTGGGAGCTGCCGTCGGGCAGGACCACGTCGACGGCCCGGGCGAAGGGCTTGAGAGTGCGCACGGTGACGCCCCCCTCGTACTCGTGAGCGCCGAGCACGGAGTGGGGGTCGTGATAGCTGCCGGTCGCGGTGGCGCCGAGCTCGTGCACGCCCAGGGGCATGACCCTCGGCCCGGCCGAGGCCCCGGCGGTCGGGCTCCCGGGGGTCGCGCCCCCGACGGTCGGGCTCCCCGGGGTCGGGCTCCCCGGGGACGCGATGGGGTCGGTCTTGTCTGCCATGTCAGCTCTCCTCGGGATGGATGATCCGCAGCACGTGCGCGGGTCGGTCGGTGGCGCTGAGGATGACGTAGGGATCGCTGTCCCAGGTGAACCGTTCGCCGGTCAGCAGGTCCTCGACCTCGAAGGCGGGGTGCGTCTCCGCATCCAGGCCGAGGGCGGGAAGGTCCAGATGGACCGTGGTCCAGGCGTCCCGATCGTGCGCGGTCACGGAGATGACCAGCACCGTGTCCGGGGCGCCGGTGTCGCTGGCGGCGGCGTCGAGGTGCTTGGAGAAGGCCAGCACCTGCTCGTCGTCGGCCTCGTGGAAGCGGATGGTGGTGAGCGTCTGCAGAGCCGGGTGCTCGCGTCGGATCCGGTTGAGGTCGCTCAGCAGCGGCTCGAGGCTGGTGCCGGCCGTGCGGGCACCGGTGAAGTCACGGGGTTTGTACTCGTACTTCTCGTTGTCGATCTGCTCCTGCGCCCCGGGCCGGGGAACGTCCTCGACCAGTTCGTACCCGGTGTAGATGCCCCAGGTGGGGACCAGCGTGGCCGCGAGGATCGCACGCAGCACGAAGGCCCGTCGGCCCCCGGAGGTCATGAACGGGGTGAGGATGTCGTGGGTGGTGGGCCAGAAGCTGGGCCGCATGTAGGGGGCGGACTCCACCAGCTCCTCGAGGTACTCGCGCAGCTCCGCGGCACTCTCGCGCCAGGTGAAGTAGGTGTAGCTCTGGTGGTAGCCGACCTTGCCGAGGGTGTGCATCATCGTGGGGCGGGTGAACGCCTCGGCGAGGAAGATGACCTCGGGATGCGTCCGATCGAACTCCGCCAGCAGCTCCTCCCAGAACTGCACCGGCTTGGTGTGGGGGTTGTCGACGCGGAACAGGGTCACCCCATGGGCGACCCAGTGCTCGAGCAGGTCCCGGATCGCCGCGTACAGGCCCTCATAGTCGGCCTCGAAGCTGAGGGGATAGATGTCCTGGTACTTCTTCGGCGGATTCTCGGCGTAGGCGATGGTGCCGTCGGCGCGGACCGTGAACCATTCGGGGTGCTCGGTGACCCAGGGGTGGTCGGGAGAGCACTGCAGGGCGATGTCGAGCGCCACCTCGAGATCCAGCTCGCGGGCCCGGGCCACGAAGGCGTCGAAGTCCTCCATCGTGCCCAGATCGGGGTGGATCGCCTCGTGCCCGCCGTCGGCCGATCCGATCGCGTAGGGGGAGCCGGGATCGCCGGGCTGCGGGTCCAGGGTGTTGTTGCGGCCCTTGCGGAAGGTGGTGCCGATCGGGTGGATCGGCGTCAGGTACGCGACGTCGAAGCCCATCTCCGCGATGCGGTCCAGCGACCTCGCGGCAGTGCGCAGGGTGCCGGAGAGCCAGCCCCGCTCGGGATCGAAGCGCGCTCCTTCCGAGCGGGGGAAGAACTCGTACCAGGAGCCGAACAGCGCGCGGCGACGGTGGACGATCAGCCGGTACGGGCCCGAGACCGTGACGCCCTCGCGCAGGGGACGCAGGGCGAGCAGGCCGCGCAGGTCCGCGGCCAGCGCGGGGGCGACCCGAGCGGTGGCGGGCAGTCCGGGGGCGCGCAGGGAATCCAGCGCCGCCTGCACCACGGGGCCGTCGGTGCGGGGGCGGGTCCCGTCCTCGATCTCGGCGAGCACGCGGGCCAGAACCTTCGCGCCCTCGGCGCACACGAGGTCGACATCGATGCCCGCGGGGATCTTCACCTCGGCGGTGTGCGCCCAGGAGTCATAGGGAGCGGAGAACGCCTCGATCCGGAACGACCAGTGGCCGGTCCTCCCGGGCCGCACCTGCGTCGCCCAGAGGTCGAGGCCAGGATTCGTCGAGGCCAGCGGCACCCGCTGCTCGACGCCGTCGGGGTCGACGAGCACGGTCTGGACCCCCATCGCGTCGTGCCCCTCGCGGAAGGCGTTGGCGCCGATGGTGATGGTCTCGCCCTCGACGCAGGAGGCCGGGAAGCGACCGCCGTCGACGACGGGCCGGACGTCCATGATCGGGATGCGGCCCACGCCGCCGGTCAGCCCGGTGCGGTCAGTGCTCTGGGACATGGCCTCTCCTGCCTGACACCTCGGTGTCTGCGACGGACGCGGTGACGCCCTTCACGATAGCCGTTGACGGGCTCCTCCCGGGCCGCCGGCGGCGATCGCGATCACCACCACGCTGCCGGGGGCGACGGGGAGCACGCGATCGGGCAGCGGCCCGGTCGGCAGGTCGTCCTGTCGTTCCAGGGCGGTGTCCAGCAGGTATCGCGCCGTCCCCTGGGGCCAGGGCGTCCCGGGCAGGCGCACCTGCAGCGTCGAGGAGGAGCCGGAGACGATCACCAGCAGGTGCTCGGATCCCTCGCGGCCGGGAACAGCCGGACGCAGCATCGCCAGCAGGTGCCGGGAGGGATCCATCCAGGCCGAGTGGTCGAGCTCGGCGCCGTCGGCCCCGAACCAGGCGACCGCCCCGGCGTCGAGGTGCTCGGGATCGGCCGGGCGCAGGAAGTCGGGCGCGCGCAGCTGAGGATGCTCGCCGCGCAGGTTCAGCAGGCGCTTGACGGTCTCGCGCAGGTCGAGCCGCGTGGGATCGATGCGCCAGTCGACCCAGGAGATCTCGTTGTCCTGGCAGTAGGCGTTGTTGTTCCCCTGCTGGGTGCGGGCGGTCTCGTCGCCGGCGGTGAGCATCGGCGTGCCGGAGGCCAGCAGCAGCGTGGCGAGCAGACCCCGCGCGGTGCGACGACGCGCGGCGTCGACCTCCGCGCCGTGCTCGCTGCCCGGGCCGACCTCGCCCTCATGGCCGTGGTTCCACGAGCGGTTGTCGGTGGTGCCGTCGCGGTTGTCCTCGCCGTTGGCGTGATTGCGCTTGGTCTCGTACACGGTCAGATCCCGCAGGGTGAACCCGTCGTGGGCGGTGATGTAGTTGATCGATGCCCAGGGGGAGCGCAGGCTGCGGCCTTCCGGGAGCGAGTCGGGGTCCTGCTCGGTCAGCAGGTCGCTGGATCCGGCCAGACGCGTGGCGAGGTCGCGGATGCCGCCGACGGCGGGGTCGCCGGAGCGCTCGCGGTGTGCCCTGTCCGAGAGCCAGAAGCTGCGCACGTCGTCGCGGAAGGCGTCGTTCCACTCCGCGAAGGGGACCGGGAAGCTGCCGGTCTGCCAGCCGTCGGGGCCCACGTCCCAGGGCTCCGCGATCAGCTTGACCCCGCGCAGCACGGGATCGGTGGCGACCGCGCGCAGCAGGGGGTGATCGGGGCGGAAGCCGCGGTCGTCGCGTCCCAGCGTCGCGGCGAGGTCGAAGCGGAAGCCGTCGATGTGGACCTCCTGGACCCAGTAGCGCAGGGAGGCCAGGATCAGGTCCATCACGTGCACGGAGCGCGGGTCCAGGGTGCCGCCCGTCCCGGTCACGTCCAGGAAGGTCCCGTGATCGGTCCAGTAGTACTCGAGGTTGTCCAGCCCCCGCAGCGACAGGGCGGGCCCGTCGGCCCCGCCCTCGGCGGTGTGGTTGTAGACGACGTCGAGGACGACCTCGAGGCCCGCCGCATGCAGGCTGCGGACCATGGTCTTGACCTCGTCGAGCACCGCCTGCGCCCCGGCGTGCTGAGCGGCGGAGGTGGCCAGGGACGGCTCCGGGGCGAAGTACCCCATCGTCGAGTAGCCCCAGTAATTGGTCAGCCCCAGCCGGGTCAGGTGCGGCTCATCCATCGCCGCCTGGATCGGCAGCAGCTGGACGGTGGTGACGCCGAGGTCGCGCAGGTATCCGGTGACGGCGGGATGCCCCAGACCCGCATAGGTGCCGCGCTGGGTCTCAGGCACCCGCGGATGGGTCCGGGTGAAGCCCTTGACGTGCGTCTCGTAGAGCACCGTGGCGTCCCAGTCGACCAGCGGGCGCAGATCGTCCTGCCAGTCGAAGGTGTCCGCGACGACGACGGACCACACGGCATCCTCGCCGTTGTCGGCCTCCCGCGGCTCGGGGTGCTCGTCACGGCGGTCGAGCATCGCGTCGACCTCGAAGGGGAAGAACGAGCTCAGCAGCGACGAGGAGCGCGAGACACCGCGCCCCCAGGGGTCCTGCAGCAGATTGCGCGGCTGGGAGAACTGCCCGGCGGCGGGGTCCCACGGCCCGCCGACCCGCAGGCCGTACAGCGTGCCCGGGACCATCGAGGTGACGTGGTCCCAGTGCAGACCGCCGTCGACGTGCCGCAGCCGCCGACGCCGCTCGGTGGCGCCCTGGCGGATGCACAGGTCCACCCAGTCCGCCCGCGGGGCCGCCACCGCGAAGGTGCCGCGTCCCAGGGCGTCCACGGACAGGCCGGGAGAGGTGGGCGCGACGGGCGGCGTGGCGCGATGGTGGCGATCCGGAGGCATCTGCGCATTCTCCCACCACCGCTCGCGCCGGGCGTCCGATCGCCCTGCGGGCCCCGGTGCCGTTAGGATCGGTGCGGTGCCGTCGCGCCCCGCCGCCCGGGGATCGACCGGCACCGTCACGGTCACGCGGCCGGCCTCGGCCTCCGGCCGTCCGGGGAGGGGCCGGAGCGGGCTGATGGATCAGCTCGCACGAACAGCACGAGTACAACGCACGACGGGGGAGCCGCAGCGCATGAGCATTCCACCCAACCAGCCGCCCGGAGCGCAGAGCGCGCCGCCGGGGCCTCCGGGAGCGCCCGCCGCGCAGGGCCCGGCCCAGGGGCAGGGGCCGATGCCGTCGCAGGGGCTCGCCCAGGGGCAGAGCGGCCCGCAGCGCCGCCCCGGGGACTTCGCCCCGTCCGCCCGGGCGATCTCCCCGGGCGACCTCGAGCGCACCGGGTCGATCATCGGCGCCATCTCCCAGGTGTTCCAGTCCCGCGTGGTCGGCCAGGAGAACCTGCGGCTGACGCTGGTGGCGGCGCTCGCCGCCGGGGGCCATGTGCTGCTGGAGTCCGTGCCCGGCCTGGCCAAGACGACCGCCGCGAGCGCGCTGGCCTCCTCGATCACGGGCTCCTTCGCCCGGATCCAGTGCACCCCGGACCTGATGCCCAACGACATCCTCGGCACCCAGATCTTCAACTACGGCTCCGGCACCTTCACCACCCAGCTGGGTCCGGTCCATGCCAACGTCGTGCTGCTGGACGAGATCAACCGCTCCAGCGCGAAGACCCAGTCCGCCATGCTCGAGGCGATGCAGGAGCGGCAGACCTCGATCGGTGGGGAGGTGTACCGCCTGCCCGAGCCGTTCATGGTGCTGGCCACCCAGAACCCGATCGAGGAGGAGGGCACCTACGTCCTGCCCGAGGCGCAGATGGACCGCTTCCTCATGAAGGAGATCCTCACCTACCCGCGCCCGGGCGAGGAGCACGAGATCCTCGACCGCTCCACCGCGGGCAGCCTCACCGGCCCCCGCCAGGCGGTGGCGAACGTGTCCCTCGAGGACGTCCGCTTCCTGCAGGAGATGGTCGACGCCGTCTACGTCGACCCGGCGGTGAAGCGCTACATCATCGACCTCGTGTTCACGACCCGCGGCTCCGGTCCGCGCCCGGTGCCGAACCTGACCCAGTCGGTGCGGGTCGGGGCGAGCCCCCGCGGCTCCCTGGCGCTGATGCGGGTGGGCCAGGCCCACGCCCTGCTGCAGGGCCGCGACTACGTCACGCCCGACGACGTCCGGGCGATGCGCTACGGAGTGCTGCGCCACCGTCTGGTGCTCACCTTCGACGCCTTGGCCAGCGGGATCAAGCCCGAGCAGATCATCGATGCGGTGTTCCACGCCGTCCCGATGCCCTGAGCGCCGCGGATCACGGAGAGCACGGTATGGCGACCTCCTTGCTGACCCGGGTCAAGGCCCGGGTCGACCTGCACACCTCGAGCCGGGCGCGCGGCCTGATCCAGGGCCGCGGCCGCTCGCTGTTCAAGGGCGCCGGCGAGGACTTCGACGACCTGAAGTACTACCAGCCCGGAGACAAGATCTCCGAGATCGACTGGAAGGCCACGGCCCGGTCGGGAGAGCCGCTGATCCGGCGGTTCAACGAGGAGCGGGTGCGGCATCTGTCGATCGTCGCGGACACCTCCTCGGCGATGGCGGCGACCGCCGCCGACGGCACCTCCAAGCGCGACGCGATGATCCTCGCGGCCGGCATGATCTGCTTCCTGGCCCAGAAGAACGGCGACCTGGTGGGGCTGGTCGCGGGCCACGACAGCCGCCCGGTCCAGCTGCCCTCGCGCTCCAGCGACGGTCATCTGGAGCTGCTGCTGCGCAGCGTCCAGCAGGCCACCACCACGGCGGCGCCGGCCGCGGACAGCGCCTGGCTGCTCGAGCGCGCCTTCCGGGTGACCTCCCGGTCGACGCTGATGACGATCATCACCGACGAGGCGCATCCGAGCGTCGAAGACTTCGGCCTGCTGCGCCGGCTGACCACCCGGCACGACGTGATCGTGATCCGCATCGCCGACGCCGATCCGCTGCAGAGCGGCGAGCTCGAGCACGACGTGGTGGATGTGAACGCGCCGCGGGAGGTGGGTGCGATGGCTCGCTCCTCGAAGCGGGTGGCCCGGGATGCTGCGGCCTACCGGCGGGCGCGCCGCGACGGCATCACCGAGATGCTGGACCGTCTCCATGTCAGCCACATGGTCACCAGCGGCGAGACCACCGTGGTCGAGGACATGATCGCCATGCTGCGGGCGAGGGAGTACCGCCATGCTCGTGCCTGAGGCGACGGCCGCGGCCGCCCTGCTGGCCGAGCCCGCCCCGCCGGAGATCATCGCCCCGCCCCAGTACTCGGTGGCCTGGGTGATCCTCGCCGTGCTGTGCCTGCTGGTGATCACCGCCCTGATCGTGGGGACGCTGAAGATCACCCGCGCGATCGAGAAGCGCATCGCCTACCGGGCCCGCCCCAGCGACGTCGATGCCCTCAAGGCGGAGTTCCTGC
The DNA here is from genome assembly GCF_017876515.1 of Brachybacterium fresconis. Taxonomy (NCBI): domain Bacteria; kingdom Bacillati; phylum Actinomycetota; class Actinomycetes; order Micrococcales; family Dermabacteraceae; genus Brachybacterium; species Brachybacterium fresconis. Next base: position 1,013,522 of record NZ_JAGIOC010000001.1, on the reverse strand, counting down.
GCGCCGTCAACGACATCGCCGACCGTCACGAGGCCGGCGATCTGGAGGCCCGCGCGGGCCATCACGAGCTCACCGGGGTCATGCGCCGCTTCGTGCGCCGCACCACCGGGCACGACGTGACCAGCCAGGACATGGCCACGCTCACGGCCGATCCGCGCACCCGCGACGTCGGGACGCTGATCGCCGACCTGTACGAACCAGATTTCGCGCTGGCCTCGGGCGCCGTCCTGACGGACTCCGTGCGCCGGGCGAGGGAGGTGATCCGAGGATGGTCATGACGTTCTGGTGGGTCACGGCCCTGCTGCTGCTCGCGGCGCTCGCGGTCTGGGCGATCACGTTCTGGAACCGTCGGGCGATGCGCAAGGCCCCGGTGCTGGTCGCCAACTCGCAGTACCTCGATTCCATCCCCAGCTTCGTGCGCGCCCAGCGGGTGGCGAGGGTGGTCCGGGTGCTCCAGGTCGGCATCGCCGTCCTCGGCGTCCTCGCCGCCTCCATCCTCTCCGGCCGGATCTCGAGCGAGCGGATCGAGACCCCGGACTTCGCCTCCCGAGACATCGTGCTGTGTCTGGACGTCTCCGGGTCGATGTACGAGTACGACACCGAGATCCTGTCCACCTTCGCCGAGATGGTCGACTCCTTCGAGGGCGAGCGGGTGGCGCTGTCGATCTTCAACTCGACCAGCCGCACCGTGTTCCCCCTGACCAACGACTACGACCTGATCAAGCGGGAGCTGGAACAGGGCGCCGAGGCGATCGACTTCGACGAGTTCGGCTACCGCCTGGGCAATCGCGACTACTCCGACGAGAAGGTGCGCCAGTACGTGAACTTCGTCGAGGGCACGCGCGGCATCGCCGATGAGGCTTCGGTGGTGCCGGACGGCCTGGTCTCCTGCGCCCAGGAGTTCGACCAGGCGGAGGAGGACCGCTCCCGCTCGATCATCTTCGCCACCGACAACGAGGTCAACGGCGAGCCGGTCTTCACGCTGCAGGAGGCCACCGAGGCCGTCGCCGACCGGAAGATCGACCTGTACACCTTCTACCCGGGGGCGTACGAGTGCGGCCCCCGGTGCTTCGAGGAGCTGCAGGCGGCCACCGAGGACCAGGACGGGGAGCTGTACGAGTCCTCGGACCCCGACGCGATCCCCTCGATCATCGACGAGATCCAGAAGACCCAGGCGAAGGAGATGGGTGCGGAACCGACCGTGGTGCGCACCGACCATCCGACCTTCGGCTTCGTGCTGACATTCCTGTCGCTGGTCGGCATCCTGGTTCTGGGTTGGAGGGCACGCTGATGCGCCTGGAGTACCTCATGCCCCTGTGGGCGATCATCCCGCTGTTCGGCGCGATGCTGATCGTCTGCGGCGTGCTGCTGATCCGTCGGCCCCGGCAGCGGGTGGCATGGCTGCGCCGCGGCCTGATGGTGGTGCTGCTGCTGATGGTCGCCCTGCGCCCGGTGACTCCGCTGGACGGGGAGCAGACCGAGCGGATGAACGCGAACGTCTTCTTCGTGGTCGATCGCACCGGGTCGATGAATGCCGAGGACTACGCCGGAGAGCAGCCGCGCCTGGACGGGGTGAAGGCCGACATGAGCCGCATCATGGGCATGACCGAAGGCTCGCGGTACTCCGTCATCGCCTTCGACTCCACGGCCACCCAGCAGCTGCCGCTGACCACCGACGCAGGTGCCGCCACCGCCTGGATCGACACGCTGACCACCGAGCCCACCGAGTACTCCCAGGGTTCCAACGTCGACCGTCCGCTCGAGACGCTGCTGGTCGAGCTCTCCACCACCCAGCGGGAGGACCCGGAGTCCCAGACCCTCGTGTACTTCCTCTCCGACGGGGAGAACACCGACGAGAAGGAGTCGGAGTCCTTCAGCCAGGCGGCCTCCTTCATCGACGGCGGGGCGGTGCTCGGCTACGGGACCGCCGAGGGAGGCCCGATGAAGGCCAACGGCGGGCCCCAGGACGGGGAGTACATCACCGGCCCGGACGGCGAGCGGGGCATCTCCTCGATCGACGAGGAGCAGCTGCAGACGATCGCCTCCGACCTGGGCGTGCCCTACATCCACCGCGACGATCCCGAGGCCGAGATCGAGGGCACCATGGAGGGCATCACCCTGCGGCCGATCCCCATCGAGTCGGCCCGCGACGTGACCAGCTTCCGGGACTGGTACTGGATCGCCTCGATCCCGCTGGCGGCACTGCTGATCTGGGAGCTGGGGGAGATGACCTACCGGCTGCCGCGCAAGCTGGACCGCCACGACATCCAAGGAGCGTCCCGATGAGCACACCGCTGAGCGAGCGGCCCCGCACCGAGGACTCCGGATCGACCTCGCCGACCCCTCCGGCCCTGGCCCAGGAGGGTGCGGGCAGCACGAAGAACTTCGGGCTGAACGTGCGTCGGCTGCGGCGCACGAGGATCATCGTCTTCGCGGTGCTCGCGATCCCGCTCCTGCTGCTGGCCCTGCTCGCGGTGAAGTTCCTGTCGATGCCGATCACCCAGGCCGCGCACCAGAGCGCCTACGAGGCCGAGGACTACCCCACGGCGATCGAGCGGCTGGCCCCGGTGCAGGTCGCGAACTGGTTCGAGCCGTACCTGCCGCATCTGTCCGAGGGCACCGACCTGCTGCAGCAGGGGAAGGACGCGGCCGCCGAGGAGGAGCTGCGCACGGCGCTGGACGAATGGAACGGCCACAGCGATCTCAACGCCCCGCTGCACGCGCAGTGCAAGATCATCAACAACCTCGCGATCTCGATCGAGCGCCAGGCCGATCAGATCGAGGATCCGCAGCAGCGCGCCGACCGCCTCTACGAGGCCGAGGAGATGCTGGCCGTCTGCGGCGGCGGCGGTGGCGGTGGCGAGGGTGGCCAGGGCGGCGGCTCCGGCAACGAGGAGTCCGAGACCACCGAGGACAACGGCGACCGCGTGGAGGAGAAGCGCCGCGAGGCCGACGAGGAGGCCGGGAACGATCCGGACGAGCGCGGCCAGCAGGGCGAGGGCGACGGCGACGAGAAGGGCGGGTCCCCGAAGGATCCGGGCGACCCGAAGCGCGAGGATCCCGAGGGCGAGGGCGACCCGGAGGAGGCCCCGACGGAGGGTGACGGCGAGCAGAAGTCCAAGGAGGACAAGGTGGAGGAGCGCAACAAGGACGCCCAGGGCGGTGAGGGCGAGGAGCAGGACGAGGGCTCCGAGCAGGACCAGACGAAGCCGTGGTGAACGGCGGGCGATCCGGGAGATGGCGGGTGCGGAGATGACCGGGACGATGACGGAGCAGAACGAGGACATGAGCACGCAGATGAGTGCCGACGGAACGACCGCCGCTGATCCGGGGCAGGAGCGGGCCTACCTCGACCACGCCGCGACCACCGTGATGCGTCCGGCCGCACGGGAGGCCTTCCTCGAGGCCTCGAGGGTGCAGGGCAACCCGTCGGCGGTGCACGCCTCGGGGCGGCGGGCACGCGCCGTGCTCGACGACGCGCTGGAGACGATCGCCGAGCTGCTCGACGTCCCGCGCAGCTGGCTGATCATGACCTCCGGCGGCACGGAGGCGGACAACCTGGCGATCCGCTCGGTCGCCCTCGGCGCGGCGACGCGCGATCCACGCCGCACGGCGGTGGCGGTCGCCGCGACCGACCATCCCGCGATCCTCGCCACCGCCCGCTCGCTGGCCACGACCGCGCCGAGCATCGAGGCGCGTCTGCTGCCGGTGGATGCCCGAGGCCTGCTGCTGCCGGAGCAGACCGCCGATCTGCTCGCCGACGGCGCCGTGAGCGTGGTCAGTGCGGCGCTGGTGAACAACGAGACCGGCGCCCGGCAGGACCTCGCCGCGCTCGGCGCGATAGCCCGGCCCCACGGCACCCTGGTGCACACCGACGCGGTCCAGGGCGTCGGCCACGCGGAGCGGCCCTCCTGGGACGACGTCGACCTGATGTCGCTGTCCGGTCACAAGATCGGGGCACCGGTGGGGGTGGGGGCTCTGGTGGCGAAGCCGGACGTACCCTTCGGGATGGCCACCACCGGCGGCGGCCAGCAGCGGGGCGTGCGCTCGGGAACGCTGGACCTCGCCCATGCCGCCTCCTTCGCCGCGGCGCTGCGCGAGACGCTGGCCGAGCGGGAGCAGGAGACCGAGCGGATACGAGCTCTCGCGCGGCGGCTGCGCGCTGGGATCGCCGAGATCGACCCCGAGGCCCGCTTCACCCTGGCGGAGGACTCCCCGCAGTCCGGCCACATCGTGCACGTCGTGTTCCCGGGAGCGGACGCGGATTCGCTGCTGTTCCTGCTGGATGAGCGCGGCGTGGACTCCTCGGCTGGCTCCGCCTGCTCGGCCGGCGTCACCCAGGCCAGCCCCGTGCTGGCGGCGATGGGCATCCCCGACCAGCTCTCGCGCGGCGCCCTGCGGCTGTCGCTGGGCTGGACCAGCACCGGGCGCGACGTCGAGCAGCTGCTGAGGGCCCTGCCGGAGTCCCTGACGAAGGCACGCGCGGTCGGGGCCCTGTTCGGCTGACCCCGATCCGACGCGGTCGTCAGCGGAGCAGCTGGTCGATCTGGCGCAGTCCGAGCTTCTCGAAGGACTCGCTGCCGACACGGTGGGCCCATCCCGCGGTGCCGATCGCCTCGCCGAGCAGGGTGCGCCGCCACAGGCCCGGCTCGCGCGGATCGCTGCCGTAGCCGTCGAGGAAGGCTGCCTCGAGCCAGGGATCGCGGGAGAAGTCCTGCCGGGCCAGGCGGGCGAAGTCCGTCACGGCCGGACGCAGATCGGTGCGCCCGAAATCGATGATCCGCACGGTGCCGTCATCGATCAGCCAGTTGCGCGGCTGCCAATCCCCGTGGGTCGGGACCAGGTCGACCGTGCTGCCCGTGGGCCAGGCGTCGATCTCGCGTCGAAGTGCACGCACGGAGGCGGGATCGATCCGGTGCGGGCCGGCGAGCCAGCGGCGTGCATGCGCGGCGAGCTGGTCATCCCACGTCGTGCTCGACTCGGCGTGCTGCCCGTGGAAGCGGGACAGAAGGATCCCGGCCTGTCGATACGTCTCTGGTGCGTCCTGCGAGGGGTCGCCCTCGACAAGACGTCCGGGAAGATGATCGGTCACCAGGAGTTTCGTCTCCTCGTCGGCGATCACCATCTGCGGGGCGTGCCCGGAGGAGGCCAAGGGAAGCAGCCATCGGCGGTGCGCGGCGATCTCGCGGGCGATGTGGTGGTCCTCCGCGCCGCCGGCCTTGACGATCACGTGGCCATCGGGACCGGAGAGCTCCAGCACCGTCGTGGCGACCAGTCCCCAGCTGTGGTCGGTGACGAGCTCGGCGCGGGGGAGCCAGTGATGGACGAGGTCGCGCTGGGGCGGGGTGAGACCGGTGCATGTATCCACGCGCCGACCCTATCGACGCAGCTCGACGAGACCCGGGGCAGCGGCGTGCTGTTGCGGTCGGTCACCGTGTGCTGTCGGGGCGCACATCACGCTTGCGCCCGTTCCGTGGTGGGTCGCCCGGTCCGTACACTTGACAGCCGGATGAGACGAGGAGGCCGACGGATGAAGGTGCTGGCAGCGATGAGCGGCGGGGTCGACTCCGCCGTGGCGGCGGCGCGCGCGGCCGAGGCCGGGCATGAGGTCGTCGGTGTCCACATGGCGCTGTCGAAGAATCGTGACCAGACCCGCAGCGGCTCCCGGGGCTGCTGCACCGTCGAGGACGCCTCCGACGCCCGCCGCGCGGCGGAGAAGATCGGCATCCCGTACTACGTCTGGGACCTCTCGGACGATTTCCACGACCTGGTCGTGGAGGACTTCCTGTCCGAGTACGCGGCCGGCCGGACCCCCAATCCCTGCGTGCGCTGCAACGAGCGCATCAAGTTCGCCTCCCTCCTGGAGCGCGCCACGGTGCTCGGCTTCGATGCCGTGTGCACCGGCCACTACGCCTCGATCCGCGCCGACGGGCCGGGTGGCGCGCCGTCCCTGCATCGCTCCCGGAACCAGGCCAAGGACCAGTCCTACGTCCTGGCCGTGATGGGCCCGGATGCGGTGGGCCGCTCGGTGTTCCCCCTGGGCGAGTACGAGACCAAGGACGAGGTGCGCGCCGAGGCCCGCTCGCGCGGCCTGGGGGTCTCGACCAAGCCCGACAGCTACGACATCTGCTTCGTGGCCGATGGCGACACCCGCGGCTTCCTCGAGCGCAACCTCGGCCAGGCACCCGGGGAGATCCGGGACCCGGACGGCGCCGTGCTCGGCACTCACCGCGGCACCCACGGCTTCACCATCGGCCAGCGCAAGGGCCTGGGCCTGCAGCAGCCCGCCGCCGACGGCGCCCCGCGGTACGTGGTCGACATCGATCCCTCCTCCCGGCAGGTCGTCGTCGGCGCCGCCGAGCTGCTCTCGACCCGCGAGCTGATCGCCACCGACGTCGTCGCCTTCGAGCCGCTCTCGCCCGGCCGCGAGGTCCGCGCCCAGATCCGCGCCCATGGCGAGTCGATTCCCGCCGAAGTCCTCGAGGTGCCCGCCACGGCCACCGCAGCCGTGCCCGCGACGGCTCCACGGACCGGAACAGGCTCCGCCGATCCGGCAGCCGGTCCCGCGTCCGGCACCGACCCCGGTACCGCTTCCCCCGCTACCGCATCCGCGAGCCTCCGCGTGAGTCTCGAGACCCCGATCCGCGGCGTCGCACCCGGTCAGACCCTCGTCCTGTACGACGGCGACCGCGTGATCGCCGCCTCCACGTTGGAGCGCCGCGCATGAGCCCCCTGGTCACCCTCACCGGCGACGGCACCTTCCGTGCACCCAGCGCGGCCGAGACCGCCCGCCACGATCTCCCGGCGGATCCGCATCTGGCCGCCCTGATGCGCCTGCGGGCCCTGCTCGGCGACGACGTCGAGGACCAGATCGCCACCCGCCTCTACCTGCCCTCGGCGTTCGGCATCGACTCAACCGACCACATGCTTCCGGCCACCCTCGCCCTGCTGGCCGAGACCACCGGCGACCTGGTCAGCTACGGGTGGCGGCTCGGCCCGGGCGTCGGCGCCGCCTGGCAGCACGCCCGCGAGCTGCGCGAGCGCACCCTCGATGCGGCCCGGATCGCTCTGCTCGGCTACGAGGGGCCGCTGATGACGACCGCCCTCGGGCCGGCCACCCTCTCCGCCGCGACCTTCCTGGGCTCCGGCGAGCGCACGCTGGGCGATCCCGGCGCCGTGCGCGACCTGCCGATGCTGCTGGCCGAGGGACTGATCGATCACCTCGACGAGCTGCGTGATCGGGTCCCCGGCGCCCGACCCCACCTGCTGCTGCGCGAGGATGCCGTGGCGGGTGTCCACGAGGGACGGATTCCCACCCCCTCGGGGCGGCGTCGCTACCCGGCGCTGCGGGCGCCCGAGATCGGGATGCTGTGGCGCAGCCTGACGGCGGCGCTGCGGGACTACGGGCTGGACGCCGACTCCGTCACCGTCGGGGTGGGCGCGGACGTGCGCCTGCTGCGGGCCGCCCGGGAAGCCGGAATCCGCCGGATGGCGATCGGCCCGCGCCGGATGCCGACGCTCCGGACGACGGAGGGACGCGCTCTGTGGGAGGGCATCGCCCAGGCGCACGACGACGGCTGCCACTTCGAGCTCGTCGTGGACCCCCGCGCCGGCGGGCGACTGGCCCCCGAGCTGGAGACGATGCTGGAGATCTGGAACCGACTGGGCCACAGCGATGCCGACGCGGCCGGCTGCACCCTGCTGGCCCATACGGGGGCCGCGCACGCCGTCCACGCCGGCCGGGTCGACCCCTCCGCCCAGCCCGACCGCTCCACGCTGCTGGACGAGGACGCGATCGAGGCTCTGCTGCGGGTGGCCCCGACCTGGGCCGGACGCGTCGCGAGCTGACCGGCCCGCCTTCTTGCCGGTGGTGGCCTGCTCCGCCCGCCGGTGGTGGCCTGCTCCGCCCGCTGGTGCTGGCCTGCTCCGCCCGCTGGTGCTGGCCTGCTCCGCCTGCCGGTGGTGGCCTGCTCCGCCCGCCGAGCTCTGCGTTGTCGGTGCCAAGATCCATGGTGGCAACAACTGTGCAGAGCTCGGCCAGGAAATCACCGTCCCGGATCGGTACGGCACCTCGGGGATATCTCTTCCCGGATCGGTGCGACACAATGTCCTGGTGAGTCAGGACGAGCAGGACACCCAGCCCACCGCACCGCCGACCGAGAACGACGCCGCCGCCGCGCAGCAGCGCATCGCCGCGCTGACGGCGCAGATCGAGCAGGCCATCGAGGACTACTACGTCCGCGACGCCCCGACGATGGCCGACTCCGAGTACGACGCCCTGGAGCACGAGCTGCAGGCGCTCGAGGCGCAGCACCCGCAGCTGGCCCGGGCGGACTCGCCGACGCAGACGGTCCATGGCGCGGTCGATGCCGAGCTCGTGGAGATCGACCATGCGGAGCGGATGCTCAGCCTCGACAACGTCTTCTCGATCCAGGAGCTGCGGGACTGGTGCGAACATGCCGGGGGCGAGCTCTGCCAGGAGGTGCGCTGGCTCACCGAGCTGAAGATCGACGGTCTGGCGATCAACCTCCGCTACGAGAACGGGGAGCTGGTCACGGCCGCGACGCGGGGCGACGGCCGCACCGGGGAGGACGTGACCGTCAACGCCCTGCGGCTCGAGGGAATCCCGCAGTCCCTGGCCGGGAGCGGCCATCCCGCCCTGGTCGAGGTGCGCGGCGAGGTGTTCATGCCCACCGCGGATTTCGCGCGGCTCAACGAGTTCCAGGTCGAGCTGCGCGATCGAGCGGTCGCAGAGTCCCGCACCCGCTGGGAGACGCGTCAGGCGAAGGGCCGACGGGCCTTCGACGAGGAGAAGGAGCACCTCGCGGCGACCCGCCGCTTCCCGACCTTCGCCAACCCCCGCAACTCCGCGGCGGGTGGACTGCGCCAGCAGCTCGAGAAGAAGACGGGGCTCGAGCGGGAGGCCGGCGAGGCGCGGCTGGAGTCCCTGCGCCTGACCGTGCACGGGATCGGGGCATGGCCGGATCCGCCCGTCGGCTCGCAGAGCGAGGTGTACGACCTGCTGGCCTCGTGGGGTCTGCCGACCAGCAGGTACATGCAGGTCGTCGACTCGGCCGACGACGTGGTCCGGTACGTCGAGGACTACGGCGAGCGCCGCCATGACCTCGAGCACGAGATCGACGGCATCGTGATCAAAGTGGATTCCTTCGCGCAGCAGCGGGCCCTGGGCGCGACTTCCCGCGCTCCGCGGTGGGCGACGGCCTTCAAGTTCCCGCCCGAGGAGGTCACCACGAAGCTGGTGGACATCCAGGTGCAGGTGGGGCGCACCGGGCGGGTGACCCCCTTCGGGGTGATGGAGCCGGTGAAGGTCGCCGGTTCCACCGTCGAGAAGGCGACGCTGCACAATCAGTTCGACGTCGAGCGCAAGGGCGTGCTGATCGGCGACACCATCGTGCTGCGCAAGGCCGGGGACGTGATCCCGGAGATCCTCGCACCGGTGGAATCGCTCCGCGACGGCAGCGAGCGTCCCTTCGTGATGCCGAGCCGGTGCCCCGCCTGCGGCACCACCATCCGCCCCGAGAAGGAGGGGGAGAAGGACTGGCGCTGCCCCAACCAGAAGGACTGCCCCGCGCAGGTCACCGGGCGCGTCGAGCATGCGGCCTCCCGCGGAGGCTTCGACATCGAAGCGCTCGGCGAGGAGTCCGCGATCGCTCTGACCGACCCCGACAAGCGCCGGGGCGAGGCGCTCGCCGCCCTGAGCACCGGGCACAGCATCCACCTGCCGATCCGCGAGGCCTCCGATGCGGAGCTCGAGAACTTCGTGGTGGTCAAGAACGGCCAGGTCACCCAGGGGACCGACGGGGTCCCGCTGCTGCGCATCACCGCGGCGGAGGACCCTCTGCTGCCCGGTCTGCAGGACCCCGTGGTCACCACGGGCGACGATCTGTTCGATCTCACCGCCGAGGCGCTGCGCGAGGTGGTCGTCTGGCAGAGCGAGCGTCGTGACGGCGAGCCGACGGGGGACTGGCGCATCCAGCCCGCGTTCTGGTCCCGGCCGCAGTTCAAGCACTACAAGCGCGAGAACGCGTGGAAGCAGCAGAAGACTCCCGCCGTGCTGAAGACCACCGAGACGCTCCTGTCCGAGCTGGAGAAGGCGAAGGCCCGGCCGCTGTGGCGGGTGCTGGTGGCCCTGTCCATCCGGCACGTCGGTCCGACGGCCGCCCGTTCGCTCGCCACCGCCTACGGGTCCATGGACGCGATCCGCGAAGCGGGCGTCGAGCAGCTCGCCGACACCGACGGGGTCGGCCCGATCATCGCCGAGGCCGTCACCGAATGGTTCGCGGTCGACTGGCACCGCACGCTCGTCGACGGCTGGGCCGCCTCCGGGGTGCGCATGGTCGACGACGTCGAGGAGGGCTTCGTCAAGACTCTCGAGGGGCTGACGGTCGTGGTCACCGGCGGCCTGGACGGCTTCAGCCGGGACGGTGCCAAGGAGGCGGTCATCTCCCGCGGCGGGAAGTCCTCCGGCTCGGTCTCGAAGAAGACGGACTTCGTGGTGGTCGGCGAGAACGCCGGCTCGAAGGAGACCAAGGCCCGCGACCTCGGGCTGCGGATCCTCGACGAGGCCGGCTTCGTGGCCCTGCTCGAGGGCGGGCCCGAGGCGGTGGCTGAGCCGGGCGAGGATCCTGAGGGCGACGCAGAGGCGGAGGACGGCCCGACCACGGAGGACGGCCCGACCACGGAGGACGGCCCGACCACGGACGACGCCCCCGGGCACGACGCCGAGAGGTAGAGCTCCGCGGGAAGGTGGCCTCCTTCTTTCGGACAGGGTCCACGAAAAGCTCTCGACAGCTCGGCCCCGCGGTGCCACGGTGGTGCGCGCCACCTCGAACCCCGCAGGAAGGCTGCTCGGCCATGAGTGCCACCACCTCGAACGCCCCGGCCCCGGACCCTGATCGACATTCCGCAGGAGGGATCGACCGTCGCGCAGTCCTGCGCGGGGCCGGTCTGCTCGGTGCCGTCACCGCCGGTGGGACGATGCTTCCTGCCTCTCCGGCCCGCGCTGCGGGCGTGCCGGAAGCGATCTCTCCGAACTCCTTCACCATCACCGCGGACTACACCACCTACGCGGACCACGTGGAGACTCTGCTGCAGCAGGCCGGCAGCGCGAGCGTCAGCGAGGTCATGGACGCCGCGAACCACGAACGGACCCCGGTGGCCGGCGTCGTCGACGGACAGCTCCACGGCTTCCGCTTCGACTCCGGCGACGAGAACGACCCGGATGTCGCGCCCCAGGGCATCACCACCAGCCGCGACGCCGTCGGGACCGCGCAGGACGGCCGGTACGACGGCCGCCAGCTGATCGCCGTGAGCTTCTACAACACGTCCCCGAAGGGCTCCCGGATCAACCTCATCGACTGGGACGCCGACCATCCGAATTCCTACCGGCGAATCCTCCTGGTCGAGCCCACCGGCACCGCCGAGGAACCCAGCTTCCGCGACGTCACCATCCACGTCGGCGGCATCGCCTGGTACGGGGATCTGCTCTATGTCGCGGACACGTCGCGGGGCATGCGCGTGTTCGACATGAGTCGGATCCTCACCACCGACACCGGCGGGGACAAGGAGCAGATCGGCCGTGTCGGCGACACCTTCTACGCCCACCATTACCGCTACGCCCTGCCACAGGCGGGCACGATCGCGACCCGCGAGGGCGCCGAGGAGCTGGTCTGGTCGACCATCTCGCTGGACCGCTCCAGCAGATCCCTCGTCATGACCGAATACCGCTGCCCGGACTGCGAGAACTACCCCAACGGCACCACCCGCGCCGTGCGCTTCCCCTTCGCACCGGAGAGCACACGGTTCCCGGACACCATGACCGCCAACGAGGCGCTCGAGGTCCCGCTGCACCATCTCAACGGGGTCGCCTCGTCCGGCGGCACCTGGTGGTTCAACCAGTCGAACTCGACGCAGAGGACCCTGCACGCCTGGTCCGGGACCGGCGAGATGACCTCCCACCCCTGGGTGAACTGGGGCGAGTCGATCAGCTACTGGCCGGAGGAGGACGGCCCCGACCTGCTGTGGAGCCTGCGGGAGGAGACCGGCGACCGGCCGGTCTTCGCGGTCGGCGCCGAGGACTACGGCCCGTGATCAGCTGACCAGCGCCAGGGACAGGGGCAGGACGGGGCCCGACCCCGCACGACGCAGCAGGCGCCCGGCCAGGGTCATCGTCCAACGGGTGTCGATCTCGTCGTCGACCAGGAGGATCGGCGCGCCCTCCAGGGCCGAGAGCTGCTCGGTCAGCTCCGGGGTGATCACGAACCTGTCCCACAGCGCCGCGACGCGGAAGGCACTGTTGCGCGCCCCGAACAGCGGGGCGGCGTCGGACGCCAGCGGAAGGTCCCCGAGGTCCTGCATCTTCCCGAGGCGCGCGATCCCGGCGGCGAGCTCGCGCACCAGCCGCGGCCGGGTGGTGGAGCCGATCCCCAGCACGGCCGCAGGGCGCCGGTCCCAGTCCCAGTCGGCGAGCACCTCGACCACCCGCTGGGCGATCGCCGGGGTGAGCGGGGCATCGACCCGATGTCCCTGCTCATCGACGTGGAGCAGCTCCCGCAGCGGCACCGCCCATCCCAGGTCCGACATGCGCGCCAGCGCCCGACCCTCCTCGAGGCGTTCCCCGGGCGGGATGTTCCCGCGCAGCGCCGCGCCGGACTCCGCGGTCAGCCCGAGCCGGTCCAGCCCCTGCGGCCACTGCTTGCGCGGGTCCACCGGCACCCCGACGCGGTCCAGCAGGCGGGCGACCGCCTCCTGGGACGAGTCCGCTCCCGGGACCGGCTCCGCTCCGGTGGCCGGGGAGTCCGTGCCGGCAGGGGCCGAGGCGGCATCGGGGCCCGGATACCACGGCGCGGTGCACACGTCGCAGCGCCCGCAGGGGGAGGCCGTGTCGTCATCGAGCTGCCGGGCCAGGAACAGCATCCGGCACTGCTGGGGATCCCCGGGCTGGAGGCGTTCGTAGTCGAGCATCGCCTGCTGCTCCTCGCGGCGGGCCCGGGCGACGTTCTCGTAGCGCGGCGCATCATAGGTCCAGGGCTCGCCCGTGGAGATCCAGCCGCCGCGCACCGCCTGGAGCGCGCCTTCGACCGCGAGCACCTTCACCAGCAGCTCGAGCGCGCTGCGCTTGACGTCCACCCGGGCTTCGAGCGCCGGGGTGGACACGGGTCCCGACGCGGTGCCGAGCTCGGCGAGCACCGCATCGGCATCGGCCTGGGAGGGCATCGAGGCGGTCGCGAAGTACTCCCAGATGGCTCGGTCCTCGCGCCCCGGCAGCAGCAGCACATCGGCGGTGTCGGTCGCACGACCGGCGCGGCCGACCTGCTGGTAATAGGCCACCGGGGAGCTCGGCGCCCCCAGGTGCACGACGAAGCCGAGATCGGGCTTGTCGAAACCCATCCCCAGCGCACTGGTGGCGGCGAGTGCCTTGACCTCGTTGTCTTTCAGGGCCTGTTCGAGCTCGGCCCGTTCCTCGGCATCCGTGCGGCCGGTGTAGGCGCGCACCCGGCGGTCGGGACGATCCAGCAGGTCCGCGAGGTCCTCCGCCGCGGAGACCGTCAAGGTGTAGATGATCCCCGAGCCCGGCAGCTGATCGAGGTGGCGGACCAGATACTCCAGGCGCGCGCGGTCATCAGGCAGGGTCAGGCAACCCAGGCGCAGCGAGTCCCGGGTGAGCGAGCCGCGCAGGGTCAGCACCGGCGCCGCCCCCTCGCTCTGGGCGTCGAGCTGCTCGGCGACGTCGGCGACCACGCGGGAGTTCGCCGTCGCCGTGGTCGCGAGCACGGGCACCTGGTCGCCGAGCTCGCCGACCAGGTCCCGCAGGCGCCGGTAGTCGGGGCGGAAGTCGTGGCCCCAGTCGGAGATGCAGTGCGCCTCGTCGATCACCAGCAGGCCGCAGCGCTCGATCAGACGGGGCAGCTGATCCGCGCGGAACCGCGGATTGACCAGACGCTCGGGGGAGACCAGCAGGACGTCGAGCTCGTCGTCGTCCAGCGCCTGCTCGATATCGGCCCACTGGGTCGGGTTCGCCGAGCTGATCGCCTCGGCCCGGACCCCCGCCCGGCGCGCGGCCGCCACCTGGTCGCGCATCAGGGCGATGAGCGGGGAGATGATCAGCGCCGGACCTGCGCCGCGGCGCCGCTGCAGCAGGGCGGCCAGGAAGTACACGGCGGACTTGCCCCAGCCGGTCCGCTGGACCACGAGCACCCGCCGCCGCTGCTCGACCAGGGCCGAGATCGCCTCGAACTGCCCCTCGTGGAAAGCGGCGTCGGCGCGGCCGGTCAGGGCACGCAGCGCCTCCTGCGCCTCATCGCGCAGGGTCCCAGCGGTCGTGGTCGCGGTGGGGGCGGGGGGCGAGGCGGGGGAGTCCATGCCCCCAGTGTGGCAAGCGGCGCCGACGAACGGGCGGCAGCGTCGACGGTGCGGACGGGATCGGGCGGTCAGGCACAGGCGAGCATCCGCGGCCCGACCTCTGCTGTCCCGAGCCGGACCGTGCCGGTCGGCGCCGGTCCCGGAGGATCGCCGTCAGTCCGAGGTGGGCTCGGGACCTTCGTTCTCCAGGCGCCGCAGACGCTCCGAGGTGGACTCGTCGTCGCGCAGCGGATCCTCCTTGGTGGCCAGCGCTCGGCGCATGCGCTTCTCCAGCTCCTGGGCCTCGCGGACCACCGGGTCGTCCGAGACGGCGTCGGCGTCCTCGGGATCGTGCGAGTGATAGTCCGAATGCGGGTCGACGGACATGGCGGGCCTTCTTCCTCGGGGAGTCCGCGGCGGGTGGACGGAATTCTACCGGGGTGCTCGCTACGATCGCAGGGATGAGCTCCCACCCCCGCCGCAGCACCTCGAAGACGTCGAAGTCCTCGAAGTCCTCGAAGCCTTCGAAGACCTCCCAGACCTCCAAGAATCCCCGGGGCACCGCCTCCCGACCGCTGAGCGGATTCCGTCTCACCGAGGCGCTGATCGCCGGCTGGAGGCCGCTGCAGCGCCTCGACGTCGACGGCTTCGCCCTGCTGCGCTCCCGCGGCGTCACCCGTCGTGCCAACAGCGCCGTCGCCCTGGACGCCCCGAGCTCACAGGACGGCCTGGCCGCGGCGATCGACCGGGTCGAGTCCCTGTACGAGATGAGCGGGGAGACGCCCGTCTTCCGGGTCCTGGACCTCCACGGCCCCGAGCGGTTGGACGACGTTCTGCGCGAACGCGGCTACCGGCGCGATGGCGACAGCGAGCTGCTCACGACCGCCCTCGGCCGCAGGCGCGGGGATGTGCCGCATCCTTCGGCCGAGATCCGCACCGGCGCCCTGGACGAGGGCTGGTTCGAGGCAGCCTGGCAGCTCGCCCCGCGAGAGGGCGAGCAGGCACGTCGGACCGTCCACGACATCCTCGCCGGAACTCCTGCGGTCCAGGTGCTGCTGCGAGCCGACGGGGCCCCGGACGCCGCCCCGGTCGCCGTGGGACGCGCGGCTCTCGCCCCCGTGGGCAAGGAGACCGTCGCGGTGCTGAACATGATCGCGGTGGACCCCGCCCACCGTCGCCAGGGCCTCGGCCGCGCCCTCTCCCGGACCCTGCTGGCGCTCGCGGCCGTCCAGGGCGCGAGCCGCGCCCTCCTCGAGGTCGAGCGGGACAACGGCGCCGCGCGAGCGCTGTATCGGCAGCTCGGGTTCGACCGCCTCGGCGGCTACCACTACCGAGCGCGGTCTAGTTCTGTGTCCGAGCGGTGACGGAGCCCAGCGGGTTCCACATCGTGTCCCCGAGCTCGGCGTTGTGCGTGCGGGCCAGGACGAAGAACAACGACGACGCGCTGTTGAGGTAGCGCGGCACCAGGGCGTTGGTCGATCCGGGGAATTCGGCCATGGCCGCCAGGGTGGTGCGCTCGGCCCTGCGCACGGCGACCCGCGCCTGGTACAGCAGCGTCGCCGGAACGGTGCCGCCCGGCACGATGTACCCGTCGACGGGCGAGAGCTGCGAGGAGTAGTGCTCATAGGCTCGGTCGACCCACGTCAGGTGCTGCTCGGTGATCCGCACGACGTCGGATTCATCGGTCTCGTCGAACGGCACGCTGAGGTCGGCGGCCAGGTCGAAGAGATCGTTCTGCACGCTCGTCAGCGTCGCGGCCACCTCGACCCCGAAGTCCCCGAACGCCAGGGCGGTGCCGACCGCGACATTGGCTTCCTCGCAGGCGCCGAAGGCGGACAGTCGGCTGTCGTGCTTGGTCACCTCGCCCACGTCACCGAGGTCGGTGCGCCCCAGGGCATGCGCACTGCGGTGGAGCGAGGCGTCCTCGCCCCGGTGACTGTGCTGTGCGTCACTCATAAGAGTATGGTAACGCGCGAAGCTGGTTCGTGAGCCCGTCATCGGGCGCGGAGACCGGGACCGTCTTCCCGTCGACCCCCCGCCGGAGGGCCTCTGGGGCGAGGCTCGGACCCCGGGACAGGAGGTCCCAGATGGTGAACGACACCTCAGATCCGACAGCGCACGACTCCGCAGCGGAGAACCCCGAGAAGATCGCGAACCTCGATGTAAAACGGGGATTCGCCAGCATGGACAAAGTCGTCTTCGGATGCGCCTTCGGTGTCATCGCCGTCACCACCGTGGTGGGGATGGTGTTCCCGGATCAGGTGGGCAGCGTCACCGGCAGCGCGCTGACCTGGGTGACGGACTCCCTGGGCTGGTTCTTCATCCTCGCGGCCAGCGGATTCGTGGTGTACTCCCTCGTCCTCGCCTTCGGCCGGTACGGCCGGATCCCGCTGTCGCAGAACGGCGAGAAGCCGGAGTTCTCGACCGTCTCCTGGGTGGCGATGATGTTCAGCGCCGGCATGGGCATCGGGCTCATGTTCTTCGGTGTCTACGAGCCGGTCAGCCACCTGACCGCTCCGCCGCCGTTCGTGAATGCGGAAGCAGGCAGCGAAATGGCCGCACAGCACGCGATGGCGTACACGTTCTTCCATTGGGGGCTCCACCCCTGGGCCATGTACTCCGTGGTGGGCCTGGCGCTGGCCTACTCGACCTTCCGGCTCGGCCGCGGCAACCTCCTGAGCTCGCCGTTCCAGGCCATCTTCGGCAAGCGGGCGATCGAGGGGAAGGGCTGGGGCAAGCCCATCGACATTCTCGCCATCATCTGCACGAAGTTCGGCTCGGCGACCTCACTGGGGTTCGGTGCGCTGCAGGTGGCCGCCGGCATCGCGCTCCTGCGCTCGGGTGAGTTTCCCGAGAAGGGCAGCACCTCGCTCGCGATCATCGTGATCATGGTGCTCACCGTCGGCATCGTCCTGTCCGCGGCGAGCGGCGTCTCCAAAGGCATCAAGTGGTTGTCGAACACCAACATGGTCGTGGCGTTCGCGCTGGCCATCTTCGTCTTCGTTCTCGGGCCGACCGTCTTCATCCTCGACCTGTTCCCCGACGCGATCGGCGCCTACCTCACCAACCTGGTGCCGATGAGCTTCCACACCGCCGTGTTCGGCGGCGGCGACTGGCTGGCGCAATGGACGATCTTCTACTGGGCGTGGTGGATCTCCTGGACCCCCTTCGTCGGTACGTTCATCGCCCGCATCTCGAAGGGCCGCACGATCCGGGAGTACGTGCTCGGGGTGCTGCTCGTGCCGACGCTCATCAGTGCCGTGTGGTTCGTCGTCTTCGGCGGCGCCGGCCTCCATCTGCAGTTCGCGGGGGTCGACATCGCCGGTACCGGCAGCGAGGCGGCGGCCTTCTTCACGATGCTGCAGGAGTACCCCGTGCTGCCGATCACCGCCGGTGCGGTGATCTTCCTCACGTCGATCTTCTTCGTCTCCGGTGCTGATGCAGGCGCGCTCGTGCTCGCCACGCTGTCCTCCCGCGGACGCGAGGAGCCGTGGGAGCCGTTGGTGGTGCTGTGGGCGGTGCTGACCGGCGTGGTCGCCGCGATGCTGCTGCTGGTCGGCGGTCTGGGGGCGCTGCAGACCTTCACGATCCTCACGGCGACGCCCTTCGTGTTCGTGCTGATCGGTCTGTGCATCTCGTTGTACATCGATCTGCGCAAGGACCCCTTGCGCCAGCGCCGTCTCGGCCCGGTACGGACCCAGACGCCTCCGGCGCCGTCGCCCTCCCCCTTCGTGGAGGCGACCGGCACCCGCGGTGACGGCTCCGAACCGCCGGACGGGCCTCCGGACGGGAAGGACCCTCCGACCCCTGATCGGACATGACCCCGGCGGGGGCCGCGCCCTGACCGTGCCCCGACCCGGATCGCACGGCCTTATGACGACGTGCCCGACGCCGGCGACCCGTCGGCCCGGCCGGTGACTCCTCGCGACCGGACGAGGGGAGTGCTGCACACGGTCTAGGATGACCCGCATGCCATCGATCGGACGAGATGATGTCGCACGCCTCGCCGACCTCGCACGGATCCAGCTCACCGAGGAGGAGACCGCCCGCTTCGCCGGCGAGTTCGACTCCATCATGGACGCTGTCGCCTCCGTCTCCGAGGTCGCCACCGAGGACGTTCCCGCGACGTCCCACCCCATTGCCATGACGAACGTGCTCCGCGAGGACGTCGTCGAGACCACCCTGACGCAGGAGCAGGCGCTCGCCGGCGCTCCCGAGGCGCAGGACGGCCGCTTCGCGGTCCCGCAGATCCTGGGCGAGGAGTGAGCGACGTGAGCGCATCGACGACCACCAGTGACATCATCCGCCGCAGCGCCGCCGCCCAGGCCGCCGCGCTCGAGGCCGGGGAGGTCTCCTCCGAGGAGCTCACCCGTGCCCACTTCGGCCGCATCGCCGCCGTGGACGGCGACCTGAACGCCTTCCTCCACCTCAACCAGGACGAGGCCCTGACCACCGCACGGGACGTCGATGCCCGGCGCGCCGCGGGGGAGGAGCTCCCGGCGCTGGCCGGAGTGCCCATCGCCGTCAAGGACGTCGTGGTCACCGAGGGCCAGCCCACCACCGCGGGCTCCAAGATCCTGCAGGGCTGGATCCCTCCCTACGACGCGACCCTGGTCACGGCCCTGCGCAAGGCCGGCCTGCCGATCCTCGGCAAGACCAACATGGATGAGTTCGCGATGGGCTCCTCCACCGAGTCCAGCGCCTATGGGCCCACCCGCAACCCCTGGGACCGCGACCGCATCCCCGGCGGCTCCGGCGGCGGCAGCGCCGCGGCCGTGGGCTCCTACGAGGCACCGCTGGCGATCGGCACCGACACCGGCGGCTCCATCCGCCAGCCCGGCGCCGTCACCGGCACCGTCGGCGTGAAGCCCACCTACGGCTCCGTCTCGCGCTACGGACTGATCGCGATGGCCAGCTCCCTGGACCAGGCCGGTCCCGTCACGCGCACCGTCGAGGACTCCGCGCTGCTGCACGAGCTGATCGCCGGGCACGATCCCCACGACTCCACCTCGCTGCCCGATCCCGTCGGAGACTTCACCGCGGCCGCCCGCAGCAAGGACGTCAAGGGACTGCGCATCGGCGTCATCGAGGAGCTCGAGTCAGAGGGCTTCGCCCCCGAGGTCCGGGCCCGCTTCACCGAGTCCCTCGACCAGCTCGAACGGGCCGGCGCCGAGATCGTGCGCGTGGCCTGCCCGAACTTCACCTATGCGCTGGGCGCCTACTACCTGATCATGCCCTCGGAGGCCTCCTCCAACCTCGCGAAGTTCGACGGTATGCGCTTCGGCCTGCGCGTGATCCCCGAGGACCACCCCACCGCGGAGAACGTCATGAAGGCCACCCGCGGCGCCGGCTTCGGCGACGAGGTCAAGCGCCGCATCCTGCTGGGCACCTACGCGCTGTCGGCCGGCTACTACGACGCCTACTACGGCAGCGCCCAGAAGGTCCGCACCCTCGTCCAGCGCGACTTCACCGCCGCCTTCTCGACGGTGGACGTGCTCGCCTCGCCGACGTCCCCGACCGTGGCGTTCCGCCTCGGCGAGAAGGTCGACGATCCCATGGCCATGTACATGAACGACATCGCCACCATCCCCGCCAACCTCGCCGGCACGCCGGGCATCTCGGTGCCCTCGGGCCTCGCCGAGGACGGCCTGCCCGCGGGGATCCAGTTCCTCGCCCCGGCCCGGGCCGACGAGCGGCTGTACCGGGTCGGCGGCGCCCTGGAGGCGCTGCTCGAGGACTCCTGGGGCGGCCCGCTGCTGGCCAAGGCCCCCGAGCTCACGAACGGAGCACAGCGATGAACACCGCCCAGTCCGCGTCAGCCACCGATCTCGTCGATTACGACGAGGCGATCTCGCGCTTCGATCCGGTCCTCGGCATCGAGGTCCATGTCGAGCTCGGCACCGCCACCAAGATGTTCGACGGCGCCCCCAACATCTTCGCCGCCGAGCCCAACACGGCGATCACCCCCACCTCGCTGGGCCTGCCCGGCTCCCTTCCGGTCGTGAACCGCACGGCGGTCGAGTACGCGATCCGCATCGGACTGGCGCTGAACTGCTCGATCGCCGAGACCTGCCGCTTCGCGCGCAAGCAGTACTTCTACCCGGACCTGACCAAGAACTTCCAGACCTCCCAGTACGACGAGCCCATCGCCTACGAGGGCTGGGTCGACGTCGAACTGGAGGACGGCGAGATCGTCCGCGTCGAGATCGAGCGCGCCCACATGGAGGAGGACGCCGGCAAGAACACCCACGTCGGGGGTGCCACCGGGCGGATCCATGGAGCGACGCACTCCCAGGTCGACTACAACCGCGCCGGCGTGCCGCTGGTCGAGATCGTCACCAAGCCGATCCCGGACACGAAGGGTCGGGCCCCGGAGGTCGCCGCCGCCTACGTGCGCACCCTGCGCGACATCTTCCGGGCCCTGGACGTCTCCGAGGCGAGGATGGAGCGCGGGAACGTCCGCGCCGACATCAACGTCTCCCTGCGGGAGAACGCCGACGCGCCGCTGGGCACCCGTTCGGAGACCAAGAACGTCAACTCCTTCCGGTCCATCGACCGCACGGTGCGCTACGAGATCTCCCGTCACGCAGGGATCCTGGACGCCGGCGGCTCCGTGGTCCAGGAGACACGTCACTTCCATGAGGACACCGGCGGGACCTCCTCCGGGCGCCCGAAGTCCGACGCGGAGGACTACCGCTACTTCCCCGAGCCGGATCTGGTGCCGGTGGCCCCGAGCCGGGAGTGGGTCGAGGAGATCCGCGCCGGTCTGCCGGAGCTGCCCTCCGCCCGACGGCGCCGCCTGCTGGGGGAATGGGGCTTCACCGACCTCGAGATGCGCGACGTCGTCAACGCCGAGGCCCTCGATCTCATCGAGTCCACCGTCGAGGCCGGGGCGAGTGCCCAGAGCGCCCGGAAGTGGTGGATGGGCGAGCTGGCCCGTGTGGCCAAGGACCGTGAGGTCGAGCTGGAGGAGCTGGCGATCACCCCGGTCCAGGTCGCCGAGCTGCAGGGTCTGGTCGACGGGAAGAAGATCAACGACAAGATCGCCAAGCAGGTGCTCACCAAGGTCCTCGAGGGCCAGGGGGATCCCGCGGCGATCGTCGAGTCCGAGGGCCTCGCGGTCGTCTCGGACGACTCGGTGCTCACCGGGGCCGTGGACCAGGCCATCGCCGACAATCCCGACGTGGTCGCCAAGATCCAGGGCGGGAAGGTCCAGGCCATCGGTGCGCTGATCGGCCCGATCATGAAGGCCACCCGCGGTCAGGCCGATGCCGGCCGCGTGCGCGAGATCATCATGGACAAGCTCGGCGTCAGCTGAGCGCAGGGCATCCGGACCGGGCCAGGACCGGTCCCGACGGCGGGGCGATCACAGCGGTGATCGCCCCGCCGTCCACTGTCCGGATGGTGACATCCGCATCTCGCATGTCGGCGTAATGTGTCGCCCATGCCTCAGCTCCGCTCCCGTACCTCGACCCATGGCCGCAACATGGCCGGCGCCCGCGCCCTGTGGCGCGCGACCGGCATGGAGGGCTCCGACTTCGGCAAGCCGATCGTCGCGATCGCGAACTCGTACACGCAGTTCGTGCCGGGCCACGTCCACCTCAAGAACATGGGTGACCTGGTCGCGGGCGCCATCAAGGAGGCCGGCGGTGTCTCCAAGGAGTTCAACACGATCGCCGTGGACGACGGCATCGCGATGGGCCACGGCGGCATGCTCTACTCGCTGCCCAGCCGCGACCTCATCGCCGACTCGATCGAGTACATGGTCAATGCCCACACCGCCGACGCCCTGGTGTGCATCTCCAACTGCGACAAGATCACCCCGGGTCATCTCCTGGCCGCGATGCGCTTGAACATCCCGGTCGTCTTCGTCTCCGGCGGCCCCTCGGAATCGGGCAAGCCGGTCGAGGGCGTCACCGAGAACCGGATCGACCTGGTCGACGCCATGGCGCTGAGCGCGAACGACTCGATCACCGACGCTCAGCTGGCCGAGGTCGAGGAGAACGCCTGCCCCACCTGCGGGTCCTGCTCCGGGATGTTCACCGCGAACTCGATGAACTGCCTCACCGAGGTGCTCGGGCTGTCCCTGCCCGGCAACGGCACCACGCTGGCCACCCATGCCTTCCGCAAGGAACTGTTCCTCGAGGCCGGCCGGACGATCGTGGACCTGGCGAAGCGCTACTACGAGGACGGCGACGAGTCGGTGCTGCCGCGTTCCGTGGCCACCAAGGCCGCGTTCTCCAACGCCATGGCGATGGACGTCGCCATGGGTGGGTCGACGAACACGATCCTGCACATCCTGGCCGTGGCGATCGAGGCCGGCGTCGATTTCGGCCTCGACGACATCGACCGCATCTCGCGTCTGGTGCCGACGCTGTCCAAGGTCGCCCCGAACGGCACCGCGCACGTCGAGGACGTCCATCGCGCCGGCGGCATCCCCGCCATCCTCGGCGAACTCGACCGTGCGGGGCTGCTGGACCACACCATCCACACGGTGCATTCACCCGATCTGTCCAGCTGGCTCGCCGAGTGGGACATCCGCAGCGGCAGCGCCTCCAAGAAGGCCGAGGCCCTCTTCCATGCCGCCCCCGGCGGCGTCCGCACCACGCAGGCCTTCTCCACCACCAACACCTGGGACGAGCTGGACACCGACGGCGAGAACGGCGTGGTCCGTGCCGTCCCGCACGCCCACACCAAGGACGGCGGTCTCGCTGTGCTCAAGGGCAACCTGGCCCGAGACGGCGCCGTGTTCAAGACGGCCGGCGTCACCGAGGACCTCTTCCACTTCGAGGGCACCGCGGTGGTCTGCGACTCCCAGGAGGAGGCCGTGCAGAAGATCCTCGACAAGACGGTCCGGGCCGGCGACGTCGTGGTGATCCGCTTCGAGGGCCCTCAGGGTGGCCCCGGCATGCAGGAGATGCTCTACCCGACGTCCTTCCTCAAGGGACGCGGTCTGGGCAAGACCTGCGCTCTGATCACCGATGGCCGCTTCTCCGGCGGCACCAGCGGGGTCTCCATCGGCCACATCTCCCCGGAGGCGGCCGAAGGCGGGGTGATCGGCCTCATCGAGGACGGCGACACGATCATCATGGACGTCGACAAGCGCCTGCTCGAGCTCGACGTCCCCGAGGACGAGCTGACTCGTCGTCGTGCGGCGAAGGGCCCGCTGCCCTGGCGGCCCGCGCACCGCGAGCGCCAGGTCTCCCAGGCGCTGAAGGTCTACGCGCACCTGGTGCGCTCGGCGACCTACGGCGCCACCCGTCGGCCGCTGGACTGATCCGCCCGGGCGGTGCGCGGCCGCCCGGGCCGAGCATCGCCCGCGGCCCCTCGCCCCTGGACGTGTCATCTCGCGATCCGGACGGGTGGCCCAGGTCGCGCCGAAGGATCTATGCTCGGGATCATGCAGACGATCCTTCTCGTAGTTCCCGAGCGCGGCTGACGCCCGTTCGTCTCTACGAGACGTCATCCGCGCCCCTCCCCGAGCCCCAGGCGGAGGGGCTTTTTCGTGCCCCGCTCGAGGGGCGACGGCACCCGGGGAGAGGTCGCGGGATGCACCGCAGTTCACCGCCACGCCCACCGTCCGAGACGACGAAGGAGTTCCGATGACCGGACAGCAGATGACCGGCGCTCAAGCGCTGATCGAGTCCCTCAAGCATGCCGGGGCAGAGGTCGTCTTCGGCCTCCCCGGCGGTGCCATCCTGCCCACCTACGACCCGCTGATGGACGCCGAGGGCCTGCGCCACGTGCTGGTCCGCCACGAGCAGGGTGCGGGGCATGCCGCCAGCGGCTATGCGCACGCCACCGGCAAGGTCGGCGTCTGCCTGGCCACCTCGGGCCCTGGCGCCACCAACCTCATCACCGCGCTCGCCGACGCCCAGATGGACTCCATCCCGATGGTCGCGATCACCGGCCAGGTCGGTTCCCAGTTCATCGGCACCGATGCCTTCCAGGAGGCGGACATCGTCGGCATGACGATGCCGGTCACCAAGCACAACTTCCTGGTCAAGGACCCCGATGACGTGCCCAAGGTGATCAAGCAGGCCTTCCACATCGCCTCGACCGGCCGTCCCGGCGCGGTGCTCGTGGATGTCACCAAGGACGCCCAGCAGGGGATGACGGAGTTCGCCTGGCCCGAGAGCCTGGACCTGCCCGGCTACCGTCCGGACCCGCGGCCCCACACGAAGCAGATCCGCGAGGCCGCTCGGCTGCTGCTGGAGGCCCAGCGTCCGGTGTTCCTGCTCGGCGGCGGCGTGATGCGCGGCCGGGCCAGCCGCGAGGTCGGTGAGCTGATCGACGTCTCCGGCGCCCCCTTCGTGACCACGCTGATGGCGCGCGGCGCCCTGCCCGACTCCCATCCCAACCACCTGGGCATGCCCGGCATGCACGGAACCGTCGCCGCGGTCTCCGCGCTGCAGCGGGCGGACCTCATCGTCAACATCGGCGCCCGCTTCGATGATCGCGTCACCGGGGTCCTCGACTCCTTCGCCCCGGGAGCGACGATCGTCCACGCCGACATCGACCCGGCGGAGATCTCGAAGAACCTCGAGGCCGCCGTGCCGATCGTGGGGCAGGCAGCCGAGGTCGCTCGGGTCCTGACCGCCGAGCTGCGGGAGCGTCTGGCCGTGGCCGACGAGCGCCATTACGACGCCTGGTGGAACACTCTGACGATGCTGCGCGACAACTACCCGCTGGGGTGGACCGAGACCGAGGACGGCTTCACCGCCCCGCAGAAGGTGATCTCCCGCATCGGAGCGATCTCGGGCCCGGAATCGATCTATGTCGCCGGCGTGGGACAGCACCAGATGTGGTCCAGCCAGTTCATCCAGTACGAGCATCCCTGCACCTGGATCAATTCCGGGGGCCTGGGCACCATGGGCTACTCGGTGCCGGCGGCGATGGGCGCGAAGGTCGGTCGCCCCGACAGGGTCGTGTGGTCCATCGACGGCGACGGCTGCTTCCAGATGACCAACCAGGAGCTTGCCACCTGCGTCATCAACGGCATCCCGATCAAGGTCGCGGTCATCAACAACTCCAGCCTCGGCATGGTGCGCCAGTGGCAGAACCTGTTCTACGACCAGCGCTACTCCCATACCGACCTGAACACCGGGCACGGCACCCGCCGGGTGCCCGACTTCGTCAAGCTCGCCGACGCCTACGGGGCGGCGGGCCTGCGCTGCGAGCGCGACGAGGACATCGACGAGACCATCCGCCAGGCGATGGAGATCAACGATCGCCCCGTGGTCGTGGACTTCACCGTCAGCGCCGACGCCATGGTGTGGCCGATGGTGCCGACAGGGGTCTCGAACGACGAGATCCAGATCGCCCAGGGCATGAGCCCCGAGTGGGAGAGGGACATCTGATCATGAGCGTGAACCAGTCCACCCAGAAGACACCCGCCGCGGAGTACGTGATGACCCCTGACAGCCAGACCCTCTCGGTGCTGGTCGAGAACAAGCCCAGCGTGCTCACCCGCGTCACCGCGCTGTTCTCGCGTCGCGGATACAACATCTCCTCGCTCGCGGTCGGACCGACCGAGCACCCGGAGATCTCCCGCATCACCGTGGTCGTCGACGTGGACCAGCGTCGGCTCGAGCAGATCACCAAGCAGCTCAACAAGCTCGTGAACGTGCTCAAGATCGTGCAGCTCGACGCGCGGGCGACGGTCCAGCGGGAGCTGATCCTGATCAAGGTCACCGCGGACAACACCACGCGGACCTCGGTGCTGGAGATCGTCCAGATGTTCCGGGCCAAGGTGGTCGACGCGGCCGCCGACTCGGTGACCGTCGAGGCGACCGGCACGCAGGACAAGCTCGCCGCGCTGCTGGAGATGCTCGAGTCCTTCGGCGTCCGCGAGATCGTCAAGTCCGGCGAGGTCGCCATCGGCCGCGGTGGCCGAGCGATCACCGACCGCAGTCTCTTGACTTGAGACGCCCTCTCACCACGTAAGACACCCGGCGATAGGATCGACCTGTCGCCCGGGGCGCCGCCAGTCCGGCACCGCCCCGCACCCCAACACGAAGGAGCACATCGTGGCCGAGATCTACTACGACGACAACGCCGACCTGTCCCTCATCCAGGGCAAGAAGGTCGCCATCGTCGGCTTCGGCTCCCAGGGCCACGCCCACGCGCTGAACCTGCGCGACAGCGGCGTCGAGGTCCGCGTCGGCCTGCGCGAGGGCTCGACGTCCCGCGCCAAGGCCGAGGAGCAGGGCCTGGGCGTCGGCACCGTCGCCGAGGTCTCCGAGTGGGCCGACCTCATCATGATCCTCACCCCGGACCAGGATCAGCGGAAGGTCTTCGCCGAGTCCATCGAGCCGCACCTGAGCGAGGGCAAGGCGATCGCCTTCGCCCACGGCTTCAACATCCGCTTCGGCTACATCGCGGTCCCCGCCGGGGTCGACGTGCTGCTGATCGCCCCGAAGGCCCCGGGCCACACCGTGCGCCGCGAGTTCGTCGCCGGGCGCGGCATCCCGGACATCGTCGCCGTGGAGCAGGACGCGAGCGGCTCGGCCTGGGACCTCGCCTTCGCCTACGCCAAGGGCATCGGCGGCACCCGCGCCGGAGTCATCAGGACCACCTTCACCGAGGAGACCGAGACCGACCTGTTCGGCGAGCAGGCCGTGCTGTGCGGCGGCATGAGCCACCTCGTCCAGGCGGGCTTCGAGACCCTCGCCGAGGCCGGTTACCAGCCGGAGATCGCCTACTTCGAGGTCCTCCACGAGCTCAAGCTGATCGTCGACCTCATGCACGAGGGCGGCATTGCCAAGCAGCGCTGGTCGATCTCCGACACCGCCGAGTACGGCGACTACGTCTCCGGCCCGCGCGTCGTGACCGCCGAGACGAAGACGGCGATGAAGGACATCCTGTCCGACATCCAGGACGGCTCCTTCGCCCAGCGCTTCATCGACGACCAGGACAAGGGCGCGCTGGAGTTCACGCAGCTGCGCGAGGACGAGGCCAAGCACCAGATCGAGACCGTCGGCCGCGATCTGCGCAAGATGTTCTCCTGGAGCGCCCAGGCACTCGATGAGGACTACACCGAGGGCAGCGCCGCGCGCTGATCACGGCCCTCACGGGCCAGGGGCCCCGCAGCGAACAGGATCGTTCGCTGCGGGGCCCCTGGTCGTTCACGGCCGACCGGTCCTGATCGACCTCAGCGGTCCCCGCTGCGTCGGAGGGCGACCGCCGTGAGCACCATCGCGCCTGCAGTGATGCCGATGCTCCAGGCCAGGGGTGCCAGCAGCTGCGCCTCGCCGGTCCCGACGAGCAGTGCGCGCAGGGCATCCACCAGGGGCCCCATCGGCTGGTGCCTGGCGATCGGCTGCAGCCAGTCGGGCATGGTCGCGATGGGCACGAAGGCGCTGGAGAGGTAGGGCAGGAACAGCAGCACGAAGCCGTAGCCGTTGGCGGCCTCCGGGCTCCCGGCGACCAGGCCGATGCAGGCGAACAGGGCGGTGATCGCGAGGATCCACAGGGCGACCAGGCCCAGGACAGCGATCCACTCCAGCACGGTGGCGGTGGGGCGGAAGCCGATCAGGAGAGCCACCAGGATCACGATCACGGTCGCCAGGAGGTTGCGCATCACGCTCGCCACCACATGCCCGGCCAGGACGGTGGACGCGACGATGGGCATGGTCCGGAAGCGTCGCATGGCACCGAGCGTGACGTCGCGGTTGACCGAGACGGCCACCGAGGCGGCGCCGAAGCCGGCGCAGGTGAGGATCACGCCGGGGACGACGAAGTCCACGTAGCCCTCGGAGATGATCGCGCCGCCGAAGACGTAGGTGAACAGCAGCAGGAGCATCACGGGCAGGGCGACGGCCATGAGCAGCCCTTCACCGTCGCGCAGGCTGTGGCGCAGACTGCGGTCGATGAACACGGCGCTGGACGTCAGGGGGCCCGTGCCGAGCGGTCGGCGGTCCTCGGGACGGGAGGGGCTCTTTCGGGGCGGTGCAGGGTCGAGGGAGGTCATACCGCGGTCTCCTGTCGGTCCAGGGGCTCCTGGGTCAGAGCCGTGAACGCGTCGTCGAGCGTGGGGGAGCGCAGCTCCACCTGCAGATCCTGGTCGTGATCCTCCAGCTGCGCCATGGCGCCCCGCAGCGAGGCGGCGGTGCCGTCGGTGTCGATCCCTCGCACCTCCGCCCCGTGCTGGTCCAGCAGCACCAGCCGCTGCCCGCCGACGGCGGCGGTGAGCTCCGCGGCGGTGCCGTCGGCGACGATCCGTCCGGCCCGCATCACGGCGATGCGTTCGGCGAGCGCTTCGGCCTCGTCGAGCGTCTGGGTGGTGAGGAAGACGGTGGTGCCCGATCCGGCCAGCGTGCGCACGTCCTCCCAGAGCCGGCGCCGGCTCACGGGGTCGAGCCCGGTGGTGGGCTCGTCGATCAAGTTCAAGGGGCAGAGGGAAGGCAGACGCACCTGATGTCCATGAACACCACCACAACGAACACCAACACGACCACGACGAACAGGCTCTTGGAGCTACCGCTGCTCACGCCGGAGTTGCGGGCCGCGGTCGAGCGACTCCGGGAGATGGCCGAGGACGACTGGACCGCTTCGATCCTGTATGGGCGGGCCTCACAGGACCGGCACAAGCTGATGCGCTCGATCGATGACCAGCTCACTGACATGGTCGGCTGGTGCCTGCCGATCGAATGGTACCCGGAGGCGATCGTCCGCGATGCTGACCGGTCGGCCTCGCAGTGGCGCAGGCGCGAACGCGAGGGCTTCGACGAGGCCATGGCCTTGATCGAGTCCGGCAGGTATGGCGGCTTTGCCTCTTGGGAGCCGTCTCGTGCCGGGCGCGATATGGAGGTTTACGTGCAGCTGCGCAAGGCCTGCCAGCGCGCCGGGGTCCTCTACCTCACCCACGGCAGGGTGTATGACTTCTCCCGCTCCGATGACACGTTCATGATGGGCTTCGAGTTCCTCCGCGCCGAAGCGGACGCGAACACGATGCGCGAGCGGCAGTTGCGCACAGTCAAGCTCAACGCGGACAAGGGCCGCCCCCACGGTCGCCTCCCGTACGGATACCGGCGGGTCTACGACCAGCACACCGGTGTCCTGCTGCGCCAGGAACCCGACCCCCACACCGGGCAGATCGTCCGCGATGCCGCCCGTGATGTGCTGGCTGGTAAGTCCATGTACTCGATAGCGATGCGGTTGCAGGATGCTGGGGAGCCGACACCGAAGAAGCCGTGGGCCGAGAGTCCCCGCGGCTGGGATACCTACACCGTCCGCCAGGTGCTCCAGAACCCCACCATCGCCGGCAAGCGCGTCTACCGCGGTGAGGTCATCGGCCAGGCGCAGTGGGAGGCGTTGATCGAGTGGGAGGACTTCCAGAAGATCCAGCGCCTGTTCGCCGATCCCGGACGTCTCGTCAAGGGCGGTGGCGGGATGGCCGCGAAGACGCTCATGGTCCACATCGCCCGCTGCCACTACTGCGGCCGCCCTTTGAAGCGGGCCACGATGCGGAAGAAGGAGAGGACTCCGGCGGTGAAGTACCAGTGCCAGTTCCGGGGGTGCTATAAGACGATGATCTCCCAGCCGGGCCTGGACGCCTATGTCGAGCAGGTCGTGCTGGAGTGGTTCCAGAACCCGACCAACCTCGCCTGGCTCACCGGCGACGACGACGGCGACTGGCTCAAGGTTGCCGAGGCTGCCGAGCAGAAGCGGGCGGCGTTGCAGGCCCGCCTGGACGAGGTCATCGCCCAGTACGCGGCCGGGAGTCTGAACCTCGACACGCTCACGAAGCTGGAAGCCGCGTTGCGGCCCCAGATCGCCGAGGCCGAGCAGGCGCTCATCCCCCCGGTGACCGACGAGCGGGTGCGTGCCCTGGTCACCGCCGAGGATGTGCCTGCCGCGTGGGCGGGCCTGCCACTGTTGGAGCGGAGGAAGATCATCAAGGCCACGTTCAACGTCCGCATCCAGCAGACTCAGAACCGGGGCCAGAACGCCTTCGAGCCCGAGCGGGTACTCATCGAGCCCCGCGCACTCTAAAGGACGTGGGGCTCGATGCCGAGACGGTCAGGATGCCGGGTGGGTCAGGTGGCGTCGCCGCGGAGTTGGTGGCGGATCAGCTCGGCCTGCTCGGCACTCATGGGCGGGAACCGGGAGGCTGTGGTCTTCGCGGCCTGCCGGATCGTCTCCCGGTCGGTGTCGGTCAGGGCCTCGTCGTCGATCGCCAGGCGCGGCCTCGTCGTCGTGGTGGGCGTATGGGTCTGGGGTGTCGGGATACTGTTCATACCCGACAGGTACGCCCATACACCCGAGGTTCAAAAACAGCAATCACTGCATCTAGCCATCCGCGCAGGAGCGAGCTACTATATGTGGATGGTCAGTGCTGTCGTGCCCTTGGAGGCCCCGAAAACGGGGTCGGGCACGGGGGTGCCGATTCGGCGCCCCCGGAGCAGTCACCAGCGGAAAGTCACGGTGGTGAAAATTGTGCACCACCGTCAGCCCGCTGTCGTCGTCTCCGGCAGCACGGTTGTGGCAATTTGCCACCACCGTCGACCTGCCCTCGTTCTTGACGGTGGTGCCACGGTGGCACCACGGTCGGCTCGAGCCCACGGGGGTGAAAATTTTCCACCCCCGTGCCCAAGCCAACGGTCCCGCAAATTTTGCAGGACCGTGCCCGCGCCGGGGGCCGGTGAACGGCTCCGGAAATTTTCCGGCCCCGTTGCCCCTGCACGGTTCGCACCTGCGGATGGCATGGTGGTGCCGATTCGGCACCACCATGGCCTGCCCGCGCGAGGCGTACGGCGCCGCCACAGTGGCGGCACCGTGGGCGTCCCCCTGGCACGGTGGGAGGAAATTTCCTCCCACCGTGACAGGGGTTTCGCCCTGAGAGGTTGGCCTGCGTCGTGATCAACGGGTCCGCCCATTTTGCGGACCCGTTCTCCTCGCCCGGACGTGACCGGGCCGCCCGCACGCTGCTCTCGTTCCGCTCGCCTGTGGCGGTACGTTGAGTGTTCATAGTCCGAGTCCTCGGTCATGTGGCCCCCGCCCCTGGTCTGGTGGACCGAACGGCGGGTCGGGGTCGAGGCGGTGTGCTCGCCGCTGCAACGCCGCTCGCAGCTCGTGATCCAGGGCACCTATCTCGCGCCGTGGGCGGTCTCGGCTTCCTTCCACGCCGCCGGGTCGGTGTAGCCGGGGATGTTGACGAGCACCTCGGTGCCGGGATACGTGTAATGATCCGGCATCACCGTCCACCCCCGCCCGAGACATTGGCCCGCGGCGTGTTACCGGGTGATGCCGTGCTTCGCGTCGATCTGCGCCAGCCGGACGGCGATGGCGTCATCGGCGGACATCTCTCCAGTGAGCACCTTGCGGCCCAGGGCACGGTCGGCGTCAGTCTCCTCTTCGCTAGCCATCCGCTGGCTCGCAGTGACCTGCGCTTCGAGCCGGTCGATCTCGGCCTGTTCCAGGGCCTTCGTCGTCGCCATGACCTGTCCTCCTTCATGCTCGCCCGACACCTTCCATTCTACCGTCCAAGGCCGACACCGACCAGTGACTCCACCCGTGAGACGGGCACTTGCTCCATCGGGCACAGTCGCAGCACTGGATAGGTGCGCAGCCGATCCCAACACCAGCATCCCGCAGCGGGCAATCCGCGCAGGGTGTATCTGTGACGGCATTCTGGTAGATTCGGGTTGCACCGAGGGGTGTCCCGTCAAGGGGCTGAGATACCACTGGACGTTGTCAGCGTGGTGACCCTAGAACCTGATCCGGATCATGCCGGCGAAGGGACTGGTCTAGCAGGGCTTCTTTCCTTCGCTGGCCTCCCCATTAGGAGGTTACAGTGTCCCATTCTGTTGTCGGCCCCGCGACGTCCTCAGTCGAGGTGCGCCCGAGGGTCGCAGTCATTTCCGTCCTCATCAAAGATGACCATGTCCTCTTGGTGCGTCGCGCGAACCCTCCTGATGCAGGATTCTGGGGATTCCCGGGCGGGAAGATCGAATTCGGAGAAACGATCACCAAAGCCGCCGAACGCGAACTCGGTGAAGAAACCAGCATCATCGGTCAGGCGACCGGTGTTTTGACTTCCGTTGATGCGTTCAGCCGAGACGAGACTGGACGGTTGGACAGTCACTACGTGCTTATCGCCGTGCTCTGCCAGTGGCGCTCGGGGCAACCCCACGCTGGCGACGACGCCCTCGAAGCACGCTGGTTCCCCCTCGACGAGGTCGACGAGGCCCGCCTGACTCTGAGCAAGGATGTCGCCGAGGTCGCCCGCTACGCCGCCACACAGCAGCAGAAGGAAGTGCACGCATGACGATCAAGAACGTCCTATCCATCGCAGGCACCGACCCCACTGGCGGGGCGGGCATCCACGCCGATCTCAAAGCCTTCTCAGCGAGGGGCACCTACGGTATGGCCGCGATCACCGCGGTCGTGGCACAGAACACGCGCGGTGTGCGCTCGTTCATGCCCCTTGATCCCTCTTTCGTCGGTGAGCAGATCGATGCAGTGTTCGACGATGTGCGCGTCGACGCGGTAAAGATCGGTATGGTCGCCAACGCCGCGATCGCCGAGGTCATCGCCGAGCGCCTGCAATACCACGAAGCCGAGACCGTGGTCCTTGATCCGGTGATGGTCGCCAAGAGCGGCGACAGGCTGTTGGACGACGATGCGGTCGCAGCCATCCGAGACACGCTCGTGCCACTGGCCACGATCATCACCCCGAACCTTCCCGAAGCCGCCGTGCTCCTCGACACCACAGATGTCACCCGCTTGGGGCAGATGGAGGACCAGGCCACCGGGCTGCGTGGCCTTGGCTGTCAGTGGGCGCTACTCAAAGGCGGGCATCTCACGAACGAGACGGTCAGTGTCGACTACCTCGCCGGCCCCGACGGGATCTCCACCTACACCTCTCCCAGGATCGAAACCCTCAACGACCACGGCACCGGCTGCACCTTGTCCTCGGCGATCACCGCACTGCTGCCTGACCACACCGTGCCCGAAAGCGTTGAACGGGCGAAGACCTACCTGCACGGCGCTCTCGTTGCCAGCGACCGCCTCGACGTCGGCCAAGGTCACGGTCCCCTGCATCACTTCCACCAGCTCTGGCCGCGCGGGTAGGGATGCAGAACAGCCCCTCCTCGTTCCGATCGGTAGAGCTAACCACTTCGACTCATGAAAGGAGCCGTGACGATGACGCGAAAGATGTTTCTCGCCGGCCCGTTCAAAGCTCTCGTCGACGCCGACACCCATGTGATGGGCGACGCCGCGATCGACAAGTACACCTCGATCATCGACTTCTTCGAAACCCAGGGGTGGGATGTGCACTGCGCCCACCGCAGAGAGCACTGGGGCCGTGAGTTCATGGAACCCAGCGAATGCACACGCATCGACTACACGGAGATCGCCGCCTGCGACGTCTTCGTCGCGTTCCCCGGCGCACCGGCATCCCCGGGCACGCACATCGAGATCGGGTGGGCCTCCGCCTGGAACAAACCCATCGTCTTACTCCTCGACGAGGGAGCCGAGTACGCGTTCCTCGTCCGAGGCCTCTCAGCGGTCGCCGACGTCCAGATGATCACCATCGATCCCGAGCAGCCCACCGGACCACGCATCCTCACCGCGATCGAGCACGCGCAGGCAGGAGCCGTCAGTGAAGCCTGAGTATCCCGACCTCCACACGCTCTACCTGGATTCCCTGCGACAGGTCTACACCGGGTTCGAATACCAGAACAGTCCCCGCGGGCAGGACGAACGCGAAATCATCGGCTACACCGCACGCCTGACCAACCCGGCCCGGCGGTACTGCTTGGCCAGGTCTCGTCGGCAGAACATCATCTTCAACTACGCCGAAGCACTGTGGTACCTCTCAGGGAAGAACGACCTCGACTTCATCCGAACCTACGCACCCTCGATGAGCCGGTACAGTCCCGACGGCCTCAGCCTGCCGGGCACCGGGTATGGTCCCAAACTGCTCAGACACGTCGGCGACGAGACTGCGATCGAACGAATCGTGAACATCCTCCGCGAGGATGACCCTGCGAGCAAGCGTGCCGTTCTGCAGATCTTCGACGACTCCGAAGACATCTACCGCCGCAACATCGACGTCTCCTGCACGCTGGCTCTCCAGCTGTTGCGCCGTGAGGACCGTCTGCACATGGTCGCGTTCATGCGCGCCAACGACGCGTACATGGGACTGCTCAACGACACGTTCTCCTTCACGTTCATCCAAGAATTTCTCGCCTCGATGCTGGGCCTGACCCCGGGTGTGTACATCCACAACGTCGGCTCGATCCACATCTACGAAAAAGACCTCACCAAGGTGCACACCCTCCTCGGCGGCGATGATCAGACGATCGTGGAGGAACCCAGCACTCTTCCACGGCTGCCCTCGGGGGCGAGCCTGGACCAGGTGCACCAGGTCCTCGCCCTGGAGAAGTCGATCCGTGCAGACGAGCTCCCAGGCCGCGCACTGGCGACCCTTGATCTTCCGGAAGCGTGGGTCGACATTGTCCGCCTGTTCTGGATCCACCGGCAACTCCAATACCAACGACCAGTCGACCCATCGATTATCGGCGACCTCCATCCCCTCCACCGGGAGCTGGTCGTGAGCCGATGGCCCAGCATCGAAAACGCGCGTGTGAGGGCGGTGCAGCAGTGACGACATCATGGACGACTCCGGCAGTCTCAGCAGGGTTCGATGCCTATGACGACTATGTCGAAAACCGACTGGCTTATACCCCGCTCGTCAATGACCTCCAAACTGCTTGCGGCCGAGGGGGGATCGTGCTCGATTATGGGTGCGGCAGCGGAAAAGTCTCACGACGCCTCCTCGACGCCGGAGCCGCAGCACAGGTCGTCGGAGTCGACATCAGCACCGACATGATCACCCTCGCCCGGGCGCAGACCCCGCAACCGGCCGCGCGATTCCACACCATCGACAGCGGCCACGTTCCCTACCCGGATGACACATTCGATGCGATCGTGTGCTGCTTCGTATTCATCAACGTGCCCACACGCGAGGAACTGAGAGCGATCGCCCGCGAGCTCGCCCGAGTGCTTACACCGACCGGCAGACTCTTCATCGTCGATAGCAACCCGGCGGCCACAGGAGTACCGTTCCCGACCTTCCGCAGCGGCGAGCCCGGCAGAGGCTACCGTGACGGAGACGAACGCAAGGTCAGCTTGCAGATCCCCGGCACCGGGATCCTCGAGCTTGTCGACCGGCACTGGTTCATCAGCACCTACGAGGCGGTGCTGACCGAGGCCGGCTTCACAGTCGACAAGGTCACCGACCGCGGAGCACAAACCGTAGAGGACGTCGGCTCCCAGGCACCTATCGACCATCCACCGTTCATGCAGATCACAGCCCACCTCCAAGACCACTCCGAGTCGACGATCGGGGCGGGGTAGATGACGCGCGACGCTTCCTACCCGAAGCCGGCGACGCTGGCGGCAGTGGTCCGAAAAGGACGTGTACTCCTTATCCGGCGTGCCCACATGCCCGACGCCGAGCGCTGGGCATTCCCCGGGGGCAAGATCGAACCCGGCGAGACCCTGACCGCCGCGACCGCGCGCGAACTCGCCGAGGAAACAGGAGTCCTCGCCACACCCGGTGATGTCTTCGATGCTGTCGACGTCATCGATGCCGACCACAATCTGCATTACGTCCTGATCGCAGTGCTCTGCCGATGGGAACGAGGGGAACCGGTCCCGGACGATGACGCACTCGAAGCGGCATGGTTCACCCTCGAGGAAATGGCTGCGATACCGGTCGCGGAAACATTCAACGTCCGCGCTATCGCCCAAACCGCGCTCGAGCTGGAACGCAAGCAATAGGAACACTCAAGAAGCCAGAATGCCCATTTGCCGGATAGCACGTAGTGATATCAGGTGTTCTGTGACAGCGATTCCAGTAACGAAGAATCAGGCCGTCCGAAGCTTGTGGAGAGTGTGGTTTCCGTGATGTGATGGTGGCGTGACACGGGGCGCCGCCCGTTCCAGCTTTCGAGCACGGGACGTGGTCGGCTGAGATGACACCCGTTGAACCTGATCCAGTTAGCACTGGCGAAGGGAATGTCCGGACTTTCACCCGCCGACAATGTTGGCGGTGTCAGCGCACCGAAGAGCAACTTTCGCTCTTCGGTGCGCACGGGTTGCCTTCGCCTCGATATCGAGAGGCATACACATGGCACACACTATTCTCCCCCTCACCGAGCAGATCGTCCTCGTCACCGGCGGCGCCCGCGGACTCCGAGCTGCGATCACTCGCGCGTTCCTGGCCCAGGGTGCGCGAGTGGTCATCGACTACCACACCTCCCAGGACGCCGCGGAGGACCTCGCCGCCGCCCACCCCGGAAAGGCGATCGCAATCCGGGCTGATGTCCGCGACCGCGCCCAGGTCGATGCCCTCGTCGCTGAGGCCGCCGATCGCTTTGGCGGTCCGATCACCACGGTCGTGAACAACGCGCTGGCTGACTTCTCCTTCAACGGCGACGCCCGCTCCCACGCGGACCAGATCTCCTACGAGGAGATCACCGCACAGTTCACCGGCTCCGTGCATGGGCCTCTCAACGTCATCCAGGCCACCCTTCCCGGCATGGTCGAGGCGGGCTTCGGCCGGATCGTCAACATCGGTACGAACCTCTTCCAGCACCCCGTCGTGCCCTACCACGACTACACCGCGGCGAAAGCAGCGCTGCTGTCCCTGACACGCACCTTCGCCGACGATCTCGGCCCGCAGGCCATCACGGTGAACATGGTCTCCGGGGGGCTGCTGCTGACCACCGACGCCTCGGCGGCGACCCCTGAGGCGGTCTTCGAGGGCATCGCCGCGGGCACCCCGCTGCGGGCGGTGACGACGCCGGATCAGCTCGCCGACCCAGTCGTATTCTTCGCTTCCCCGTGGGCCAGGGGTGTGACGGGTCAGAACCTCATCGTCGACGGCGGACTCGTCAAGGGGTGAGCGGCGTGGAAGGCAAGCAGGCCCACTTCAACCTCTTCATCCACGGTGTCGGTCATCGCAGCGCGGCCTGGTGGTCACCGCCACGTCGTGCAGCGCAACGACCGACTGCGCCTCGTCCCTGAACACCGTGACCACGCCTCTCTCATCTCACTCTTCGTTTAAGCAGAGCCCCTGCAGAAGCCCCGTTCATTCCCTTGACGGACACGCCGTCAACACCCTTCGGTCTAGATTTCTGGGGCGCTCTTCTCTCCGTGGGCTCGGAGCATGCCGAAGGCGACGAGGCCCGCCGCGAGCACGGTCAGAGCGATTCCGCCCCAGGTGACCGCGAGTCGGAACTCCGCGGTCTGCTCGGTCGGCCAGGCCGATGCGGTGAGGTGCCCGGTGAAGATGGCGGCGAGGAAGGTTCCGCTCAGGGCGATGCCCACGGCGGTTGCGAACTCGCCGGCTGTATCGGCCAGGGCCGCGCCGACGGTGGTCCGGTCTTCTGGAACTCCTTTCATGACGTTGGTTCCCGCGACGACGCCGACGACCCGCATTCCCGCCGCGACGAGCACGAGGGCCACAGCGATCCAGACGTATCCGACGCGTCCCAGAAGCGCGTAGACGGCCAGGCCCACGACGACGGCAGAGGCGCTGAGCCAGGCCGCTCGATCGAGTCCGAGCTTGTCGACGAGGATCGAGATGACGGCGCCGCCGGCGACGAGGACGATCACTTGCGGAAGCATGCCCAGTGCTGCCTGGGCGGGCGTCCATCCCCAGTCGAGCTGGAGCTGAAGTGCAACGAGGTACCCGATACCTGCGACGGCGAGGTTGGCTGCGCCTTTGAAGGCCAGTCCGCTGGACACGAGCGGGCTCGCGATCAGCTGCAGGTCCAGCAGGGGGTATTGGAACGAGCGCTCGCGCCAGGCGAATGCTGCCGCGAAAGCGATGGTCGCGGCCACCCCGGCCCAGGGGAACCAGGTGTCTGCGCCCACTTCGACGAAGAGGGCGGGGGCGAGCAATGCGGATGCGATGGCCGCGGTGCCCAGGATGGCTCCCCAGATATCGACAGGATCGCGGTGAAGCTCTTCTGGCCGGTCGGCGGGAATGCCTTTGCGGATCGCGATGAAGGCGATGGCTGCGATCGGCACGTTGACCAGCAGCAGGGTCTGCCACGGTGCGATGGCGAGGACGAAGCCGCCGGCGATCGGGCCGACGGCAAGGCCGATGAGTCCTACGGTGGAGATCACCGTCATCGCGCGTACCCGGAGGCGGTCATCGGCGAAGAGCCGGAACGCGAGAGCCAGGGAGCCCGGCGTGGTCATCGCGGCGGCCACCGCCATCGCCGCGCGAACGGCGATGAGCTGCCCGGCAGTGGCCACGAAGGCTGTCGCGAGACTCGTCATCCCGAGCAGCACGAGCCCGGCCAGCATCATCTTGCGTCGGCCGATGCGGTCGGCGACGGCGCTGAGCGCGAGCATCAATCCGCCGAACACGACGGAGTACACGCCAGTCACCCATTGCAATGCGGTGGCGGTGGCCTGTAGTTCCCGGCCGATGGTGGGCAAGGCGACATTGAGGATCGAGTTGTCGAGCATCTCGAACAGGAACACGGCCGACAGCCCGGCCAGCGCGATCCACGCGTCCTTCAGCGTGTGAGGCGGCTGCACGGCCTCGGACTGGTGGCTGGGACGACGAATCATGGGTCACTCCTTCTCGGTGAAGAAGTGACGGGCCGTTCGTCCCGTGTGTGCTCGTGCGCTCTGTAGAGAGCCTCGTCTTCAACAGCGACGCACGTTTTTACTTCCGATGATCCCAGACTACCACTCGAGCGACACGCGTTTCAGGAGGCGAGCCTCCCCGCCCCTTCCTCCTGGTCCTAGTGTCTGTTCGACCTCGCCACAGTCTCAACACTCGTCTCCGCCCTCACCCTGACTCCTCCATACCGGATCGCTGGACCACCCAGAGCTGTCTCGACTCATCGGCTCCAGCCCGGCAACTCACCCTCGCGATGGCCTCCCCGATCAGCCCCGCCGCCTGAAGACACAAATAAATGGACGCATGTTACCTGCGGTAGTGCCCGCGCACCTTCCTCACGAAGCGACTCGTGAGGAAGGCGGTGACCGGCATGAAAGGCGGCGTGACCCTCTTCCGCGGGCCGGGCACTGCCGCCCGCCGGTACCTCGAATCCGACCGGTCCACCGCGGATGACTACTACCTCGAAGGCGGCACGGCGCTGGCGGACTTCACCATCACCAACGCCGCCGGTGAGGTCGTCGCGAACACCGGGCTGGACCCGGAGCAGTACGCGGGCTGGGTGGACTGGGTCCATCCGCTGACCGGGGAGCGGATGGGAATCCCGCGTGAGGCTGGCGAGATCCGGAAGGGCTCGCCGCGGTTCGCGGAGATGGTCGTCAACACCCCCAAGTCCCTGTCGATCGCTGCCGCCCTGCACCCGGAGGTCTCCGATGCCCTCGATGCCGCGCAGCAGGATGCGGTGGCCGAGATTCGGCGGTGGCTGGCCCAGCACGCCTACACGCGGGTTGGCCCGCGCGGGGAGCAGGAAATCATCCCGGCGGAGTCGGTGCAGACGGTGGCCGTGGTGCATCGCACCAGTCGTGCCGGTGATCCGCACCGGCATGTGCACTTCCAGATCGGCACTCGCGTGCCCGCCGCGGGCAAGTGGCGTGCCCTCGATACTGCGGTCCTGTTCAAGCAACAGGGTGCGATCCGTGCACTCGGCGCTGCGGTGATCGCCGCGCACCCGCACCTGGCTGCAACCCTGGACGCTCACGGCCTCACCCTCGACCCCGTCACCGGGGAGGTCACGGAGCTGGAGACGTTCAACCCGGTGATGAGCAAGCGTGCCCATCAGG
The DNA here is from genome assembly GCF_017876515.1 of Brachybacterium fresconis. Taxonomy (NCBI): domain Bacteria; kingdom Bacillati; phylum Actinomycetota; class Actinomycetes; order Micrococcales; family Dermabacteraceae; genus Brachybacterium; species Brachybacterium fresconis. The sequence continues at coordinate 973,385 of NZ_JAGIOC010000001.1, read as the reverse complement.
TCGAACGCAACCTGAAGCGGTTGGAGGCCGAGTGGGAGTCCGCGCATCCCGGCGAGGAGGCCGGCCCCGTCGTCCGCGCGCGGCTGCTGCACAAGGCGTGGGCGCATGAGCGGCCGAACAAGAAACCGTCCGACCTCGGCGACGAAGATGCTTGGAAGCAAGAGCTGGTCGAGGCCGGTTACAACCCCGAGACCCTCACCCGTGCACCAGCACCCGAGCGGGTGTCCGTCGATGACCTCAGCGTGCAGGAAGTCGCCAACCGTGCCCTCGACCGCAGTGCGGCGGGTGGGTCGACGTGGACGGTGCACACCATCCGCGAGCACGTCACCCGCATCACCACCGACCACGGCGCGCAAGCGACACCTACGGAGTTGCGCGAGTTCGTGCAACTCGCCACCGATCTCGCAATAGGGGATTGAATCGGCCCAGGTTTGATGCCGCTGCTGTTTGAGTCCGAGAGGATGGACAGCATGCCGAAGAAGATCGATCCCCAGCTGCGCGCGAGGTGCGTGCGGCTCGTGCGCGAGCACGCCCAGGAGTACCCCACCCTGACCGCGGCGACGGCCGCGGTCGCCCGCCAAGAGGGCGTCTCGCGGGAGTCCGTGCGGCGCTGGCTGGCCCAGGCCGAGGTCGACGACGGGTCCCGTCCCGGCACCACGACCGAAGAATCCGCCGAGGTCAAACGACTGAAGGCCGAGGTCAAGCGATTGCGGGAGGACAACGAGATCCTCCGCCGGGCCTCAATTTTCTTCGCGGGGGAGCTCGACCCCCGCAACCGCTGATCCTCGCCTTCATCGACGAGATGCGCGCCGAGGGCTATGCAGTCGAGTCGATCCTCCGCGTCCTGCGCCAGCAGGGCCTGGAGATCGCTGCACGCACCTACCGGGCCTGGAAACGGCCGGCCCGCATCGCTGCTCGCACCGTCACAGACGCTCTGGTCGAGGACAAGGTCCGCGAGCTTGCATGGAAGTTCAACCCGGTCACCGGGCAGGTGCAGATGACGCCGGAGGGCTTGTACGGGCGACGGAAGTGGGTTGCCTTGCTCCGCCGCCAAGAAGGCCTCGCCGGCACCTCCCGCGGCGCGGTCGACCGGGCCATGCGGACCCTTGGCCTCGAGGGCGTGCGGCGGGTGAAGAAGCTGCGCACCACCATCCCTAATCCGGATGGGAAACGTGCCGGTGACCTGCTGAGTCGTGACTTCACGGCTCCGGCTCCGGACCGGGTCTGGGTCACCGATTTCACGTATGTCCGGACGTGGGCGGGGTTCGTCTATGTCGCGTTCGTCGTGGACGTGTTCGCCCAGCGGATCGTGGGCTGGCACGCCAGCTCCAGCATGCGCACCGACCTGGTGATGACTCCGCTGCGGATCGCACTGTGGCAGCGCGACCGCGACGGAAACCCGGTCCCACCAGGATCTTTGGTAGCGCACAGCGATGCCGGGTCCCAGTACACCTCGGTCCGGTACACCGAGCACCTCGACCTCGAGGGCATTGCCCCGTCGATCGGGACCGTCGGCGACGCGTATGACAACGCCCTCATGGAGGGCGTGAACGGCCTGTACAAGACCGAGTGCATCCGCACCACGGTCTTCCACGCCGGCCCCTTCCGGACGCTCTCGGACGTCGAGTTCGCGACCGCCGGCTGGGTCGACTGGTACAACAACCGGCGTCTCCACGGCTCCCTCGGGATGCTCACCCCGGTAGAGTTCGAGACGCTCCACTACGAGGCCCTCGACCGAGAGCCCGAACCCGCAAAGTAGCGGCAGAGAACCTGGGCCGATTCAGATTGCTTCTCCGTGCTGCCGCCCGGTGCCGTGCACCCCGAGCATGTTGCACACCTCACCAGTCTGCGGGTGGTGGAGGCCGAGACGCAGTTGCGTGACCGGCTCGAAGTGCAGGCACCGAACCGCGAGCCGCCCCGTCCCGACCTGACCGAGCTCGCCGCCGAGCACGGCCTCGATGCCGGGCAGGCCGAGGCTGCGGCCGCGGTCGCCTCCCCTGACCCGCTCGTCGTGGTTGAAGGGGCCGCCGGGTCCGGGAAGACCACCATGCTCGCCACCGCCATCGAAGCCCTCGACCACGACGGACGGTCGGTGCGGGTGGTCACCCCGACGAAGAAGGCCGCCCAAGTCGCAGCCGAGACCCTAAAGGTGCCAGCCGACAGTGTGGCTGCGCTCGTGTACGCGCACGGGTTCAGGTGGAACGACGACGGCGTCTGGACCCGCCTCAAGCCCGGCGACACCGACCCCACCACGGGCCAGACCTATATGGGTCCGCCGCAGGGTGCTCGGTTGGTGCGGGGTGAGCGGGTGATCGTGGACGAAGCAGGGATGCTCGACCAGGACACCGCGCTGGCCCTCCTCACCATCGTCCGCGAGTCTCGGGCGTCGGTGGCGCTGGTCGGCGACCGTGCCCAGCTGCCCGCGGTCGGGCGTGGCGGGGTGCTCGATATGGCCGCGCACATCCGCGGGGCAACTGTGGATATGAGCGAGCTGCACCGCTTCGACGACGAACACTATGCGGCCTTGACGTTGCGGATGCGCGACGGGAAGAACCCTGCGGCGATCTTCGACCAGTTGCACTCGCTCGGCTTGGTCCGGCTGCATGCCGACGATGACGCGCTGCGCGAGCACATCGCCGAGCACACGGCCCGCGAGGATGCTGTGACCGTGGCGACCAACGACGAGGCCACCGTCCTGAACGAGCGCATCCGCACCGTCCGCGTCGAAGCTGGCGAGGTCGACGACACCCGTACCGTGACCGGTTCTGATGGTCTGGCGATCGGTGTGGGTGATCTGGTGCAGGCGCGGCAGAATGATGCCGAGCTGCGGGTCGCGAACCGGCAGACCTTCACCATCCAAAGCGTCGACGAGGACGGTGCGGTCCACGCGATCGAGACCGGCACCGACCGCAAACACAGCGTCACGGTTGCCCTTCCGGCCGAGTACGTGGCCGAGCACGTGCATCTGGCCTACGCCTCCACCGCCTACGGCGTCCAAGGCGCGACCGTCGACAGTGCGCACACGGTGCTCTCAGACGCTCTCGACGCGGCAGCCGTCTATGTGGGCCTCACCCGTGGCAGCGGACGCAACGAACTCCACGTGATCGCTGCGGACCTCGCAGGGGCGAGGGCGCAGTTCGTGGAGGCGATGGGTCGCGACCGCGCCGACCGGGGCCTGACCGATGCCACCGCCCGCGCGAACGAGGCCATCGCCGGTCTGGTCAAGGACGGACCTATCTCGATGGTCTCGGAGGAGCTGGCGCGGCTCGACGGGCTGGCGGAGAAGGCGGAGCAGCGGGCCGCCTGGTGGGAGAACGTCGGCGACCAGCTCACTGGGCTGTCGGCCCGGCATCGGGATGAGACGGATGAGAGCACCAGCGCCCTCGCCACGGCAGAGGAGCACGCCACCACCGTGGGGGCCGACACTCTCGCACCCCTGGAGGCCCGCGCCGAAACCGAAGGCCAGGAATACCTTGACGCCGTGGGCGAGGAAGCCCAGGCCGCCGGACGGCTCGCGACGGCTGGCTGGTTCGGCAAGCGGCGCGCCCAGCGCGAGCACGACACCGCCCGCGAGCACACCCAGGCCCTGCGCGGTCGCCTGTCCTCGGAGTGGGGCACTCTCCCGCGGCATGGGGGCGACCTCGACGAGTGGGTGGATCGTGTCGCCGCTCAACGGGCCGAGGAGTCTCCCGAGGTGGTGGAGGCTGGCGAGGCCGTGGTCGAGGCGCGGCAGGCGCGTACCGGGTTGCAGGAGCGACAGCGCCGCGACCGGCTGACGCTATTGGCGCGCCTCCACGGGGTGGACAACGTCCGCCGTGACCCCGACCGCTACCTGCGCACGAGCCCCCGCAGGGAGGCGGCAAAGTGGAGGGCGTCGGCGGAAGAAGCGCGGGCCGACGCCGCCGAGCTTCGTGGCCTGCCGTCGGATCAGGCGGCGGATCTCATCGAGATCAAACGCGCCACCGCCGAAGCCCACGAGACAGCGCTCCGGGAACGGCAGCGGCAGCTCCCCGACGAGCAACACCCCGCCCGGAGCACTCCTCGCCGAGAGGGTCCAGCACGCGGTCTCTAGGTGTTGCGGGGCAGGACGTTGATGACGATGCCGCGGCGCGCGCAAAGGATGTGCAGTGTCGAGGGAGCGTAGGTAGGGTCACGTGCATGGCGTGCCCTGAATCAGACACTCAGGGGGCTTTCGGTCACACCGTCAGCCCCCAGACCTCCTGAGTCCTTAACCCGCCGCCTGCGCCTGTGCACTGAGCGGGCTCTTGGGCAGCTCCCTGGGCGCTGGCCGTCGTGACGAGACGTTTCCCTCTTTTCGTTCTCGTTCCTCGGAGCCCTCCATGCCCTTCGCCCTCTACCTGCTTGCCCTGGCTGTCTTTGCCATGGGCACATCTGAGTTCATGCTTGCTGGCCTCGTGCCAGACATCGCCGCCAGTGTCGGTGTCTCTGTCGGCACAGCTGGGTTACTCACCTCTGCCTTTGCGGTCGGGATGATTCTCGGTGCGCCCGCCATGGCAGCTCTCACCCGTCGGTGGCCCGCCCGGACCACCTTGCTCGGGTGCGTGGTCATCTTCGCTGCCTGTCACGTCGTCGCCGCCACTGCCGAGACCTTCTCCGTACTGTTCGCAACTCGTGTGGTTGCTGCGGTTGCCAACGCCGGTTTCCTGGCCGTTGCACTCAGCACCGCGACCCGCCTCGTGGCCCCCAGCCGGAAGGGCCGCGCTCTTGCCATCCTCCTCTCGGGCACCACGATCGCCATGGTCGCCGGTGTTCCCGCGGGGGCTCTACTTGGCACGGCGCTGGGATGGCGGGCCACGTTCTGGGCGGTAGCCTTCCTGTGCGTTCCTGCTGCAATCGGCATCCTCACCGGGATCCGTCCACAGCCGAGAGTCACGCAGGACGAAGCCAACGATGGCCCGTCTCTCGCCTTCGAGTTGGCGCAGCTCCGCGTGCCCCGTCTTTTCACGGCGATGCTGCTCGCTGCGCTGGTCAATGGCGGGACTTTCGCCGCGTTTACGTTCCTCGCGCCGGTCGTGACCGGGACAGCGGGTCTGGGCCAGGTGTGGGTACCGGTGGCTCTGGTGTTGTTCGGCATCGGGTCCTTCATGGGAGTCAGCATTGCCGGGCGACTGTCTGACCAGCACCCGCGAACGCTCCTCGTTGTGGCCGCGCCGCTCCTGCTAGTGGGGTGGCTGTTGCTCGCGGTGCTTGCTGGGCACTCTGAATCGGCCCAGGTTCTCTGCCGCTACTTTGCGGGTTCGGGCTCTCGGTCGAGGGCCTCGTAGTGGAGCGTCTCGAACTCTACCGGGGTGAGCATCCCGAGGGAGCCGTGGAGACGCCGGTTGTTGTACCAGTCGACCCAGCCGGCGGTCGCGAACTCGACGTCCGAGAGCGTCCGGAAGGGGCCGGCGTGGAAGACCGTGGTGCGGATGCACTCGGTCTTGTACAGGCCGTTCACGCCCTCCATGAGGGCGTTGTCATACGCGTCGCCGACGGTCCCGATCGACGGGGCAATGCCCTCGAGGTCGAGGTGCTCGGTGTACCGGACCGAGGTGTACTGGGACCCGGCATCGCTGTGCGCTACCAAAGATCCTGGTGGGACCGGGTTTCCGTCGCGGTCGCGCTGCCACAGTGCGATCCGCAGCGGAGTCATCACCAGGTCGGTGCGCATGCTGGAGCTGGCGTGCCAGCCCACGATCCGCTGGGCGAACACGTCCACGACGAACGCGACATAGACGAACCCCGCCCACGTCCGGACATACGTGAAATCGGTGACCCAGACCCGGTCCGGAGCCGGAGCCGTGAAGTCACGACTCAGCAGGTCACCGGCACGTTTCCCATCCGGATTAGGGATGGTGGTGCGCAGCTTCTTCACCCGCCGCACGCCCTCGAGGCCAAGGGTCCGCATGGCCCGGTCGACCGCGCCGCGGGAGGTGCCGGCGAGGCCTTCTTGGCGGCGGAGCAAGGCAACCCACTTCCGTCGCCCGTACAAGCCCTCCGGCGTCATCTGCACCTGCCCGGTGACCGGGTTGAACTTCCATGCAAGCTCGCGGACCTTGTCCTCGACCAGAGCGTCTGTGACGGTGCGAGCAGCGATGCGGGCCGGCCGTTTCCAGGCCCGGTAGGTGCGTGCAGCGATCTCCAGGCCCTGCTGGCGCAGGACGCGGAGGATCGACTCGACTGCATAGCCCTCGGCGCGCATCTCGTCGATGAAGGCGAGGATCAGCGGTTGCGGGGGTCGAGCTCCCCCGCGAAGAAAATTGAGGCCCGGCGGAGGATCTCGTTGTCCTCCCGCAATCGCTTGACCTCGGCCTTCAGTCGTTTGACCTCGGCGGATTCTTCGGTCGTGGTGCCGGGACGGGACCCGTCGTCGACCTCGGCCTGGGCCAGCCAGCGCCGCACGGACTCCCGCGAGACGCCCTCTTGGCGGGCGACCGCGGCCGTCGCCGCGGTCAGGGTGGGGTACTCCTGGGCGTGCTCGCGCACGAGCCGCACGCACCTCGCGCGCAGCTGGGGATCGATCTTCTTCGGCATGCTGTCCATCCTCTCGGACTCAAACAGCAGCGGCATCAAACCTGGGCCGATTCACTCAGTGCCGCTGCTCGTCCTGGTGTTCCTGCTGGGCATGCTGGCATTCGCTGTGGGAAGCACCATGATCGCTCGAGTGCTCTACGCAGCATCGGAAGCGCCCACCATGGGTGGTTCCTACGCGACTGCCGCTCTCAACATCGGGGCCGCTGCTGGTCCGGCGCTCGGAGCGGTAGCGCTCGAGAGCTCGAGCAACCTTGGTCCCGTGTGGGCAGCGACCGCGCTGACCGCTCTCGCACTCCTCGTGATGCTGCCCACGCTGCGCATGATCGCCCCGCGGGTACGGAATGTGGAGGCTGCCAAGTGACGCACGCTAATGCTCCGTTGAGCCTTGAAGGTCGACGCCGGCTCGTGAATCGGTGCCTGACCCGGCCGATCGCGCACGTAGCTGCCGAGATGGGCATCTCACGCGCGTGCGCTTCGAAGTGGGTCAACCGGTGGAGACGCCATGGCGAAGCCGGGCTCCAAGACCGTGCTTCGACGCCCCACCACAGCAGTACCGCGACAGCAGCCTGTGTCATCCAACAGATCGAGGTCTGGCGGCGAGAGCACAAGTGGTCCGCCCAGCGCATTGCCTACGAGCTCGCCGAGCTGGACGTCAGGATCAACCGGCGTACCGTCAGCCGACACCTGAGCCGACTCGGCCTTGGCCGACGCCGGTTCATCGACCCTGGCGGCGACACCAATCGCAAGCCAGGGAAGATCACCGCCCGCTGGCCCGGCCATATGGTGCACCTCGACGTGAAGAAGGTCGGCCGAATCCCTGACGGTGGCGGCTGGCGCATTCATGGGCGCAACAGCGACCAGGCTAGGACTGCGGGTCGCGCGAAGTCAGCTGGGGCGAAGCGGGGGTACACCTACCTGCACTCCGCCGTCGACGGATTCTCCCGACTCTCGTACACCGAGCCGCTGACCGACGAGAAGGGACCCACGGCGGCAGCGTTCCTCGCCCGAGCTAAGGCCTGGTTCGCCGCTCACGGGATCTCGCACATCCACCGCGTCATCACCGATAACGGTGCGTGCTACCGCTCGGCCGACTTCGCTCGAATCGTCGGCAACCGCACGCGACACCAGAAGACCAGGCCCTACACGCCCCGACACAACGGGAAGGTGGAGCGCTACCAGCGAATCCTGGCCGAGGAACTGCTATACGCCCGAGAGTTCGAGAGCGAAGAAGCCCGCGACACCGCGATCGGAATCTGGAATATCCACTACAACTACCACCGCCCCCATAGTGGAGCGGGCGGACATCCCCCAGCATCTCGGCTCCGTGCTGGCGTCACCAACGTCTGGCCCTCATACATCTAGGAGGCAGGCGGCTTGCCCCAGATGCGCCGCTTGGTCAGGTGCCACGCCCCGCACGACGGGCACTCATAGATCCGCAACGGACCGGCATAACGCGAGCGGCGCAACGCGACCCGCGCGGCGTCACCATAGTCTCCGTACTGACGTTTGCCGGTATCGAGACACAGTGCGCGGCTCTGAACGGCATGGTGCTTCTTCCGTCTGCGATGTCGGGCCATGTGCATCTCATTTTACAATTGAAGTACTCGTTTCCAGTCGCGCAGGGCTCCATGGAGATCTGAGAGAAGTGCGGCCTTGCGAACATTCTGGCGTCTGAGGACCGTGTACGCTCCTCACTCCCACGCTGCTAGCTTTTCCGGATTCCGCACGGCCCAGATATGATCCACCATTCCAGAACTCACATTCACAGAAATGACTGCGACGATCTTCCCCTCGGAGGTCGCCACCAGGCCAGCCTCTCCGTTGACAACCTGTTCCTCGATATGGAGGCCCGGTTGGCGGCCAAACGCGCCAATGAAGAAACGAGCCACTTCCTCCGGGCCATACAACGGCTCCAAAGCAGCAGAAACGAGCCCGCCACCATCGGTGACCGCCGTGACATTGGGGTCCAGCAACTTAATAAGCCCCCCAATGTCGCCTTCGCTCCAAGCGTTCTTGAATGAACGGACGACGGCAGCATGCTCTTCACTCGGCACGGCAATCTGGCGCGAATCTCGAATCCGCTTTCGTGCGGAAGACGCCAACTGACGGCAAGCTACCGGTGATCTTCCGACAATCTCAGCGACCTCTGCAAAAGTGAATCGAAAGACGTCATGCAGAACGAAAGCCACGCGTTCAGCTGGCGTCATCGACTCCAGCACGACTAAGAGGGCCATCGAGACGGACTCGTCCATACTTACTCGATCTGCTGGGTCGATCGAAGCTTGAGATGAGCTGCTTGTCCAGGCACTTGGATCGGGGATAGGTTCAGGGAGCCACTCGCCGACGTAAAGCTCTCGACGAACGCGCGCACTGCCGAGAAGATCGAAACAGATTCGGCTCGCGGTCGTAATTAGCCAAGCGCGTGGCGATCGCACGTCCTCGCGAGCAGAATCCTCAAGCCGATACCAGCGAATGTACGTGTCTTGAACAGCGTCTTCAGCATCGCTGAGCGACCCGAGGAGTCGATAGCACAGGCCGAGTAGGATACTGCGCTCTTCGACGGCGTCCCCAAGGCTCGGCGGCTCAGTCACAGCCGACTCAGTGGCGTCCGGCATGATCCCTCCTCCTCGCCACCGGCCAGCTCGAGCAGGCAAGGCGGCTCTTGATTGAGACTATACAGCGGGGGCAGACCACCCCCTACAGGTAAGACGAAGCACACGATCAGAGTGTGAGGTCTGCTCCACCAGAACGTCGAGCGGTGTCATCGCGCACAGGAGAACCGTCAGTCCGGGGGTTCTCAGAGGATTCCGTCGCTTGTGGCTCAGCAGATGAGTGACCGCGAAGCTCCCGAACCTCGTCAGGCGAAGGCGGAACGACACGATCCTCAAAGAACCTGCGAGAGAAGAACGCTCGCACCCTCTCCCTGATTCGAATCCGCCCAGACTCATCTGGCCGCGGATGCAGTGGAGAGGGAGACTCATAGTTGACAAGCTCCCATCGTTGGAACTCATCAACCGGTGCGTGTATCTCCTGGTATTCGCCGCTCGGTAGACGCACGATCCTCCCCGTTTCGAAACCGTGCAGTGCGATCTCCTTGTCCTTTCTCTGCAGGCCGAGGCAGATCCGTCGAGCGATACTGAAGCCAACGATGGGTCCGAGGAACAGTGACACCTGGAGCGCAAGAATGACGTCCTCGTTGCTGAGAGAAAAGTGCAAAGCGATGACGTCAGAACCGGCAGCTATCCATAGAACCGCGTAGAAGACGATTGCGGCAATGCCTATACCGGTACGTGCGGGTGCATTCCTGGGGCGGACCAGCAGATGATGATCGCGTTTATCGGCGGAAATCCACGATTCGATAAATGGGTACAGGATTGCAGCGACGAAGAACAACCCACATACGGCGACGGGAACGAGGATCGCAAGAGTGAGCGTATAGCCACTCAAGACGATCTCCCATCCTGGCGGTACGAGTCGCTGCGCCCCGTCCAGGAACGCGACAAACCAGAGAGCGCCGCCCCCGGCCGAAGCATTACCTGGGTCAGCGGGGCCATAGGTCCAGATCGGATTGATCGTCACAGTGGCGGCGATGAGGAACAGGATTCCAGACACCATGAGCATCAGACCGAATCGCTTGACTGTGGCGGGGGCGAGCGATTTCCCGACCACGTTGTTCTCGGACCTCCCTGGCAAAGGGAACTGAGTGGGCTTGTGACGGAATGTTTGAAAAGCGATGACAAGACCGAATAGGGCGATCAGTGCCGGAAGGATGAGGACGTGCATCGGGTACACCGTTGCTATCGCTCCGGATGGAAAGCTGCCTTGAAAGAAGAGTGATGAAAGAGTCGTACCAATCACTGGTATGGCCTTTAGGACGCCGTCGAGGACTGCAAGACTGCTGCCTGAGAGCATGTCATCCGGAAGGAAGTGCCCTGTCAGTCCCGCCATCATCGCCGTCATGAGGCAGCCGAACAGAGCTATCCAAGCTATTTCCCGCGGCTTGCGAAACTCGGCGGTAAAGAAGACTCGCAAGATCTGAAGAATCAGAGCTGCGATCATGAGCGATGCGCTCCAGGAATGCAGTTGGCGCATGAGCAACCCACCGCGGACCTCAAAGGACAGCTCCATGGTCGATGTGAATGCTCGCGAGGCTTCTACACCTCGTAACGGCTCATATGGGCCTTGGTACGTGACTGTTTCGACTGACGGGTCATAGAAGAACATCAGGAAGACGCCCGACAACATGCAGACGATGAATGACGCCAGGGCGATATGAATAAAGAAGAACGACCAATGATCGGGAAACACCCTGGTCCTAAGCTTTGCCAGCCAAGTGCTTGCTCCGACTCGCTTGTCTATCCAACTGCCGACCCGGTCGACGGCTCTCGTTCTCGGCGAATGTTCGCGTGGCACAAGTATCCCTTTCGTTGGCCCGTGGCACTTCAGCTGACCAACTAAGAGACGACGCGGCGCTGCGATCTGTGAGGCGGGACTCCCGCACTTCAGCGACTAAGGCGAGTCGCAACGCAGCCGGAGCGGGCGGTCCCGGGCCTCGGACTGCGACCGGCGGGACTGGCCCTTAGCACCGTCCTTGACCTGGTCCGTAGGGAGGCTTCGAAGCGACCGTCCCCCACCCAATGCCGCCGCGGGGAGCCGCGATGACCAGCGCACCTGACGTTTTGAACCGCTGCTCCGTCGAAGTGTTACCAGAGTCACACCAGACGGACCACACCGCCGAAGGAACCCGCACATGCAGACAGTAGTCCCGCATACCGCCAAGGATCAGACCACACCCGACTTCGGGTACGACGGAAGCACGAGTGATCGCCATGGTTCCCCGTGACAGCCACACCGAATCCGCCAGGTCTTTCCTCGAAGTCGTACAAGGCGAGCGGCTTCGCCTACTGTCCGTCGCCTACAACCTGCTCGGATCAGCATCTGACGCAGAAGACGCAGTACAAGAGGCCTATCTCCGCTGGTACCGCCAACCGCCGTCAGAGCGGAATGCGATCAAGACGCCGGGAGCTTGGCTCACCAAAGTCGTTACCCGAATTTGCCTCGACCAACTACGGTCGGCCCGCAAACGATCGTTATCTTGGGTCTTCTTGCGCGGAGAGCCTCTTGACCTGGGATTTTGTGTCGTGGATGCTGTCCGTGTGCAGGAGATTCGGTGTGGCGGTTATTCTTTGACACCCAAGCTTTGAGGTCGCGTGCTCCCTGAGCGTCACGGTTGCGCGCAGTGTATTCGAACGTCCGAGTTGATGTCTGGCTCGAGCCACTTGACGAACTCGTGGGCTTCGTTCTCTACGGCATCAAGGTCGTTTCTCGACAGGTGCTCACATAGCCGCGCTTCCAAAAGCGATGATTGCCTACCCTTTTTGTGTGCCCACATCCCCACGGTCTTTCCGTTGACGAGAATAGCTTGAAGTGTGGTCCCGTCGAGCATGCGTTGCATTTCGCTGTAGGCGGGGGTGATGAACCGACTTCGATCCTTATAGGCAAGGAGAAGGTTGTCGTAGTCGTAGAGGAACCGTACGGGGAGAGCTTCTCCGGTCTGAGGAGTTGGTCGCTCAATGGCGTTGAGGTCGTAGAGAGTCTGCCCACGATCGCTCTGCAGCTGGACGATACCTTCCTCGAGGTTTTCGAAGTGCGGTTTGCATTTGGTGAGTCCCGACCAAATCTGGAAGTCCATGATCGTGGCTGGGCCGAATGCGACCAGATACCTCAGAATCACCTCCTCAATGGAATGCCGTGGCTCAATCCGCTGACCGACCCACGTGTCTAGCGTCGTGTATGCGACCGGCCCGCTCTGCCCCCACTGCCCGCGAGGAGGGACCTGTACTAGCGGAAGCATGAACCGGGCGACCATCGCCAGAGAGCTTGGTCTTGTTTCGGGCCACTTTCGGCCGAGTGCTACGCCGAGTTCTTTCAGGGTGTAGGGCCGCTCCTCAAGGAGTGCCTGGGCGCGAACGGTTACGTCATCGACGCTCACATCTTTAAGGTCGCGACCGAAGCTGGATTTCATTGTACGTTGGTGGACGATCTGGGTATGGGATCGGAGTGTAGCAGCGTCTTCCGGAGTCATGAGGTGGATGGTTGCTCGCATCGCGGACATCCTCACAAGGCTGCGATCCTCGAGATGGCTGCTCACTGCTTCGGGATGCACGCCGTCAATACGTCTGAAGAATCCCGCGTACCACGACCATGGATTCTGTGCTTGAAGCCCTACGAGATGCTGGGTCAGTTCGATGGGCGAGAGCGGCGCCGGGGCAAGAAGATGCTGTCTATGCATTGTCAGATAGGAAAGCTCCCCCGCGCCGAGGGGTTGGACTCGCTCGGGCTGACGCTTAGTCATGTGTCGTAATGCTCCTTTTCAGAATCCGAAGTCGCCCGTCAGTGGGAGCTCTGCGTGCTCGTCGCCTTTCCCACGGTTCGATCAGGGGCGTCTTCCTCTCGTGGGTTCAGGGCGTTTGGTGGCGTTTGAGGCGTTGCGGAGCCGGTCTGCCCATTGGCGTAGGTGCTCGATGGCCTCGTGTGGCCCGTGCACTATGAAAGGAGCGTCGATGGCGCAGAGACAGAACGCAGCCCAGTCCAAAGATTCAGCTGCGAGGAAGAGGTCACAGGAGTCGTCGTCTCGCGATTCGACCACGCCATAATGTGCAATCTCCTCGCGGACGCGTTCGGCGGGCGCGTGCACAGTTGCGTGCACGCGATACCGAGCCGGCATCGAGCCGAGCTGGGAGCGGACGTAGTCGACCGGGTCATCGATCGGCAGGTGTCGAGGTGCGAATCGCTTCCCCGTTCGCCGCGCGTCGGTGATCCGGTCGACGCGGAATGTGCGCCAATCCCCACGGTCGATATCCCACGCGACGAGATAGAGACGGTTCTCGACGGTGACGACCTTATGAGGCTGAGCGGCTCGGAGGCTTCGCGGTGAGCGATTGCTCTCGTACGCGAACGTGAGGGTGTCCGAGTCTCGGCAGGCCAGTGCGACCGTGGTGAGCGCGGTGACGTCGGTGAGGGTGGCGCCCTCATTGCCGGCCTCTGCCGCGACGGTCGCCAGGCTGGAGATTCGGCCTCGGATGCGAGCTGGCAGGACTTGGACGATCTTGGCCATCGCACTGATCGCCGCGTCCGCTGGTACGGCGTGGTTGCCCGTCGCCACGCCCTTGAGACCCATGACGGTGGCAGCAGCCTCGTCCTCATTGAGCACCAATGGGGGCAACGCCGCGCCGGCACCGAGTTGATAGCCACCGCCCGTACCGCGGGTCGTGATGACCGGGTAGCCCAGCTCCTGCAGCCCGTCGACGTCTCGGCGCAGCGTGCGCTGACTCACGCCGAGTCGCCCCGCCAGCTCCCCGCCGCCCCAATGGCGGCGGGTCTGCAAGAGGCCTAGTAGCTCCAGAATGCGGGTGCTTGTCGTCACGCATACAGTCTATGCTCCTTGTGGACACATAATGGCCACAACGTACTCCACGATGGATTCAGCGGCGGAACACACTCCCGTGTGCCGCAGAACCTGCCCATCAGAGAACAGGAGTACGGGTGACTGTAGCGATAGAAGCGGAACGCTTGGTGAAGCGGTTCGGCGAGCAGACGGTGCTTGACGACCTCAGCTTCACCGTGGACGAGGGCACCGTCCTCGGGGTGCTCGGCCCCAACGGCTCGGGCAAGACCACGGCGGTGAAAGCGGTGACGGGTCTCTACCGCCTCGATAGCGGACAGGCAAGGATCTTCGGTCGGTCGGTGGTCCAAGACGCTAACGAGGTGAAGCAGTTCACGGGATTCTCTGGTCAGTATGCGGCCGTCGACGAAGACCTCTCCACGGCGGAGAACCTGGTGCTCGTCGGCCGTCTCTACGGACATTCGAAAGCAGACGCACGGCGTCGAGCTGACCAGCTCATCGACGCTTTCGACATGGGCTCCTATGCGCGCAAGCGCGTCGGTCAGCACTCCGGTGGCATGCGCAGGCGTGTCGATCTCGCGTGCGCCCTCGTCGGTGACCCCAGGGTTCTGGTGCTTGACGAACCCACGACCGGATTGGACCCGACGAGCAGGCAGGGCCTGTGGGAGATGATCAAGGAGCTTGTGGCAGGCGGCATGACTCTGCTGCTGACGACGCAGTACCTCGAAGAGGCCGACGTCCTCGCCGATCATGTCCTGGTCATCGCCGAGGGGAGACAGGTCGCGCTGGGAACCCCCGATGAGCTGAAGGGTCGTCTCGGCGGCGACCGCGTCCAGGTGGAACTGGCCTCGCCCGAGCAGGACGGGCGAGCAGCGGTGCACGCAGTGCAGGCACTGCTGAACGGCAGCGACGCGGATGTCACCGCGGGCGACGGTCATCTGACGTTCCGAACACCCGAAGCCGCACGGAAGCTCGTGCCGTGCGTCAACGCGCTGACCGAAGCGGGCGTGGCGATCGAAGGGATCTCGGTGCAACAGCCGACGCTCGATGACGTGTTCTTCGCCCTCACCCGGGATTCCGGCAGCCCTTCCGCCGCCGGTGTGGCGGTCGCCGAAAGGAGTGAGTGAGATGACCTCGGTGAACACACTCGGTGCGTTGACCCATCGCAACATCCTCAAGAGCCTTCGCAATCCCGACATCGTGGTATTCGCGACCGCAGCGCCCGTGGCGTTCGCCCTGCTGTTCGCGTTCGTCTTCGGCAGCGCGATGGAGATGAACGGAAGCGCCTACCGAGAGTACCTGCTCGTCGGAATCCTTGCGCAGACCATGCTCATGACCTCGACGAACACCGGCATCGGGCTCGCAATGGACAACAAACAGGGCATGATGGATCGCTTCCGCTCACTCCCCGTCAGGCCCGTCGCCGTCGTCACCGCCCGGGCCAACAGCGACCTGGTGATGAATCTCATCGTCATCGTTCTCCTGACGCTCGTCGGCCTCGCGATGGGCTGGCGCATCCGAACCGGGCCACTTGAGGCCGCAGCCGGGTTCGGGCTGCTGCTGCTCTTCGCCTACGCGCTCTCCTGGGTCTCCGCCTGGATCGGATTGAAGGTGCGCTCTCCCGAGGTGCTTTCGAACGTGTCGATGTTGATCCTGCTGCCCCTCGCGTTCATATCCACGGCATTCGTCCCGACCGAGGGCATGCCAGCACCGCTGCGGATCGCAGCCGAATGGAACCCCGTCTCCGCCGTCGTCACCGGCGTGCGCGAACTCTTCGGGAACGTGCCCGACGCGGCTCCCATCAGCAATGTCCTGCCGCTGCAGTACCCCGTGATCGCCGGCGTCGTGTGGAGTCTGTTGCTGCTCCTGATCTTCGTGCCGCTGGCAACCCGCTCATACGTCAACTCGCACATCCGCTAACCCAACCAACCGAATTAACCAGGAGGAACTCATGACCATTCTCATCACCGGCGCAACCGGCACTGTCGGAGGCCACATCGTTCAGCACCTGCTCGACCTGGGCGCCGCAGTCCGCTGCCTCACGCGAAACCCCGCTAACGCGTCATTTCCCGACGGCGTTGAGGTCGTGCAAGGCGACTTGCGAGACCCTGGCACCCTCGGCCCAGCCCTTGACGGCGTGACGGCGGCACACCTCATCACCTTCGCCGGCGACGACTACGCCCCCATCACGGAGGGCGAGGCAATCGTCGCCCGACTCCAGGAGGCGGGTGCTGCCCGAGTCACCATGCTCACCGGCGACACCGAAGCGTCGCCGATCGAGAAGGCCGTCGCCGCCAGCTCGCTCGAATGGACCTCGCTCGCCCCGGTCGAGTTCATGGCCAACATGCTCGAATGGGTCGACGGGTTCCGCGCCGGGCGGATCGAAGAGGGATTCGTCGACGTGCCCAGCACCGTCGTCCACGAGTCCGACATCGCGCGCGTCGCCGCCCACGTCCTGGTCGACGGAGGCCACCACAAGGAGACGCTGTGGATCACCGGCCCAGAGGCGCTCACCGTCCGCGAACGGGTCGACGTTATTCAGGATGTCACCGGTAAGGCTGTCGACCTTATCCCGCTCCGCACCGAGGACGTGCAGGGGCAGTGGCGGTCATACGGCTTCTCCGAGGACGACATCGACTTCATGACGCAGATGAAGACCAATCCTCCCGAGGCCGCGAAAATCCCGCAAGAGACAGTACGACGAGTAACTGGTCAAGATGCCCGGACCTTTCGCGACTGGGTAATTGAACACAAGACTGCTCTGCTCGGTGAGCACCGCTCATGAGCCCCAACCAAACTGCCGGAAATTCCTTGAACACCGCATACACATGCCGGCGGCGGCCATCAGTGCAACCTTCGGCACTCCCTTCCAAGCACCGGCGATCTGGCAACAAGCCCACTCCGGGAACGGTCGAGGCCACTTTCAATCGAATACCACATGTTGAATTCGCAGGCGAATGACTTGACCGTGCAGCGCGTGCTTTCCCCGGTCGATGGCGTGGAGTCATGGACGGTGCTGGGTGGGGATGGTGCACCGGTCGCTCCGATCGAGCGGTATCTGGCGTACTTGACGCAGATCGAGCGGTCGCCGAACACGGTCAAGGCCTACGCCCATGATTTGAAGGACTGGTTCGTGTTCCTCGGCGCCCAGACCATGGATTGGCGTGAGGTGCGATTGGAGGACGTCGCCGAGTTCGTCGCCTGGTTGCGCCGCCCACCGCAGCTGCGCGATGGGACGGTACTCGTCCTGCCGTCGGTGGAGCACCACTGCACCGGGTCGACGGTCAACCGCAAGCTCTCCGCGGTGAGCGCGTTCTATCAGCACGCGGCGCGCCACGGCGTCGACCTCGGGGAGCTGTTGAGGACGTGGCAGTCGGTCGGCGGCCGGGGCTCGGGGTGGAAGCCGTTCTTGCACCACATCAGCAAGGGAACCCCAAATCCGCGGCGTGCCGTAGTGCTGAGCACGCAGCGCAAGCTTCCCCGTGTGCTCGCCGCCGCCGAGGCGCAGACGATCCTCGATGGCTGTGATCATCTGCGGGATAGGTTCCTCTTCGCGGTGCTGTTCGACACCGGGATGCGGATCGGGGAAGCGCTGGGGCTGCGGCACGAAGACATCGCCGCTGCCGAGTCCCAGATCACGGTGCGGTCGCGGGTCAATGACAACGGCGCCCGCTCGAAGTCGCGCAGCCAGCGGACGATCCCGGTCAGCGCCGAGCTGGTCCGGCTCTACGCCGACTACCTTCACCTGGAGTACGGCGATCTGGACTCCGACTACGTCTTCGTGAACCTGTGGGGCCGACCGCATGGCCGCCCGTTGACCTACACGGCCGTCCATGACCTGGTGAAGCGGCTGCGCCGGCGCACCGGGATCGACTTCGATCCACACTGGTACCGCCACACCGCCGCGACCCGGATGCTGCGCGACGGTGTGCCGATCGAGGTGGTCTCCAAGCTCCTGGGCCACGCTGACATCACCACCACCGCGGCCGTCTACGGGCACCTGAGCGCCGAGGACGCCCGCAAGGCGCTGGAGGCAGCGGGATGGTTCACCGACCGGGAGGTACGCCTGTGAGCACGCCCAGCCCGTTGGTGCCCAAACAGCCATCGAGGAACGGGCGCGAGCAACGACGGACGCCCCGTCAAGCCAGTGCCTGGGACGCTGAGTACGGCAGGGACGTCTGGCGGCTGCGTGAGCTCGGCATTAATGATCGGCGGCTCGCCCGGATCACCTTCGAGGACATCCCGCAGCCCTGGCTGAAGGCCTTGGCTAAACGCTGGGCCCGGTGGCGCCTGGCCTCGGGCCTCGGTGTGGTCAGCGTCTCCTCCGGCACACGGGCGATCACGCACTTCGGGCAGTTCCTCGCGGACACGGCACCTGCCGTCCAGGGCCAGGCAGACCTGGGCCGGGAGGTGCTGGAGCGGTACCTCGCTGACCTGCATGCACGGTTTTCAGGCACCGTGAAGCACCGCATGCTGATCGGCCAACTGAACCTGTTCTTCACCACCATCCGGCAGCACGGCTGGGACGACTCCCTGCCTTCGACGGTGATGTTCTTCAGTGAGGACTTCCCCAAGGAAGCCATCCGGCAACCGCGCGCGCTGAGCGAAACAGTAATGGCGCAGCTGGAGAACCCGGACAACCTCGCCAAATGGAACAACCCGACCTACGAACTGATCACGCTGATCTTGATGGGCTGCGGGCTGCGCATCACCGACACCGTCCGCCTGCCGACCGACTGCATCGTCTACGACGGCGAGGGGGCACCCTACCTGCGCTACCTCAATCACAAGATGAAGCGCGAAGCCCTCGTGCCCATCGACGCTGAACTTGCCGAGGCCATCGCTGCTCAGCGACACCGCCTTCACGCTCGGTGGCCAGGCGGAGCGCCGGTGCTCTTCCCGCGAGTCACGCACAACGACGACGGCCAGGAGCCTCTCGGTGACGGGGTCTACCGCAAGGCGCTGCACCGCTGGCTCAAGCGCTGCGATGTCCGTGACGAACATGGGCAACCGGTTCGCGTCGTCCCGCACAGCTTCCGGCACACGCTGGGCACCAGGCTGATCAACCGCGACGTCCCCCAAGAAGTGGTCCGGCGGATTCTCGACCACGACTCCCACGTCATGACCGCCCACTATGCCCGCCTCAGTGACACCACGATCCGCCGGCACTGGGAAGCCGCGCGGAAGATCAACATCAAGGGCGAGACCGTCACCCTCGACCCGGACGGACAGTTGGCCGAGGCGGCCTGGGCCAAACAGCGAGTCGGACGAGCCACCCAGGCCCTGCCCAACGGCTTCTGCGGACTGCCGGTCCAGCAGTCCTGCCCGCACGCGAACGCATGCCTGAGCTGCCCGATGTTCATCACCACATCCGAGTTCCTGCCCGAACACCGCCAGCACCGTCAGCAGACCGTGGAGATCATCACCGCTGCCGAGGCCCATGGCCAGCAACGACTGATCGAGATGAACCAGCAGGTCCTGGGAAACCTCGACCAGATCATCACCGCCTTGGAGGACGACCAGAGCGGCGAGGCAAGCACCTGATGCATGCCGATAACAGCCACTACCTGATCGCCGCCGCCCAGCGGCGCCACGAGACCACCCATGCCAAGGCCACCCAGGCCCTTCGCGACCTCGACCGCGAGGGCGGCCCGGTCACCTTCCAGATCGTCGCGCAGAAGGCGCAGGTCTCACGGTCGTGGCTCTACACCCAGCCCGACCTCTGCGCCGAAATCCGAGGACTCCGCGACTCCCAGCAAGGTGCAGCCGGTGCACCACTCCCGGCATCGCAACGCTCCACCGACGCCTCCCTGCTACGCCGCCTCGAAGTCGCCAACGCGCGCGTCCGAGACCTCACCGCCGAGAACCAGCGACTCCGGAAACAACTGGAACACGCCCTCGGGCGACTACGGGCATCGAAGCCGGAGCGGTAAGGGAGACACGTTGCCTGATGGACAGCCCGAGATAACGATGTCCACCAGGAAGAGTGCCGATGCGCTGGGTCTCGTGCTGGACGTCACGAACACCTCTGATCGCACCCCAGATAACGACGCGAAGTATACGTTGGCGAGTGGCTTCCCGAGCCGATCCCTGCCTTCGATGTCAGAGTTGCCGAACCTTCGGGGACCACATCCGCCGACCCTGCCGACCGCATATCACTTGATGAGTCGGTTTCCATGGCGCTCCTGATCGTCCTCGACAAGATGTCACCCGCCGAACGCGTCAGCTTCGTCCTGCATGACGTGTTCCAATACTCCTTCGCCGAGATCGCGGAAATCGTCGGGCGTACCCCTCATGCGTGCCGCCAACTCGCTTCGTCAGCGAGGAAACGAGCAAAGAGCGCCACCTCTGGACGCGTCGAACAGGACGAACATCGGCGTGTTAACCAAGCTTTCAAAGAGGCATGGCAGCAAGGCAGTCTCACGAAGCTTCTTAACGTACTCGATCCGAGCGTTACCGCCGTCACAGATGGGGGGGGGGGGGGGGGAATCGTGAGCGCAGCAATTGACCCAATGGTCGGTGCAGAGCAAGTCGCCGCCTTCTTCAAGGCAGTCATGATCAAGCAACCCGACCTGATCGTCTCCGAGGCTGTCGTCAACTATCAGCCCGGCTTGATCGGGTCGTCGCATGGGCGCGTGATTGCTGTCGTAGCCACGCAGATCACTGGGACCCGAATTAGCAACATCTGGGCCGTTAGAAACCCCGAGAAGCTCCACCTCTGGCACAACGAACTCTCTGAAGGTGAGCCTCATGTCTTGCGCATTGCCTGAAAAAGCAACTCGAATCGCAATAGTGGGAGCCGGTATCGGCGGACTCATGCTCGCGGCTTCCCTCGGCGAGGACTACCAGATCGACCTCTTCGATCATCGGAGCTCGCTGAACGGTGACGGCTACGGACTCAACATCCAGCCTATTGCAGTAACGGAACTCGCTGGCCTCGGGCTCCTGTCTCGCTTGTGCAGCCTCGGAATACAGACTCGCGCACACCGGTACCTATCCTCAGACGGACAACAGATCATGGAAGAACCTCGGGGACGGTTCGCTGGGGAAGAGATGCCCCAACTATCGATCCTCCGACACGATCTGGTTTCGATCCTGCTCGCCCAGCTGCCCGGTAGTTGCCGGATACACACGAGCGCCACGATCACGATCGAAGACTTAGAACGGTGGGATAGGCAATCTCCTGCACCATATGACCTCATCGTTGGAGCGGACGGCATCAACTCCGTCACCCGTACCTACACCGTAGGAGCCACCGCGCTTCACGATGGCGGCATGACTCTCTATCGCGGAGTCGCGGACTTCCCCAAGATGCTCGACGGAGAGACCTTCATCCTCGTCACAGCCGACGATGGCTGTCGACTCATCGCCTACCCGGTCTCCGCGCCCATTGCTAGAAGCGGATCGAGCCGGATCAACTGGGTGCTCCTCGTCCCTGACAGAGTCTACGAGGGACAAACTCCGGTCCTCGGCGAGAGCCAAGAAGCCGTGCGGCGCATACTGGGGCCCCTGATCGGAAACTGGACCCTCGACTTCCTGGACATCGAAGCGATGATCGAGAAGTCCCCGACTATCAAGTCGGACCGCCTCCGTGACCGTGACCCGATCAATCAGTGGTCCCGCTCACGAGTCGTATTACTTGGCGACGCGGCACACCCGATGTACCCCATTGGGGCACAGGGTGCCTCGCAAACTATCGTCGACGCCGCCTGTCTTGCCGGGGCAATCAAGACCGAAGCCGACCCATTCATCGCCATTGGGGAGTTCGTGTCCGCCAGGCTTCCTCAGACCAACAACGTCGTGCTCGCGAATCGAAAGATGAACCGCGAAGAACTCGAACATGTCGGCACCGCCAGTAGCACCCGATCCGAAAAGTTTCGAACCACAACCTCGAACTATCGCCAAGCTGTCCGCGATAGAACTCGGCCGCACTCAAGCAGCGTCGGCCACAACACCATCGAAAGGTAACCGACGTGAGCTATCTGAAGTGCGACGTAATCATCATTGGAGCCGGAGTCTCAGGGATCTATGCGGCTCATAAGCTCTCCAACGACCTCGGTCTCGACGTTGTCGGCATCGAGAAGGGCAGCGATGCGGGAGGAACCTGGTACTGGAACAGATACCCAGGAGTCCAGGCTGACACGGATAGCCATGTCTATCGGTACTCCGGTGATCCGACCGTATCGCCCTCCTGGGATCGCGCCGCGCGATATCAGAAGGGCAGTCAGATTCGTGACTATCTTCAGGATTTCATGAAGCGGCATGACTTGGACAAGATCTTCCACTTCGAGACGACCGCAACTACGGCTGACTTCAAAGAAGAGCAAGCACGGTGGGAAGTGCGGACGGACAGAGGCCAGACGTTCTCGGCTCGGTATCTCATCGGAGCCGCCGGCGTCCTCTCGAAGCCGGTCCTCCCCAACATCCCCGGCCTTGCATCGTTCACCGGGCGGACCATCCACACGGCTCGATGGCCTGAAGGCGTGAGTCTCGCCGGAGCAAGAGTCGCGGTGTTTGGCACCGGTTCAACTGGTTGTCAGCTCATCGCCAATGCAGCGACCGAGGTCGAAGAGATGGTCGTCTTCCAACGCACAGCCCAGTACGTCGTCCCGGCGGGGCAACGACGGTGGACCGACAGCGAATCTCACCACTATGAAGAGTCCTTCGCCGAACTCTGGGATGCCTGGCGGCTGACGAGACTTGCGTGCGGTTTCGAGGAGCCACAAACCGGGGCGCAAGATGTCGATGAGAAGACGCGAGAAGAAGTCTTTGAGAAGGCCTGGGAGGAAGGCGGAGGCTTCAATTTTATGTTCGGGACGTTCTCCGATCTTGCGTTCAATCGCGTCTCCAACAACGCCGCCGCTGACTTCATCAAGCAGAAGATCAACGTCATCGTCAGGGACAGCGACACGGTGAAGGATCTGACTCCCACCGAGCCGTACGCCAGGCGCCCCGTCGCTGTAGACAACTACTACGAGACCTTCAACCGCGAGAACGTATCCCTGGTGAACACCAGACGGAACCCTATCCGATCCGTTACGCCGCACGGAATCACCCTCGACGACGGACGCTTCTTCGAAGTCGATGTCATCGTGTTCGCCACCGGGTTCGAGGCAGTAGACGGGGCATACCGCGATTTCCACGTCCAAGGGCGAGAAGGCACGAACCTGCTCGAACACTGGGGCGATGCTCCTTCGTCGTACCTAGGGATTGCTACGCCGAAGTTCCCGAACTTCTTCACCGTACTTGGACCTTTGGGGGTCTTTTCGAACTTGCCGCCAGGCATCGAGGCACAGGTCGATTTCATCGCAGAGGTGATCGCGGTAGCCGACTCTACCGAGGCCGCCACCGTCGAAGTACATCCAGACGCTGTGAATCGTTGGGCGGTTGAGTCCACGGAGATGGCCCAGGGCTCCGTTTTCGCCGAAGTTAAATCGTGGATCTTTGGGTCAAATGTTCACACCGACAGCCCCCGAGCACTCTTCTACTTCGGCGGCCTCGGCTCATACCGCCAACGTCTTCGCAACGAGATCGACAATCGACTTCCAAGTTTCCAGCTGTCCACCCGGTCTCGGCTGACTCAACAGAGAGAAGGAGCACACCATGTCCATCAGTGAGAACGATGACCTCCGCAATAAGAACCTCCAAACCGTCGAACGGTACATGCATACCAAAGGCGAGGACCGATATGACCGACACAACCTGTTTGTCGAGGAAGGGATCGGGGGCCTCTGGACCACCGAATCGGGACAAGCAATCGAGATCCGAGGCAAGTCGGCGCTTGAGCGGCATGCGCACTGGTCGCTCCAGTGCTTCCCTGACTGGGAGTGGTACAACATCACAGTCCACCCTGAGACCGATCCCAACCATTTCTGGGTCGAATGCGATGGTCACGGTGCCATCCGGTTCGAGGGGTATGACGAGGGATACTACGAAAACCACTTCCTGTTTTCGTTCGAGATGGACGGCGGCCTGATCGTCCGGTGCCGCGAATTCATGAACCCGATCTTGCAGCTCAAGGCCCTCGGCCTCCCGGTGCCGCGAATTGAACGCAAAGGCATCCCCCAGTAATGACTACGCCGACCAGAAACCACACGCATCAGTCCACTCTCACTCAATACTCCTCCGCAGCGCATCAGCCCACATGGCCCCAACCGCACCTAGGGCGTGTCTCCCATAGGGCGTAATCAGATCGGTGCTGCGCCACGTTGTTGGCGTCAGACGTGCACAACGCTGTCGTCGCGATCGTGAACGAGTTCTGGGACGCATCGCGAATAGTTTCGTGACGTCGGTACGGTTGATGCCTTGCTAAGCGGCGGGCAGGAGCCGTACTGTCATGCCATGATCACTCACATAGCGTCTGCGATCCTGTATGTGACCGACCAGGATGAGAGTCTCGCCTTCTACCGAGACGTTCTGGGATTTGAAGTCATCACCGATGCCGACATGGGCGGCGGAGCTCGCTGGCTGGAAGTGCGCCCGGCCGGTGCACAGACCGCCATCGTCCTATTGGCTGCTGCAGCTTTTGGCCGGTCTCCAGGGGAAGGTGCGAATCTGACTTTCGCCAGCAGCGACATCGCCACGACCATCGAAGTTCTGCACTCTCGCGGAGCAGAGGTTTCAGAACCGGTCGAAGAGCCGTGGGGTACTTATGCGACCGTCGTCGGTCCGGACGACCATAGGGTGCAGTTCAACGAACGACGCAAGCACATATAGGGCTCTACTCTACCCCGTGGCGCGTAGCCAGGTCATGATGGCGCAGAGGGTGACGGCGGCGCGGTAGGTTATCGCGAGTTTGTCGTAGCGGGTGGCAAGGCCTCGCCATTGCTTGGCCAGGGCGAAGGATCGTTCGATGACGTTGCGGCCCTTGTACAAGCCGGCGTCGAACGCCGGAGGCCGGCCACCGGCGCTGCCGCGGCGGGCGCGGGCGGCGATCGTGTCCCGCTTTTCCGGGATCACGGCGGTGATCCTGCGACGCCGTAGTTCGCGGCGCAGCGCGCCATTCGAATAGGCCCGATCGGCGAGCACCGCATCCGGCCGAGAGCGCGGCCGACCCCGCCCCCGGCGAGGCACGTGTATTTCGGCCAAGACCTCGTGGAGCATCGCGCCGTCGTTGCGCTGACCGCCGGTGACCACCGACGCCAGCGGCCGGCCATGCCCGTCGACGGCACTGTGGATCTTCGTGGTCAACCCGCCGCGCGACCGCCCGATGCCGTGGCCTGCGGGTTCACACTCGCTGGCCGGCAGGTTCCTGTGATTCGACCGTGCCCCCTGTGTCCTGGTCGAGACGGCTGGTGTTCGTCGCGTGCTGGTGGGCACGGCAGATGGTCGCGTCGACCGACACATCCCAGTCGATCATCCCGGCAGCGTCTGCGTCGGCGAGGATGCGCTGCAGGATCCGGTCCCAGGTGCCGTCCGCGGCATAGCGAGCATGGCGCTTCCAGACCGTCTGCCACGGACCGAACTCGTCCCGCGGCAGGTCCCGCCACGGGATGCCCGTCCGGTAGCGGTAGACGATCGCTTCGACGATTCTGCGATTGTCGCGAAACGGATGCCCCTGCCGACCGGCGTTGGACGGCAGCAGCGGCTCGATCCGTTCCCACTGCTCGTCGGTGAACTGGCGGAACCTCGACGTCGTTCGTGCCATACGGTCACGATCTCGCAGCCTGCCGCTCACCTATGGGAGACACGCCCTAGTCGAGCAGGTGCGGCACCGGCTGGAGGCGGCCCAGTCCCTCGTGACCGCAGAGGAAATCGAGGAGCTGCGAGTCTGTCTGGCAGTTGTCGCCAGCGGCCACGCAACCGTCGTTCAGCTTGGCGACTGCGCTGAGCCGTTCGTCGAGCTATCACCGCAGGCCGTCGACCGGAAGCTGGACTTCATAGATGAAGCCGCTGACCTGGTCGCTGGAGCCACCGGCCAGGGGGTGATCGCTATCGGTCGGGTCGCGGGTCAGTTCGCGAAGCCCCGCAGCAATCCGACCGAGACCGTCGCCGGACAAGACATTCCAACGTACATGGGCGACGCAGTCAACGGGCCTGGACCAACTCCTGAAGAACGCGAGCCGGACCCGTTCCGGCTCTTGAGAGGTCATCGTTTGGCCCAGCGGGCGACGGAGGCCATACGTCACCACAACAGCACGACCGGACGAAAAATCTGGACGAGCCATGAGGCGCTGCTGATGGACTACGAACACCCGCAGGTTCGATTCCAGGGCCATGATCGTTACCTGACATCGACGCACTGGCCCTGGATAGGTAACCGTACCCGGCAGCTCGACGGTGCCCACTTATCGCTCATGGAGGTCATTCGCAATCCGGTGTCTTGCAAGATTGGACCAGGTGTATCAACGAGCGAAGCTGAGCGGCTTGTCAGGACCCTTAATCCGCATAACGAAAAGGGGCGCCTCTCGCTCATTGCGCGATTCGGTCGTTCACGGATCAGAGATGACTTTCCTGCCATCGTCTCGGCACTATGCACCGCCGGCCTTGAATTTAATTGGATGGTGGATCCTCTTCACGGCAACACGAGAAGTGCTGATGATGGAGCCAAGACACGACTGATACCTGATGTCCTGGACGAGGTCACCGCCTTCAACGAAATTCTCAAGACCTTTGACCTCCACTCCGCGGGTATCCATCTGGAAGCCACCGGAGACTATGGGATCGAAGAGTGCACCACGAGCGTCGATAGCCGACGTGGGCCTAACAGCTACCGGAGCCTCTGCGACCCGCGTCTCAATCGAATCCAAACTGCCGAAGTCCTAACCGCTTGGACGGAGGGCCGCTGACATGAAACATACATTCACAACTACGTCATACGCGCAAGTCACTATCGCTGATGTGAAGACGCGCGGACCCGGATGGGCACTCGATTGGACCCGCGCGGCACTGCTCGTCCATGACATGCAGGAGTACTTCGTCCGGGCACTGCCAGTTGAGCCATCTCATCAGTTGCAAAGCAACGTCAGCCGGCTCGTACGTCTCGCCAGAGACCGAGGAGCGCCGCTGATCTACAGCGGTCAGCGTGGCGGGATGACCTTGGAAGAACGAGGACTCATGACGGACTTCTGGGGGCCTGGGATGGACGCAGACGAGGAGGACCGCCGCTTGGTCGACTCTGTTGAGCCTACGGAGCAGGACTCCCGAATTACGAAATGGCGCTATAGCGCCTTCACCCACACCGGCTTGGCAGAACTCCTCTCAGGTTTCGGCAAAGATCAGCTGATCGTCTGTGGGATTTACCTACATGTGGGCATCCTGGCAACTGCCATCGACTGCGTCGCCGAAGACATCCAGTGCTTCGTGATCGGAGATGCAACCGCAGACTTCAATCGAACTCTCCACATCGACACGCTGGAATATATCGGCGATCGATGCGGACAGATCAAGTTCATTGGAAGTGACCTGATATGAACTGCCAGGTTTCCGCCAGCCAGGCGTTGCAGATCATCAGCGAACACGAGACCAGCTACGCCCTGATACTGCGACAAGCGACCCCGGACTATATCGACCTGCTCATCTTCGACGCCAGCACCGTTGAGGACACGACTCAGATCGCCACCGACGATGAAGCCACCAAACTCGTACTCCTTCCTTACCGTTCGATCGAAGAACGTGGATTCTCCGCTCAAGACGACAAGCAACCAATCTTGACCTGCACGGTGTCTCAGCACTACGTCACAGACCGCGACGAATTCGAGAGCCTGGTCGCGGGACCAATAGGCCACGTGGAGAATTTCGAGTTCGATATCAGCGATGCGGAATACGCCGACATTGCCTCCGCCTCCATTGTCGAAGACATCGGCAGCGGCCTCGGGTCAAACTTCGTCCTAAAACGAACGCTTCAAGGAACGCTGAGCGATAGCAGTAACGCCTCACTACTCGGACTCTACAAGCGGCTGGTCCAACGCGAAGCAGGCGCCTATTGGACCTTTCTAGTCTCGTTGGAAGACAGAGTCTTCCAGGGGGCTTCTCCTGAGCGCCACGTGTCGCTTCATGACTCAATCGTAGCGATGACCCCCATCAGCGGAACTCTAAGAGCGGAAGGGCGTCGGCCGACAACACGCGAGGTCCAAGCGTTCTTAGCAGACCAGAAGGAAGCCGATGAACTCCTCATGGTGCTGGATGAGGAGCTGAAGATGATGGCCTCACTCTGCCCGGAAGGGGCCGCCGTAATCGGTCCACGCATTCGTCGAATGTCTAACGTCGTCCACACGGAGTTCGAAATCTCCGGTCGGACCTCCGCCAACATCGGCCGAGTGCTCAGATCGACCCTCCTAGCTCCAACAGTCGTGGGGAGCCCCCTGGAGAGCGCTACTCGCGTCATCCACAAGCGGGAGCCCTCGCCGCGCGGCTACTACAGCGGCGTGGTGGCTCTGGTCGAACCCGACGGCTGCGGAGGGCAATCTCTCGATTCAGCCATCCTCATCCGAACCGCCGAGATATCGCGATACGGCGACGTATGTATTTCGGCTGGCTCAACTATTGTGCGCCATTCAGATCCCGACTCCGAAGCGCAGGAGACTCGTGCCAAGACTGCGGGATTGCGACAGGTCTTTGAGGCTGAGGCTTCCCTTGACGCCTCCATTGGCCAGGCCATGACAGTTCGCCGCGCCGTAGTGTCCGACTTCTGGCTCAAGAGCACAACTGAGCGCGCACTCAACCGACATCGATTCAGCGGGCGGACATGCCTGATAGTGACCGCCGAAGACGACTTTACACACATGCTGGCTGTACTACTCAGATCCTTGGGATTCTACGTGGACGAACTACCAGCCCTCGACGTGGACGAACTCCCGGCTGACCGTGATCTGATTCTGTTCGGCCCTGGTCCCGGCAACCCCGAGAACAAGACCGATCAGCGCATCGTTTCTCTTCACCGGCTCATCCGGTCCGCGCTGTTGCAACGGCGACCGTTCCTCGCCGAGTGTTTGAGCCATCAGATACTCGCGCTAGAGCTTGGCTTGCCCATAGCTCGACTAGCGCAACCGCACCAAGGTGAGCAGATCGAACTTCCGCTTTGGAATCGACAAGCGACACTGGGGTTCTACAACACATACACCGCTCGTTCCCTAACCCCCTTCGTCCATTCCAATCCCGCAAGGCATGTCCGGGCGATCCTGCACCCTGACTCCGAGGACGTCGCAGTACTCAGCGGTACGGCGTTTGCCTCGACCCAGTTCCACATTGAGTCAGTTCTGACTCACAACAATGATTGGCTGCTCGCTGAACTCATCGAGGGCGTACTCAGCCGTTCCGAAAC
Organism: Brachybacterium fresconis; assembly: GCF_017876515.1. NCBI lineage: Bacteria > Bacillati > Actinomycetota > Actinomycetes > Micrococcales > Dermabacteraceae > Brachybacterium > Brachybacterium fresconis. Next base: position 944,184 of record NZ_JAGIOC010000001.1, on the reverse strand, counting down.
GAGGACGACCAAGAAGGTGGACCGTGGAACATCAGTACCAATTAGTTGACGCGTTCGCCACCAGACCCCTGGTCGGTAACCCGGTCGCTGTGTTCCTCGACTCGTTCGACTTAGACCAAAGGACGATGCAAGACATCGCCGCCGAGTTTCAACTCTCGGAAGTCGTCTTTGTCGACAGGCCGAGAAGCGACCCGACGCGGGTGCAATGCAGAATATTCACCCCTGTGAACGAACTACCGTTCGCGGGCCACCCGCTCATCGGTGCAGCGCGAGTGCATCTGGACCGTCATCAACTCTCTAACGCAACGTTCACAACTCCGTCCGGGGCGGTAAGGATCTCCAAAGATCCGGCTGATACGAGTAGCGTGCAGATCACCCAAGCCATGCCCACTGAGATCGTGACCGAACATGCAGCTGAGCTGAAAGCCGCTCTAGGCACATCGAGCTTCGCTGGCCCGCCAGCGCTTTACGACGCGGGTGCCAGACATCTCGTAGTACCCATCAGGACCGTAAATGAGTTGATGGCGATACGCCCAGATCATCGCCGTCTCTCTATTTTCGAGGACATGGCGATCAACTGCTATGCCGCAGAAAACGGAGTCCTGTTCAATCGAATGTTCTCCCCGGCATATGGAGTCCAAGAAGATGCTGCCACCGGATCAGCCTGCGCACCAATAGCGCTACACGCGGTGTCGATCGGACTCCATGACTCACTACTCCGGGTTGAAGTCCGACAAGGGCACAAGCTCGGCAAAGATTGTCGGATGACAGTTTCGATTCGACAGGATCAAGAGCCGCAATGCGCTGTCTCCTTATCGGGAGCTACGGCTCTTGTCGCTCACGGCACGCTACTCGTATAAACCAGAACGGATCGAAGCAATGAATGACAATCTTTCGGAGACTCTCACAGGCCATATCGAGGTAGATTTCCCTGAGTATCTAGATCCACCTGGCGAGCCTTTCGAGCTAATGACCTCATGGCTGAAACGCGCCGTGCGTCTCGGGGTCCGCGAACCGCTAGCAATGGCGTTGGCTACCTCTACAAATGCGGGCCAGCCGTCTATCAGAACAGTAGCATTGGCGGAGCTCACGACCGCTGGCCTCATTTTCACGTCTCACTCCAACTCCCCTAAAGGCCAGGAAGCTCTGGCGAATCCGAAGGTGGCAGCGCTGTTTTACTGGCGTGAAACCAGCGAGCAGGTGTGCATCCGCGGTTCTATCCAATGCCTAGACGAGACCGTTGCCGACAGGATGTGGCAACGACGCCCCCTCGGCACACACGCGATGTCCGTTGCTTCCTGTCAAAGCCGTCCTCTAGGTGATGTTGAAGGCCTCCGCCAGACGGCCGTGCAACTCGCCGAGGATGCCCCATTACCGAGACCGGTAACCTATAGGGCTTTCGAGATTCAACCTTCCGACATCGAGTTCTGGGCAAACGGCCGTGACAGGCTGCATGAGCGACTGCTCTTCTCACGCCGGGGATCTGACTGGGTGGTTTCGAGGCTTCAGCCGTGAACTCCTGCGCGTCACAGACGGACGATCTGGGCAGACGTTCTGATGATGATGAGGCTGCGCTCTCAGTGCGTAGCCTGATGAAGCGGCACTTTTCATCGCGTACGGGCTCGCCATTTTGGGTTGCGTCTCGTCCGTCATTGCCTTTTGACCCGCTGGAGGATGTACGAACCCCAGAGCAGTTGGATATGTTCACCGACTGGACAGGAGTGCCTGACGAGGCCAAGGGCTTGAGTCTCATTCCGGCTGGGCTTCCTCGTGCGGAGCGTATCGTCAGGGCTGGTTTTCGAGGCGCAGGTCTGCCCTTGCTGGAGCGTTGGCTTGATCAGCTGGTGACCTGGCGCGTATCGGGATACAGTAAACCACCTGCCCTTGGAGGGGATTGCACGCTAATTGCGTTAGCGCCGGACGCTCAATTTGCTATTGCCGTGAGTGCCGAGCGAGCTAGAAGGTTGGGGAGGCGTCCGTACCTTGTAGACCCCGATGAGGCGACCCTTCGGGAAGTCCCCATTGGTTCCTGCGACGAGGGTGCGCGTCAATGCTGGAGTGCTATGCCGGACGCTCAAGTCCGGTACATATCAACATCGCCGGGCTACCTCGTATCCCTCCTCGCCAATGCTCGTTTCAGTCGTGTATTGAGTCGGTCGGTTCGTCATGTCGCTATCTACGTAGACTGGGAACACGAAGATCTCGCGTTCGCTGCATTGCATGCAGTTCCTGAACACGTGGAGGTCAGCCTTGTTGTCAGTGTTCCTGAAGCAGTAGCTGAATTTAGGACCGGCCTGGTTCGCCGGGAGGATAATACGTTCAAGTTCCATGGGTTTGATCCGCACATATCTGTGACCTGGGGGAAGTTGGGTGACGATTCTGATTCCTGCTCCGAACCGCGGTCCGATCTCCGGGTTACTCATCTAAGCCGGTGGGGGTTCTTGCCAGGAGTGAGGGTCAAGACTGAGCGCGTTGCCTACAGTCTCGGTCGCACACCCGCGGGCTTCGGGGTGCGTCGTCACTGACGCGCAACGGGGTCGCTCTAGCCCGCTCTGACCGTCGAGGAGCAGCGAGACGTCCTACACGCCTCACACTCTCGTCAGCTAGCTCGTCTGTCTACTAGGCGCGGAAGCAGTGCCCCCGGAACTCGGCTCCATGTGAATCGACTCCGGTCGAACTCGAACCCAACGGAGGATCGCAATGTCCAATCCAGTCACTTTCGTCAACGTCATCGACGTCGAGCCGGAGAAGCAGCCGGAACTCGTCGAGCTGCTGAAGGAGGGTACCGAGAAGGTGATGAAGCACCGGCCCGGTTTCATCTCTGTCACCCTGCTCGCCAGCGCCGACAAGACGCGCGTGCTCAACGTGGCCCAGTGGGAGTCTGCCGATGATGTCAAGGCGACCCAGTCCGACCCGGAGGCGGCTGAGTACGCCAAGAAGACCGCGGGCATCGCGAAGGCGAGCCCTGGTCTTTACCAGGTTGTGGGTGAGTACAAGTAACCCAGCCACCGTCGAACCCGGGGTGTGAGCGACACATCGCTCACACCCCGGACTTCGCACAGCTCAACTGTCTTCGTCATGCCGCCAGCTTGAAGTCGGTACACTGGAGATACGAAGCACGATACGTATCACCCTTGAGCATGTTCGGCTCGTCCAAGAACAGGATGGCGGGCTGGGCGATGAGCGAGGCGGCCAGATCGAGTCGACGCCGCATGCCCCCGGAGTAGGTGGCCACGGTGCGCCGCCCCGCCGGTGCGAGGCCGAACTGCTCGAGCAGCTCGTCGGCGCGGCCCGGAGCCGTGCGTCCGAGGCCCAGGAGCCTGCCGAGCATGGCGAGATTCTCCCGTCCCGTCAGGAGGTCGTCGAGCGTGGTCTCCTGCCCGGTCGCGGCGATGAGGCGTCGGGCTTCGCGCGGAGCGCGGACCACGTCCACGCCCGCGATGCGTGCGCTGCCGGAGTCCGGACGTACGAGGGTGGTGAGGATCGAGACGAGGGTGGTCTTGCCGGCGCCGTTCGGGCCGAGCAGGGCGAACACGCCGCCGTCGAGGGTGAGGTCCAGATGGTCCAGGACGGGATCGCGATAGGACTTCGTGATCCCGGAGATCTCGAGGGGGACACCCATGGCCGCTCCAATCTGTGTGTGTCACATGCTGTATGCGCGATAAACAGTATGTAGCGCACGCAGTGGGCGCACAAGAGGTGGGCGGAGGAACTGTGTGTGACGTACGCTGAAGCGTCAGGGGTCTCGCCAGGAGCAGGAGGAATGAGGATGGCCGGGCAGGATCATGAGGGGGCCTCGCGATTGGTGGCGATGGCCTGGGGTCTCGTGGCGGCGCCGCAGCGTGGCCCCCGACGCGAGCTGAGCCATGAGCGCATCGTCGAGGCCGCCATCGAGATCGCCGATGCCGAGGGTCTGGCCGCGGTGACCATGCAGCGCGTCGCCCGGGCGTTCGACTTCACGACGATGGCGCTGTATCGCTACGTCTCCTCGAAGGACGACCTCCAGCGGCTCATGCTCGACGGGGTCACCGGGGGTGGGACGTGGGCGATCGACGACGAGGACTGGCGGGCGGGCCTCGAGCAGTGGATGCGGATCGTGGTCGGGATCTACCGCAGCCACCCGTGGTCCCTGGACATCCCGCTGTCGCACGAGACCATGCTCATGCCGGGGCAGGTCCGTGCCGTCGACGCCGGAATGCGGGCGATGCGCTCGCTGCCGGCCACCGACGACGACAAGCTGGCCGTGCTGATGCTGCTGGCCGTCAACGCCCGCGGGTTCGCCTCGCTGGGGCGGGAGATGGACGGCCCGGAGGAGGACGTGGTCCTGGCGACCCGTGGCCTGCTGCAGGAGATCGTCGTCGACGGCCGGTTCCCCGACGCCCAGGCCGTCATCGAATCCGGCGCGTACTTCGGGGGTGAAGAGCCGGAGGGCGAGGGGGGTGCGGAGGACGAGGACATCGGTGTCGCCCTCTCGCTGCTGATGCCGGGCATCGAGAGGACGTTCGAGGCCGGCTCTGTGGCGGGGGAGCACGAGCTCGCGCCGTCCGACCCGGCGCGGAGCCCCGAGGGGGAGCTCGCCGCCGCGGAGGCCGAGCTCGCCGCGGTGACCGCGCTGCGCAAGGTCACCCAGCGTCGGGCGCGGGAGCTGGAGAAGCGGGAGGGTCGGGTGCGGGCGGACCGCGATCGCGCGAGGATGCGGGCGAAAGAGGCGGCCAAGGCCTCGGCGAGGAGGGCGTCGGAGGAGGATCGGGGCTGACGGGGGCGGGCCGTCTCGGATCCTGGCCTGTGTGACCGCATGGCGGACAGCGGCGTAGGCTCTCCTCGGTCCGGGCGACGGCACGCCCGACAGTCACCACCCGACCCGGAGGTACATCCCATGACGCGACCCGTCGTGCTGCTCGCCGAAGAACTCTCGCCCGCCACCATCGAGGTCTTCGGCGACGATGCCGACGTCCGCCATGTCGACGGCACCGACCGTGCCGCCCTCCTGACCGCCGTCTCCGGGGCCGACGCCCTGCTGGTCCGCTCCGCGACCCAGGTCGACGCCGAGGTGTTCGCCGCCGCGAAGCAGTTGAAGGTCGTCGCCCGTGCCGGCGTCGGACTGGACAACGTCGACGTCTCGGCCGCCACCGCCGCCGGGGCCATGGTCATCAACGCCCCCACCTCCAACATCACCTCCGCCGCCGAGCTCGCGGTCGCCCTGATCCTGACCTCGCTGCGCAACCTCGGCCGCGCCGACGCCTCCGTGAAGGCCGGGAAGTGGGAGCGCAAGCAGCTCGCCGGCGTCGAGCTGCTGGGCAAGACCGTCGGCGTGGTGGGCTTCGGTCGCATCGGCCAGCTGGTCGCCGAGCGCCTGGCACCCTTCGGCGTGCAGCTGCTCGCCTACGACCCCTATGTCAGTCCCACCCGGGCCGCCGAGCTCGGCGCCCGCGTGGTGGAGCTCGACGAGCTCATGGCCGAGGCCGACGTGGTCACGGTCCACATGCCCAAGACTCCCGAGACCACCGGCCTGATCGGTGCCGAGCAGTTCGCGCTCGCCAAGCCCTCCCTGCACATCGTCAACGCGGCCCGCGGCGGGCTGATCGACGAGGACGCGCTGTACGAGGCGCTGTCCACCGGACGCATCGCCGGTGCCGGGCTGGACGTGTACACCTCCGAGCCGCCCTCCACCTCCGCGAGCGCGCAGCGCCTGCTCGAGCTCGAGAACATCACCCTCACCCCGCACCTGGGCGCCTCCACGGCCGAGGCCCAGGAGAAGGCCGGAGTCGCCGTCGCGAAATCCGTGCGCCTGGCGCTGGCCGGCGAGCTCGTCCCCGACGCCGTGAACGTCGCCGGCGGTGCCATCGACGACGAGGTCCGTCCCGGCGTGGCCCTCGCCGACCGGCTGGGCCAGCTCTTCACCACGATCGCCGGGGAATCGCCCGAGCTGCTCGACATCGAGGTGCACGGAGAGATCGCCTCCCGCGACGTGACGGCGCTGAAGCTCTCCGCGCTGCGCGGCGCCTTCCGCTCCGTGGTGACCGAGCAGGTCAGCTACGTCAACGCTCCCGTCATCGCCGAGGAGCGCGGCATCACCGTCCAGCTGGTGACCGATGAGACCTCCGAGCGCTTCCGCAACGTCATCACCCTGCGCGGCACCCTGCGCGGCGGCGAGGTCGTCTCCGTCTCCGGCACCCTCAGCGGCGTCGACCAGGAGCACAAGCTCACCGAGGTCGCCGGCCATGCCCTGGACGTGCCCCTGAGCGACCACATGCTGCTGATCCGCTACGACGACGGCCCCGGCCTGATCGGCCAGTACGGCGCCGGGCTGGGGGAGGCCGGCGTGAACATCGCCGGCATGCAGGTCTCGCGCAAGGGCAACGTCCGCGGAGCCGAGGCCCTCGTGGTCCTCGACCTCGACGAGTCCGTCGACCGCGACCTGGCCGAGCGGATCGGCGAGCGCATCGGCGCCCACGCCATCCACGCCGTCGACCTCGTCTACTGACCCGCTGCCTGCGAAGACCCCAGAACCGGAGTTCCCATGAGTGATATCGACAGCCCCGTCCCGCCCGTGCTCAAGCTCGCCGTCATCGCTGGCGACGGCATCGGGAAGGAGGTCGTCCCGCAGGGCGTCCGCGCTCTGCGCGCCGCGCTGGAGCCCGTCGGCGTGAGCGTCGCGACCACCGAGTTCGACCTCGGCGCCGGCCGCTGGCACCGCACCGGCGAGACCCTCACCGACGAGGACATGGCGGCGCTGGCAGAGCACGACGCGATCCTGCTGGGCGCCGTGGGCGACCCCGACGTCCCCTCGGGCGTGCTCGAGCGGGGCCTGCTGCTGAAGCTCCGCTTCGGCTTCGACCACTACGTGAACCTGCGCCCCACCAAGCTGCTGCCGGGCGTGCCCTCCCCGCTCGTCGACCCCGGGGACATGGACTTCCTGGTGGTCCGTGAAGGCACCGAGGGCCCGTACGTCGGCAACGGCGGCTCGATGCGCACCGGCACCGCGCTGGAGGTCGCCACCGAGGTCTCCCTGAACACCGCCGTCGGCGTGGAGCGCGTGGTCCGCTACGCCTTCGAGCAGGCCGAGCAGCGCCGCAAGAAGCTGACCCTGGTCCACAAGCACAACGTGCTCGTCCACGCCGGTCACCTGTGGCGCCGGATCGTCGAGGAGGTCGGCGCCGAGCACCCCGAGGTCGCGGTGGACTACGCGCACGTCGATGCCGCGATGATCTACCTCGCCACCGATCCGGGCCGCTTCGACGTCATCGTCACGGACAACCTCTTCGGCGACATCGTCACCGATCTCGCGGCGGCCGTCGGCGGCGGCATCGGGCTCGCCGCGAGCGGCAACCTCAATCCCTCGGGCGCCTACCCCTCGATGTTCGAGCCCGTCCACGGCTCGGCCCCGGACATCGCCGGGAAGGACCTGGCCGACCCCACCGCCACGGTGCTCTCGGTCGCCCTGCTGCTGGACCATCTCGGCCACGTCGAGCCCGCCGCCGCGGTGCGCGCCGCCGTCGAATCGGACCTCGCCGCCCGCACCGGCCCCGACGCCGTGGCCGCACGCGGCACCACCGGGATCGGCGACGCCCTGGTGGCCGCGATCGCCGGCCGCTGACACACTGACCTGACCACCCCAGTCCCGAGGAGAGACCCCATGAGCGCGCTCGACTTCACCCAGACCGACCGGACTCGTCGCATCGGCGAGGACGAGCGCGCCCGGATCCTTGCCGACCCCGGGTTCGGTCAGTACTACACCGACTTCATGGCCCACGCGAGCTGGCGCGAGGGCAGCGGCTGGGACGGGGGAGAGGTGATCCCCTTCGGCCCGTTGTCGCTGTCCCCGGCCGCCGCGGTGCTGCACTACGGCCAGGAGATCTTCGAGGGGCTCAAGGCGTTCCGCCACGCCGACGGCTCGGTGTGGACCTTCCGCCCCGAGCGCAACGCCGAACGTCTTCAGCGCTCCGCCCGTCGCCTCGCGCTCCCGGAGCTGCCGAGCGAGGCCTTCCTGGCTTCGCTGCGGGCCGTCACCGCGGCCGACGAGCCCTGGGTGCCCGAGGCGACCAGCGAGGAGTCGCTGTACCTGCGACCGTTCATGTTCGCCTCCGAGGAGTTCCTGGGGGTGCGGGCCGCGCACGCCGTGGAGTACTACGTCATCGCCTCCCCGGCGGGGCCGTACTTCCCCCGCGGCGTCCAGCCGCTGGTCGTGTGGATCTCCGATGAGTACGCCCGCGCCGGTGCCGGGGGCACCGGGGCCGCCAAGTGCGGCGGCAACTACGCCTCCTCCCTGCTGGGCAAGCGGGAGGCCGCCGAGCAGGGCGCCGACGAGATCCTCTTCCTGGACTCCGAGACCCACACCAGCATCGACGAGCTCTCGGGGATGAACGTCTTCGCGGTCACCGCCGATGGGCGCCTGCTGACTCCGACGCTGACCGGATCGATCCTCGAGGGTGTCACCCGCGAGTCGATCCTGCGCCTGGCCGCTGACCGCGGCCTGGAGCCGATCGAGCAGAAGCTGGACGTGAGCGAGGTCCTCGCCCAGCTCGGCTCGGGGGAGATCACGGAGATGTTCGCCTGCGGCACCGCGGCGGTCATCAACCCCATCGGCGAGTTCCGCGCCCACGGCGGCTCCTGGACCGTGGGCGACGGCGGCTCCGGCGAGGTCACCCTGGCACTGCGCCAGGAGCTCACCGACATCCAGTACGGCCGGATCCCGGACCGTCACGGCTGGCTGACCCGACTGGTCTGAGGGCGCGATGTCCATGATGCAGCACAGCGCTCCCATCCCCGCCTTCCACGTCTACGACACGACCCTGCGGGACGGCTCCCAGCAGGAGGGCCTGACCCTCTCGGTCGCCGACAAGCTCGCCGTCGCCCGTCTCCTGGACGAGCTGGGCGTGACCTACATCGAGGGCGGATGGCCCGGCGCCGTCCCCCGGGACACCGAGTTCTTCGACCGCGCGGCCGCAGAGCTCGAGCTGAGCACGGCACGTCTGGCCGCCTTCGGCGCCACGCGCAAGGCCGGGGTCCCCGTCGCCGAGGACGCCCAGGTGGCCGCGCTGCTGGCCTCCGGGGCTCCGACCATCACCCTGGTCGCCAAATCGGACCTCCGCCATGTCCACGGCGCGCTGCGCACCACGGGTGAGGAGAACCTCGCCATGGTCGCCGAGACCGTGGCGCACCTGGTCGGGCAGGGCCGGGAGGTGTTCGTGGACGTCGAGCACTTCTTCGACGGGTTCGGCCATGACCCCGACTACACAGCCTCCGTCGTGGCCGCCGCCTACGACGCCGGAGCCGAGGTCGTCGTCCTATGCGACACCAACGGCGGGATGCTCCCGCACCAGATCACCGAGATCGTCGAGGACCTGCGGGCCCGGCTGACCGCCGCCGGCCACGCCGACGCGCGGCTGGGGGTCCACACCCACAATGACTCCGGCTGCGCGGTCGCCAACGCGCTGACGGCGGTGCGCGCCGGGATCACCCACATCCAGGGCTGCGTGAACGGCTACGGGGAGCGCACCGGCAACGCCGACCTGCTCACGCTGCTCGCGGACCTGCAGCTGAAGATGGACCTGGACCTGGTGCCGCCGGAGACCTTCGCGGAGACCACCCGCATCGCGCACGCGATCGGGGAGATCGTGAACATGCCGGTGACCCCGCGCGCCCCGTACGTCGGGGCGAGCGCCTTCGCCCACAAGGCCGGGCTGCACGCCAGTGCGATCCGCGTGGACCCGGACCTGTACCAGCACATCGATCCGCGCGCCATCGGCAACGACATGCGCATGATCATCTCGGACATGGCCGGCCGCGCCTCCATCGAGCTCAAGGGGCGCGAGCTCGGCTTCGACCTCGCTGGTGATCCCGACCTGCTCACCCGCCTGGCCACCACGGTCAAGCAGCGCGAGGCGGTGGGCTACTCCTACGAGGCGGCCGACGCCTCCTTCGAGCTGCTCCTGCTGGACCAGCTCGGCGAGGTGCCCCGCTACGTCGAGGTGGAGTCCTGGCGCGCCACCTCCCAGCAGGGCCGTGACGGCACGCTGGAGACCGAGGCGACCGTGAAGCTGGTCGGCGGCGCCCACGGCGAGCAGGAGCGGAAGGTGGCCATCGCCGAGGGGAACGGCCCCGTCAACGCCCTGGACCTCGCGCTGCGGGCGGCGCTGCGCGACACGTTCCCGATGGTCGACGAGTTCGAGCTGCAGGATTTCAAGGTGCGCATCCTGGACGCGCAGCACGGCACCGACGCCACCACTCGGGTCCTCGTGCGCACGTCGGGCCGCGGCCTCGAGTTCCAGACCGTGGGCGTGGGACCGAATGTCATCGAGGCCTCCTGGGAGGCGATCTTCGACGCCTACGCTTACGGGCTGTACAAATCCGGCGTCTGATCTCCTCCCGGACCTCCCCCGCACGGCGAGGCGCTAGCCTGGGCCCATGACGACCTACGTGCTCACCGCCATCGGAGACGACCGCCCCGGCCTCGTCGCCGCCCTCGCCGCCGCCGTCGACGAGCACGGAGGCAACTGGGTCGACAGCCAGCTCGCCCTGCTGGCCGGGAAGTTCGCCGGCATCGTCCAGGTCGAGCTGCCCGACGGCGAGGTCGAGGCCTTCCTCGCCGCTCTGCCCGCCCTGGCCGACGAGGTGGGTCTGGACGTGGAGGCGAGCGCCGCGGGCGCCGACGGCTCCGGAGCGGCCCACGCGGTCGAGGGCGTCCCCTTCCGGCTGCGCCTGCTGGGCCAGGACCGCACGGGCATGGTCCGCGAGGTCACCTCGGCCCTCACCTCCCAGGGAGCCACCATCGATGCCCTGCGCAGCTGGGCCCGGGAGGCCCCCGAGGGCGGCGGCATGCTGTTCGAGGCGGAGGCCGAGGTGCGACTGCCCGGTGGCGTCGAGGCGGACGGGGTCCGCGACGCGCTCGAGCGGATCGCCGCCGAGCTGATGGTCGACCTCGAGCTCGACGCCGCGGAGTGACCCACCGCGGGGTCCGGCCCACCGCGGATCGACCTGCCGCGGACCGGAGCGGACCGTCCCTCAGCCGATCGCGGCGAGGATCTCCTCCGTCCGGCGGTGCAGGTCCTCCCTCGCGGTGTCGGTCAGGGTGTCGGGATTCTTCGGGTCCTCGAGATGCTGCAGCACCTGCTGCAGGGCTGCGACGGCCGGTCGCGTGCGCCCCGCGGTCAGATGGTCCTTCGCGCGGGAGACGGCGTCCTGCAGCTGGTGGGCGATCGGACCGGCCACCTCACCCGCGGCGATGTGGTCCTCCAGCGCCGCCTCGAGGCCGGCGAGGGTCGGCGTCCGCGTGGTCGTGGTGGACAGGGCGCGGTAGACGCGCGCGGTGATCGGGACCAGGTCCGAGACCGCGTACTCGGCGCCGGCGAAGCCGTTCGGCGGATCGATCACGGGGGAGTGGCGCATGTTCGTGAGGATCGTGATCGTCATGTCGTGCAGGGGATCGATGACGGTGAGCGTGCCGGTCCACCCCTGGTGCCCGACAGTGCTGCGGCTGGGGCCCCAGTTGAAGTAGTAGTAGGCGGCGGCGCTTCGGGAGTGCACCCGCCATCCGAGCCCGATCGTGGAGGTGTCGGCGTCGGCGGGATCCGGGGCGAACGGCGTCGTGAACTCGTCGATGACATCGCCGGTGAAGTACTGACGACCGGCGTGGATCCCGTCGTTGAGCATCAGCTGCGTCAGCACGGCCATGTCCGACGTGGTGGAGAACAGGCCGGCATGGCCCGCGACGCCGGCCATGGCGTAGAAGGCCTTCTCGTCATGGACCTCACCGCGCAGGGTGTGGTCGCGGATGCGGACCTCGCTGCCGTCGGGGTGGGTCCCGAAGGAGACGTTCCCGTCGCGCGTGTTGCCGTTGAGCTCCGTCGCGGCAACGTCGTGCGGGTCCACGCCGCTGTCCAGAGGCCGGTAGCAGGTCCCCGTCAGCCCGAGCGGCTCGTAGAACTCCTCGGCCAGGTACTCGTCCAGGCGCCGGCCCGTCACCTGCTCCACGATCAGCCCGAGGATCATGAAGTCCACGTCGCTGTAGGCGAACCTCGTGCGCGGTGCGTACATCAGCGGGGTCCGGCAGATCGCGTCGATGATGCCGCTGCGGTCCCCGGCATCGGTGGTCTGATACCACAGCTCGCCCGCCACCAGCAGGTTCTGGTACTGCGGGTCAGGGATCAGTCCTCCGCGGTGGTGCAGGAGGTCCCGGATCGTGATCGTGTCCTTGCCGGTATGGGCCTGCTCGATCCCGCCCTCGCCGCCGACGGTCCAGTCGCCCGTGTACTCGGTGGACTCGTCGCGGAAGGCCTCCCACCCGGGCAGGCTCGCCACGGGGCTGTCCAGATCGAGTCGTCCCTGGCTCACCAGGCGCTGCAGCGCATAGTTCGTCGCATACATCTTGGTGTTGGAGGCGAGGTCGAAAAGCGTGTCCGTGGTCGCCGGCTCCCACCGGTCCTCGGGCAGCAGCTCGGCGGGCAGCGTCTCGCCGCCGGAGTCGTGGGTGGAGTATCGCAGGGCGTACCCGTAGGCATCCTCCTTGATCACCTTGCCGCTCCGGGCCACGATCAGGGCGACGGCAGGGCTGCCGTCCTCCACCTGCCCTTCGATGAAGGAGTCCAGCTCGGCGAGCCGGTCCTCGTCGAAGCCCACCGCGCTCGGTGCGGCGCTGCGCAGGACGTCATGCGCGACGTCGACCGGTATGAGCAGGAGATGCTCCGTCCCGAGGCTGAGGGTGCGCACCTGGAACAGGCGCTCGAGGGCGCCGAACGAGAGGCGGTACGTATCGCCGGAGCGGTGGCCGTCGACGTCGTCGAAGACGAGATCGGTGTACGCGCGCAGCATGTTGCCGGTGACGTTCGATCCGATCCGGTCCCGATCCACGGCGATCTCGTAGTGGTCCCGGCCGCGATGGATGGTGAGGATCTCGAGCGTGCCGGCCCCGGCGCCGTCGAACTCGTAGCCGTTGGTGCCGTACTCATAGGTCAGGTCGAGGAGCTCGGCGAGGTCCTCCACCGCCACGTACGGAGTGTCCTGGCGCGTGGTGACGTCGCGAGCCGCGATCGTCCGCGGTGCGGAGTAGACATGCGGATCGGCGTCGATCACCCACACCTCGGCGCGTCCTCCGGCGGCCTGCACGTAGCGGAGGTCGTCGGGGAACACTGCGTCGGTGCGCACCGTGAAGCCCAGGTGACCCTGCGGCGGGGTGTCGGAGAACGAGAACGTGTACGTCATCCCGAACTCGTCGCGCTCCACCCCGGTCCGGGCGCCGCCCTCGCCCGTGAGCGCGACCGCCCGCACCGCGTCGTCGTACTTCCAGGTGGGGGAGTAGTAGTGGACCACCAGCTCACCGCTGCCGGTGGGCTCTGCCATCGCCGGGCGCGCCGTCAGGAGCGCTGCCGCCCCCAGAGTGGCGCCGACGAAACCTCGTCGAGTCAGGGACACTGCGTTCTCGCTCTCCGCACGGTCCGGACCACATCCGGCCGGCATGCGCTCGATCGTCGTCGCCGACATGTCGTCGCCGTCATGCCGCGGGGCCTCCCGCGTGAAACGCATCACAGCAGGAGGTCGCCCGCCCACTAGACCTGACGGACCGGAGCCTGTCAACTGCGCCTGCGTGCGCCGCCGTCGCTGCCAGCTGCCAGCTGCCAGCTGCCAGCTGCCAGCTGCCAACTGTCGGGCGCCGGGCGCCGGGTGCCGAGCGCCGGCGTTCGGTCGGCGGCTGCGCGAATTACGACCCGTCGATGTTTCGTAATTCGGTTTCCTGTGGAATTCCGAAGGACCTGGGTCCCGGCGATCAGGGGGCGGACGAAATGCGCGCCGAAAGCGGTGTATTTCGGGACCGAAGTCCTCTAGTCTGGGGCCACGGGTCCTGGAAGCTGGCTCCAGCCGATCCTCGAGTCGCGCGGCGTCAGGATGCCCCGGGCCCCCGCCCTCGTCCTTGAGCGTGGAGAACCGCCGATGCCTTCGTCCGCACCGCCCCCGATCACCGACTCCGCCGACGTTCCCGATGACCCTGCGGCCGTGCCCCCCGGTGCCTGGCGTGCGCTGGCCCTGGTCACGCTCGGATTCGTCGTCAACTTCTGGGCGTGGGCGCTGCTCAGTCCACTGGGGCCGGTCTACGTCGAGCGCGGTCTGACGGCGGACGCGTCGCTGATCGTGGCGATCCCCGTGCTGGTCGGATCCCTGGGCCGCATCGCCCTGGGGGCGCTGACCGACCGCTTCGGGGGCCACGCGATGTTCCCCCTGGTCTCGCTGATCACCGTCGTTCCTGTGCTGTACCTGGGATTCCTCGCACAATATACGTACCCCTCGCTGTTGATCGGCGGATTCTTCCTCGGAATTGCCGGGACGACGTTCGCGATCGGGGTGCCGTACGTGAACTCCTGGTTCCCGCCCGCCAAGCGCGGCATGGCCACGGGTCTGTACGGCGCAGGCATGGGCGGTACCGCGATCAGCGCCTTCACCACCGTCCCGCTCCTTGACACTTTCGGCGACAGCACGCCCTTCGTGATCACCGCCGCGGCCCTGATCGCGTACGCCGTGGTGGGCCGGTTGCTGATGCGCAACGCCCCCTCCTGGAAGCCCTCGCGCAAGAGCATCCTCGCCCAGACGGCCGTGGTCATGAAGCTCACCGTCACCTGGCAGGCGTGCTACCTGTACGCGCTGTCCTTCGGCGGGTACGTCGCCTTCTCCGTCTTCCTGCCCACCATGCTGCAGAACTGGTACGGCCTCGTAGCCACCGATGCCTCCTTCCGGATGGCCGGCTTCGTGATCGTCGCGGTCATCGCCCGCCCGTTCGGCGGCATCCTCTCGGACCGCTTCGGAGCCGCCAGAACCCTGCTGGTCTCCTACAGCGCGGTGTCCCTGGCCGCCTTCGCCCTCGCCTTCCAACCTGCGCTGATGCCACTGGGCACGATCGACTTCATCGTGATGGCGGCAGGCCTGGGGCTGGGTTCCGGGGCCGTGTTCGCCCTCGTCTCCCAGAGCAGCGATCCCTCGATCGTCGGCTCGGTCACGGGCTTCGTCGGTGCGGCCGGAGGACTGGGCGGATTCGTTCCGCCGCTGGTCATGGCGGCCATCCAAGCCGACACCGGCAGCTACTCCCTCGGCATCGTCCTGCTGCTGATGGCGACCCTCGGCGCCGTGGCCGTGACCATCGCCGTCGCGCGGGGCGCCCGGGCGTCCGCTCCCAGCGCCCCCAGCGCTCCCGGCTCCGGGTAGCGGCGGCCACCACCCGCATCCACCTCTCGCATCCCCCGTTCCGGCCCAGGAGATCTCCCATGACAGTCCACGATCCCGATGCCCGCCGTACCGCGCGGAAGGACCAGCAGCGGAAGGACCAGCAGCAGACAGCACCCGGCATCGACTCCCCGCTGTTCGACGCCCTCATCGGCACCCGGAAGATGTTCACCCGCTCGCAGAAGATCACCGAGGACAACCGCGAGATCCATCGGGTCGGCGGGCGCAGCGGCGACTCGTTCTACCGCGAGCGCTGGAGCCACGACAAGGTGGTGCGCTCCACCCACGGCGTGAACTGCACCGGGTCCTGCTCCTGGAAGGTCTACGTGAAGGACGGCGTGATCACCTGGGAATCGCAGGAGACGGACTACCCCACGGCCGGACCGGACAAGCCCGAGTACGAGCCGCGCGGCTGCCCCCGCGGCGCCTCGTTCTCCTGGTACACCTACTCGCCGACCCGGGTGCGCTACCCCTACGTGCGCTCGGAGCTGCTGCGGCTGTTCCGTGAGGAGAAGGCGAAGGCCCCCGGTCACGATCCCGTCGAGGCGTGGAAGGCGATCGTCTCCGATCCCGAGAAGGCCATGCGCTACAAGCGGGCGCGCGGCAAGGGCGGCCTCGTGCGCGCCTCCTGGGACGAGGCGGTCGATCTGATCTCCGCCGCGTACGTCCACACCGTCGCCGAGCACGGCCCGGACCGCGCCACCGGGTTCTCCCCGATCCCGGCGATGAGCCAGGTCTCGTTCTCCTCCGGAGCCCGTTTCCACCAGCTCATCGGCAGCCCGATGCTCTCCTTCTACGACTGGTACGCCGATCTGCCGCCCGCCTCCCCGCAGGTCTTCGGCGACCAGACCGACGTCCCGGAGTCCGGGGACTGGTGGAACGCCTCCTACCTCATGATGTGGGGATCGAACGTCCCCCTGACCCGCACCCCCGATGCGCACTGGATGACCGAGGCCCGCTACCGCGGGCAGAAGGTGATCGCGGTGGCACCGGACTACGCGGAGAACGTCAAGTTCGCCGACGAATGGCTCGCCCCGCACCCCGGCACGGACGCCGCGCTGGCGATGGCGATGGGCCACACGATCCTGCGCGAGTTCTACGTCGATCGCCGCGAGCCCTACTTCGACGCCTACTCGAAGCAGTACACCGACCTGCCCTTCCTGGTCCAGCTGGAGCGGCGCGGAGACGGTTCCCTGGTTCCGGGCAAGTTCCTGGTCGCCAGCGAGGCGGGGGAGCACCGCACCGCCGAGGCGGCCACCGAGCACGCGGACTTCAAGCCGATGCTGCTGGACGCGGCCACCGGCGAGATCGCCGCCCCGAACGGCACCCTCGGGCATCGCTTCTCCGCCGACGGCGAGGGCCGCTGGAACCTCGAGCTCGGCGACCTCGACCCCGCTCTGAGCCTGCTGGGCCATCACGAGGGCGTCGCCGAGGTGCTGCTGCCGCGCTTCGACACCGCCGGGCAGGGCGGCCGCGGCGACGTGTCGCGCGGGGTGCCCGTGCGAACGATCGACGGCCGTGTCGTCACTACCGTGTTCGATCTGCTGCTGGCCGAGTACGGAGTAGGGCGGGAGGGTCTGCCCGGCAGCTGGGCCAGCGGCCTCGACGATGTCGACGCCCTGTACACCCCGGCCTGGCAGGAGACCATCACCGGGGTGCCCGGCCAGGCCGCGGCGCGCATCGCCCGCGAGTTCGCCCAGAACGCGGTCGACTCCAAGGGCCGGTCGATGATCATCATGGGCGCCGGCACCAACCACTGGTTCCATTCCGACACCATCTACCGCTCCTTCCTCACGCTCACCAATCTCTGCGGCACCCAGGGGGTGGGCGGCGGGGGCTGGGCCCACTACGTCGGCCAGGAGAAGGTGCGCCCCATCACCGGCTGGTCCCACCTGGCCAACGCCCTGGACTGGTCGCGCCCGCCGCGGCAGATGTGCCAGACCACCTACTGGTACATGCACGCCGACCAGTGGCGGTACGACCGCTTCGGGGCGGACACCCTCGCCGCGACCACCGGGGCCGGTTCCTTCGCGGGCATGACCACCGCGGACGCCATCGCGCTGTCGCAGCGGCTGGGCTGGCAGCCTTTCTTCCCGCAGTTCGACATCAGCTCCCTGGACGTCGCCGACCGTGCTGCGGAAGCAGGACGGGAGACCGTGCCGTGGCTGGTGGACGCCCTCCAGGACGGCACCGTCACCTTCGCGGCCGAGGACCCGGACGCCCCGGAGAACTTCCCGCGGATCTGGTCCATCTGGAGGGCCAACACCCTGGGCTCCTCCGCCAAGGGGGACCAGTACTTCTTCCGCCACCTGCTCGGTGTGGACTCCTCCGCTACGGAGGAGGAGACCCCGGAGCAGTTCCGGCCGCGGGACGTGCGCTGGCGGGACGAGGCGCCGATCGGCAAGGTGGACCTGCTGCTCACCCTCGACTTCCGGATGACCAGCCACACGCTGCACTCCGACGTGGTGCTGCCGGCCTCGACGTGGTACGAGAAGCACGATCTGTCCACCACCGACATGCACCCCTTCATCCACTCCTTCAACCCGGCCATCTCCAACCCGTGGGAGTCCCGCACCGACTGGGAGGCCTGGTCGGCGATCGCCGAGCGCTTCAGCGAGCTCGCCGAGACTCACCTGGGCACCCGGAAGGATGTTGTCGCGCTGGCGCTGCAGCACGACTCGCCGAGCGCGATGGCGACCCCGCACGGACAGGTGCGGGACTGGAAGAAGGGCGAGTGCGAGGCCGTCCCGGGCCTGACGATGCCCGACCTGGTGGAGGTCGAGCGCGACTACACCCAGATCCATGCCAAGTACTCCTCGGCCGGCCCGCTGCTGGAGTCCCAGGGCATGACCACCAAGGGACTCACCTACGACGTCACCGAGTTCGTCGCCGAGCTGGGCGAGATCAACGGAGTCCACCGCACGGGGCCCGCGGCGGGCCGGCCCCGATTGGAGACGGACCTGCAGGCCTGCGAGTTCATCCTGAGCCTGTCCGGCACCACGAACGGCCGCATGGCCACGCAGGGCTTCAGGACCCTCGAGAAACGCACCGGTGTGCGCATGCACGATCTCGCGGCCGAGCACGAGGGCAAGAACGTGCGCTTCGCCGACACCAAGGCGGCCCCGGTCCCCGTGATCACGAGCCCCGAATGGTCGGGCTCCGAGAGCGGAGGGAGGCGCTACAGCCCCTTCACCATCAACGTCGAGCGCAAGAAGCCCTGGCACACCCTCACGGGGCGACAGCACTTCTACCTCGACCACGACTGGATGCTGGAGATGGGAGAGGCCCTGCCGGTCTTCCGCCCGCCGCTGGACATGACGGCCCTGTTCGGCGAGCAGGCCCCGGGCGCCACCGACGGCACCTCGATCTCCGTGCGCTACCTGACGCCCCACAACAAGTGGGCGATCCATTCGATGTACCAGGAAAACTTCTTCATGATGAACCTGTCCCGGGGCGGGCAGAACATCTGGATGAGCGTCGAGGACGCCGAGGCCGTCGGGATCACCGACAACGACTGGGTCGAGGCCGTCAACCGCAACGGCGTCGTCTCCGCCCGCGCGGTGGTCAGCCACCGGATGCCGAAGGGCACGGCGTTCATGCACCACGGGCAGGAGCGCACCGTCAACGTGCCGCGGACGGAGCGCGACGGCAAGCGCGGCGGGATCACCAATTCGCTGACGAGGATCATGATCAAGCCCTCGCACCTGATCGGCGGATACGCGCAGCTGTCCTTCGCCTTCAACTACTACGGCCCGACCGGGAACCAGCGCGACGAAGTCACGATGATCCGCAAGCGCACCGCGCCCGTCGAGTACTGAGCCCAGCCCGACGAACACAGAGCGAAGGAGAGCCGCGATGAGAGTCATGGCACAGATGTCGATGGTGATGAACCTCGACAAGTGCATCGGCTGCCACACCTGCTCGGTGACCTGCAAGCAGGCCTGGACCAACCGTTCCGGGACCGAGTACATGTGGTTCAACAACGTCGAGACCCGGCCCGGCCAGGGGTACCCCCGCGGGTACGAGGACCAGGAGAAGTGGAAGGGTGGGTGGGAGCTCGGCAGGAACGGACGGCTCAAGCTGAAGGCCGGCGGGCGCATCACCAAGCTGCTGCAGCTGTTCTCCAATCCGAGGCTTCCCGGCATCGAGGACTACTACGAGCCGTGGACCTACGAGTACGACAACCTGCTGCATGCGCCGGCCCAGCAGGACACGATCCCGACCGCGCCCCCGAAGTCGCTGATTACTGGGGAGCGCACCGATATCCAGTGGTCCGGGAACTGGGACGACGACCTCGGCGGCACCTACCTGCACAAGGATAAGGACCCGATGCTCAAGGGCATCGAGGAGAAGGTGCAGTTCGAGTTCGACGAGACCTTCATGTTCTACCTGCCGCGCATCTGCGAGCACTGCCTGAACCCCACCTGCGTCGCCTCCTGCCCCTCCGGCGCGATCTACAAGCGGGAGGAGGACGGCATCGTCCTGGTGGACCAGGACACCTGCCGCGGCTGGCGCATGTGCGTCACCGGCTGCCCGTACAAGAAGATCTACTTCAACCACCGCACCGGCAAGGCCGAGAAGTGCACCTTCTGCTACCCCCGCATCGAGCAGGGGGAGCCGACCGTCTGCGCCGAGACCTGCGTGGGACGCCTGCGCTACATCGGACTGGTCCTGTACGACGCCGACCGCGTCACGGAGGCGGCGTCGACGACCGACGAGAAGGACCTCTACGTCGCCCAGCGCGACATCATCCTCGACCCCCACGATCCCGAGGTGATCCGGGGCGCCGAGGAGGGCGGGATCCCGCACGACTGGATCATGGCCGCCCAGAAGTCCCCGACATACCGGCTGATCAAGGACTACGAGGTGGCCCTGCCGCTGCACCCGGAGTACCGCACCATGCCGATGGTCTGGTACATCCCGCCGCTGTCGCCGGTGGTGGACGTGGTGCGCGACACCGGCTACGACGCGGAGGACGCCGACAGCCTGTTCGCCGCCATCGACGCCCTGCGCATCCCGGTGGAGTATCTCGCGAACCTGTTCACCGCGGGGGACGTCCCCACGGTCGAGCGGGTCCTCTACCGGATGGCGGCCATGCGCTCCTACATGCGCGACATCAACCTCGAGCGGGAGCCTAAGGAAGGGATCGCCAACGCCGTCGGCATGGACGGCGAGACGATGCAGGAGATGTACCGCCTGCTGGCGATCGCGAAGTACGACGAGCGCTACGTGATCCCCGTGGGGCATCACGAATCGGCCCACGACCTCGAGGCGACCGGCACCGAGTGCCCGCTGGACGCTCCCGGCGGCCCCGGCATGAACATGTCCCTGCCGGAGGAGTCGATGGGGATGTCGGGTCCCGGCTACGCCACCAAGCGTCAGGAGAACGGCCCGGTGGACCGTCCCGAGGGCGTGCGCATCAACCTCCTGAACTGGGACGGGAAGGGTCGGCCCGATGGACTGTTCCCGCAGACGTCCGGGGGGAGGGCCTGATGGGCACCCTGGCTCGGCTCCTCACCCGGCGCGGGGACGCCGGTGCGGGGCCGACGGCGTCCGCTCCCCGGCGAGCACGTGGGCCCCTGGGTCTGCTGCATGCCTCGGGGATGACCACGGAGCAGCTGCGGGTGACCTGGATCGCCGTGTCCTGGCTGCTGACCTACCCCCATCCGGAGACCATCGAGCGCTTCGGGACCGTCCGATCGCTCGCGGCGTCGATCCCGGAGCCGGCGCGCGACGGCGTGCTCGGGACCCTGGAGGCGCTCACGGGGCGGGATGCGGTCGCCGTCCAGGAGGACTACGTCGACACCTTCGACACGCGGCGCCGCGGATGCCTGCACCTGACGTACTTCAGCCACGGGGACACCCGCCGGCGCGGTATGGCGCTGCTGCGCATCAAGCAGGACTTCCGCACCGCCGGTCTGGAGATCGGTGATGACGAGCTGCCGGACCACCTGCCCGTGGTCCTGGAATTCGCCGCCGGGCATGATGCCGAGCGCGGCGCGAAGATCCTGCGGGCGAACCGTCCCGGGGTGGAGCTGCTGCGCCTGCATCTCGCGGACATCTCCTCGCCCTGGCACGGGGCGCTCGTGGCCCTGTGCGCGACGCTTCCGCCGCTGGACGCGGAGGACAGGGCCGCGGTGCTGAAGCTCGCGGAGGAGGGTCCGGAGGAGGAGACCGTCGGGCTGGACGGCTACGGCCTGGACGGCGACGCCGCGGACCAGGCGGCGCGGACCGCCGCCGCCTCGTCCCCACCGGATTCCTGCGGATCCCACGCGGCGGCGCCCGGTCCGGTGCCGGTGGACCTGATGAGAGGACGACCCTCATGAACGACGTGACGACGCTCCAGCTGCTGCTGTGGGTGGTCTACCCCTACATGGTGCTCGCCGTGTTCGTCCTCGGACACGTGTGGCGCTTCAAGGCGGATCGCTTCGGATGGACGACGCGGTCCAGCCAGCTGTACGAGTCCAAGCTGCTGTCCATCGGCTCGCCGATGTTCCACTACGGGATCATCGGGATCTTCCTCGGGCACGTGGCGGGCCTCGCCGTCCCCAAGTCGTGGACACGGTTCCTGGGGATCTCCGACCACGTGTACCACCTGATGGCGATCACGATCGGGCTGGCGGCGGCCGTGGCCTGCGTCGGCGGGTTGATGATCCTGCTGTACCGCCGACGCACCAACCGGCGCGTGTTCGGCGCGACCACGCCCGGGGACAAGCTCATGTACCTGCTGCTGGCGCTGACGATCGTCTTCGGCGTGCTCGCCACGGTCGTGCACACCGCCTTCGGCACCTACGACTACCGCGAGGGCGTCTCGATCTGGTTCCGCAACTTCTGGACGATGCGGCCCACCACCGATCTCATGTCCCAGGCCCCGATCTTCTTCCAGCTGCACGTCCTGTCCGCCCTGACGCTGTTCGCGATCTGGCCCTTCACGCGTCTGGTGCACGTGTTCGCGGCACCGCTGGGCTACCTGACCCGCCCGTACATCCTCTACCGCAGCAAGGACCCCCGCCGCGAGGCGGAGCGTCGCGGCTGGGAGAAGGTGAAGTTCTGATGGCGTCCAAGCCCCCGGTGACCCTCCAGAGCGACTGGGAGACCACGCTGCTGCCCTGGCTGCGGCGCGTGGCGGACGAGCTGGACGTCGGCGGCGTCGCCCTCGACGTCGACCGCGTCCATGAGATGACGGGCGTGGTGGCGGAGGGCGTGCAGCGTTCCATGGCTCCGATCTCCGCCTTCCTGGTCGGGGCCGCGGTCGCGCGCGGTGCCGAGCTCGAGGACGCCTGTCGCATGGTCGAGCAGGTCACCTCCGCGGACGCGGCGTCCGTCGGCATCTGACGCAGAAGCCGATCCCTGATGCAGAAGCCGGTGGAGAATAGTTCGCAGATGGAGTTCGCAGACGGAGGAGGGCCCTGATGACCGCACGCCGCTCCGAGGATCCGGCCGGGCGGGACAGCAGTCGGGACGGGTCCGCCGCGGCCGCCTATTGGACGCCGACACGCCGTCGGGAGGCGCGTCCCGCCCAGATCCGGAAGGACCCGCCGTCGTCGCGCGGCCCGGTCGATGGCGCGCAGGACGTACCCGTGCGACCGGCGGCGGAACCGGAGGAAGCCACCACCAGCAGCGATGCTCCCGGCGCCGGGACAGCTGAGGAGGGGGCCGAGGAGAGAGGGGATGACTCCGGGCCGGACGCGGAGGGCTCCGCTCAGAAGTGACCGATCGGTCATCTGTTGCGGCGGACCTCTGGTGTGAACGGGATCACCATGCGTAGGGTGGCGCCGCGGTTCCCGACCGCTCCCGTTCCCCCTCCGAAAGGACTCCACGGTGATCCCCTCTCCGGAATCCCAGGACGCTCATCCGTCCCTGCCCGGCCTCCTCACCCGGTGTGCGCGCACCGCGGGCGGCATCGCGTTCGCCGGGGCGCTGGCGCTCGGCGGTGCGGGAGTGGCCGCGGCCGACCCGTCGGACGACGGCGACCTCGAGACGACCACTCTGTCCTCCTCCGCTCAGGACGACGCCACGCAGTACTGGACCGCGGAGCGCATGGAGTCGGCGAGCCCGGCCGCCGAGCTCGTGGCCGATGAGGAGGTCGCCGACGGGCAGGTCGAGAGCTCGGCGACCGAGAGCATCTCCGCCGTCGCCGCGGACCCTCAGGTCCGCGCCGAGTCGCAGGAGGCCTCCGGCCGGAGCGCTGAGGCCGGGACCGCGGCCGCAGGCACCGACCATGTCGGCAAGGTCTTCTTCACCGTCGGCGGCACCGACTACGTGTGCTCCGGCAATGCGGTGGCCTCCGGCAACGGTTCGACCGTCTCGACCGCCGGGCACTGCGTCAACAGCGCCGGGACCTGGGCGGACAACTGGGTCTTCGCCCCGGGGTACGACGAGGGCTCGACCCCCTACGGGCTGTGGGGCGCCTCGGACCTGTACGCCACGGATCAGTGGGTCGACGCCGAGGACATGAACTATGACATCGCCTTCGCGGTCGTCGAGCCCGAGAGCGGCTCGGCGAACCTGACCGACGCGGTGGGCGGCTCCGGCATCGAGTTCAACACTCGGCGCGGAGCGCTGTACACCTCCTACGGCTACCCCGCGGCGGCTCCCTTCGACGGTGAGAGCCTCGAGCAGTGCCAGGGGGTCGGCTCCGACGACACGATCGGCGGGACCGACGACCAGGCCATCGACTGCGACATGACCGGCGGCTCCTCCGGCGGCCCCTGGTTCGTGGGCGAGGACGCCTCCGGCTACCAGATCTCGGTCAACAGCTTCGGGTACAGGACGCAGCCGGACGTCATGTACGGCCCCTATCTCGGCGATGTCGCCCAGGACATCTACGAGGCCGCGGCGGTCGCCTGACGTCGCCGGGCAGCCCGCGTCGCGGCCGGTTCCCCGACGGGTGTCGGTCGCGGTTCGGGTCGGAAGTGACCGGCAGGTCGGAAGTACTGGTGCAAACCAGACAAGTGTGGGTATTCTCGTCGGAGATAGTGCTGGATCCGATCCCAGTTCTGTGAAAGGTGCCGATGATGACCCCCATGAGCGACACGACGTCCTCCCATCCCTCCACCCCGACCTGGATGCGCCGCGGAGTGCGCGTCCTCGGTGGTGCTGCCCTCGCCGCCGGGCTGAGCTTCGCCGGTGCTGGAATGGCCTCGGCCGTCGAGGTGAACCCCCAGTTCGTGGAGGTGAACCCACAGTTCGTGGAGGTGAACCCCCAGTTCGTGGAGGTGAACCCGCAGTTCGTGGAGGTGAACCCCCAGATCTGGGGCAATCCGCAGGGGCGGTGACCCCGCAGGCCGCCTGAACACGTCGGCCTGAGACAGCAGGAGGACGGCGCCCGCTGGGCACCGTCCTCCTGTGCTGTCCGGGCTGGGCGCCGGGACCGGGCGCCGATGCCGGGCTCCGGGTGCCACCCGCCGGGGTGAGGCCCCGGACGGCTCAGCGGTCGGCGATGTCGCCGACGTGGACGATGGTGAGGACCGGCTCCCCGGCCTCGTCGGTGGCCTCGAGGTCGAGCTCCGCCTCGATCGCCCAGTCGTGATTGCCCTCCGGGTCGGCGAGCACCTGACGGATCCGCCAGAGCTTCGACTCCTCCGTGATCTGCAACAGCTGCGGTGAGCGTGCCGGGCCGTCGATGCCCACGTCGTCATAGGAGTCGTAGTAGGCGTCCATCGCCTCCGCCCACGCCGGACGATCCCAGCCGGAGTCCCCGTCCAGCTCGGCCAGACGCTGCTCGCGTTCGAAGGCGAAGTGCTCCACGCGCTGCCACATGGCTGCGCGCACCATGGTGCGCAGCACCTTGGTCTGCGCGGACAGCCCGCGGGGGGAGCTCGGGCGGATCTCGCTGGCTCCGTCGGTCTCCGCGTCCTCGGGATGCGAGAGCGCCTCCCACTCGTCCAGCAGGGAGGAGTCGATGCCGCGCACCAGCACCCCGAGCCATTCGATGAGGTCCTCGAGCTCCTCGGTGCGCAGGTCCTGGGGGATCGTGCGCCGCAGCGCCTGGTAGGCGTCGGAGAGATACCGCAGCACGATGCCCTCGGAGCGCTGCAGCCCGTAGCGCTGGACGAACTCGGAGAAGGTCTGGCCGGTCTCGTGGATCTCCCGGACCACCGACTTGGGGGAGAGGTCCTCGACCCGCACCCACGGACGGGTCTTCGCATAGATCTCCAGAGCGGCCTCCAGATCATCCTCGAGCGGCTTGGGCCAGGTGACCTCGTCGAGCTGGGCCATGCGCTCGGTGTACTCGACGCCGTCGGCCTTCAGCTCGGCCAGCAGCTCGCCCTTGGCGGCATTCTGCTGCGCCATCAGGATCTGGCGCGGGTCCTCGAGGATCGCCTCGATGATCGAGACGGTGTCCATCGTCAGCGACTCCGACTCCTCGTCGAGGGTGTCGATCATCGCGATCGCGAAGGGTGCCAGCGGCTGGTTCATCGTGAAGTCCAGCTGGAGATCCTCGACCAGCGCGAGCCGTCGGCCGAGGTGGTCGGGCTCGGGCAGCACCTCGATGATCTCGGCGTCCCGCAGCCCCTTGAGGATCGCCAGCGCATCCTTGACCAGCGCCAGCTTCTGGGTGCGGGTCTGGTGGCTGGTCATGATCAGGTGGCGCCCCGCGGCGATGGCGTCACCGGGCCGGGAGATCAGCGCCAGCTCCATGCCCGCGGTGATCTTCAGATGGGGGCGCAGGGACTCGGGAGCGTTCTCGACCAGCTTGGTCATGTTGGCCTCGGACCAGGTCACCGCGCCGTCGGGGATCTTGGGCTTGGGCTCTTTCTTGCGCTTCTTGGCGTTGTTGGAGACCTTCCCGGCCTCCTCCCGGGCCCGGAGCTTGGCCCGCTCCCGCTCGAGATCGATGGTCCAGGTCGGCGCCTGGACGACGACGTGGCCGATCGTGTCGAATCCGGCGCGGCCCGCACGGCCGGCGATCTGGTGGAACTCGCGGGCGTTCAGCAGGCGGGTCCTGGAGCCGTCGAACTTCGCGAGTCCCGTCAGCAGTACCGTGCGGATGGGCACGTTGATGCCGACGCCGAGCGTGTCGGTGCCGCAGATGATCTTCAGCAGCCCGGACTGGGCCAGCTTCTCGACCAGGCGCCGGTACTTCGGCAGCATCCCGGCGTGATGGACGCCGATGCCCTCGCGGACGAGCTTGGACAGGATCTGTCCGAACCCGCGGGAGAAGCGGAAGTCTCCGATGATCTCCCGGATCTGCACCTTCTCCTCGGCGGTGAGGACCTTCTGGGCGAGCAGCGCCTGAGCCTGCTCCAGGGCGTCCTTCTGGGTGAAGTGGACGATGTAGACCGGGGCGTCGCGATCCTGCAGGATCGTCGTGATCGTCTCCGGCAAGGGCTCGAGCGACCAGCGGAAGTCCAGGGGCACCGGGCGGGGGGCGTCGTCGATGACGCTGACGGCGCGTTCCGTCCTCTGCTCCAGGTCCTCGACGAAGAAGGACACGTCCCCGAGGGTCGCGCTCATCAGCACGAACTGGCAGTCGAGCAGCTCGACGAGCGGTACCTGCCAGGCCCAACCGCGCTGGGAGTCCCCGTAGAAGTGGAACTCGTCCATCACCGCCAGGCCGACGTCCGAGGTGGGGCCGTCGCGCAGGGCATGGTTGGCGAAGATCTCGGCGGTGCACACGATGATCGGTGCATCGTGATTCACGCTCGAGTCCCCGGTCATCATGCCCACGTTCTCGGCGCCGAACTGCGCGACGAGGTCGAAGAACTTCTCGGAGACCAGCGCCTTGATCGGCGCGGTGTAGTACGAGCGCTGGCCGCGGGCCATGGCGGCGAAGAGCGCGGAGTAGGCGATCGTGGTCTTCCCGGACCCGGTGGGGGTCGCAGCGATCACGTGGTCGCCGGCCGCGATCGCCAGCAGCGCCTCTTCCTGGTGCGGGTACAGGGTGCGGCCGACGGACTCCTGGGCGTCCATGAAGCCGTCGACGATCGCATCCTGTCCGTCGGCGGAGGCGGTCTCGGGCAGGAACGGCGTCAGGATCGGCATGGGACCAGTCTGCCAGGGGGAGGCGATGATCCGGCCGTGAGGAGTGCCGTGATCAGGCGAGAAGGCCCACCACCATCACCAGGGGGAGGGATATGACGGAGCCGAGGGCGGTGACCAGGGTGAGCGTCTTCAGGGTGCCCTGGGTGCTCAGCCCGACCAGTGACTTGAACATCCAGAAGAAGTTGCTGTTGACCTGGAGGGCGAACATGGCGCCGGAGGCCACGGCCAGTCCGATCGCAATGGGGGAGACGTCGATCGAGCCGAGGACCGGCCCGATGATGCCGGCCGCGGCGATCGCCGCCACGGAGACGGATCCGATCGCGAGGTGGAGCACCGCGGCGATCACCCAGGCCAGCAGGATGCTCACGAGCACCGGGGCTCCGGCGTCGGCGGTGAACAGGCCGGCCAGGATCTCATCGAGGCCGGTCTCCGCGATGACGGCGCCCAGCGATCCACCGATCCCCGTGATCAGCAGGATCTCGCCGGTGGTGTGGAAGCCCTCGCCGAGCGCGCGGTTCGTGCCCTCGGACCCCAGGGCGCGGCGGCACAGCAGATAGGCGCCGAGCAGGCCGACGAAGAGCGCGATGTTCGCGTCGCCGAGGAACGAGATGGCATCGTGGGTGACGCCGAACAGCTTGGCGAAGGCCCCGCCGCCGATCATCAGCAGCGGCACCAGGATCGGCAGGAGGCACACCACCAGCGGCGGCGTCGTGCTCCGCTGCTTCTCCGGCGGCTCCGTCCCCTCGCCGTCCTCCTCACTGCGGGCCTCCTCGCCGGGAGCGACCGTCTTCTCGACGGGCTCGTCGACGGCCGGCCTCCAGAAGCCGCTGCGGAGGATCTGGCGGAACACCAAGGTGGTGAGAATCGCGGTCAGCGGCCCGAGGACGATGCCGTAGAGGATCCAGGTGCCCAGCGGGATGCCCATGAGGCCGGCGATGGAGACGGCGGCCAGCCCCGGCACCACGAAGACGTAGCCAGCGAAGATCCCGGTCCCCAGCGCTCCGGCCATGAGCGGCAGTCCCCGTCGCCCGATCATCGGACCCGCCGAGCGCACCACCGGGGCGGCCAGGACGACCTGCACATCCACGTAGATCGCCGGGAACACGGTCGACATCGCCGCCGTCAGGGCGTAGGGCAGTCGACGCCCGCCGACGCCGTCGACGAGCAGGGTCACCATCTTCTGGAACGCCCCCATCGCGTGGAGCAGGGAGCCGATGAGGACCCCGAAGCCGATCAGCAGACCGACCTCGGCCATGATGTCGCCGAACCCGCCCGTGATCGCCGTGACGGTGCCGGTGAAGCCGACTCCGGTGGCGAGGCCGAGGTAGAGCGAGCCGATGATCAGGGCGATCACCGGGTCGACCTTCGCCCTGAGGATGAGGGCCACGATCCCGACGATGGCGATCGTGGTGTGGAGGATGAGCACCGAGCGCTCCTGTTCTCTCGTGAAGCGACGGGACGACGGTGCCCCGGCGCGATGACCACCACAGTGTGGAGCACGGGGGCGGGCGCTCACGGGAGGCGGACGAAATCAGTCGGATTCGTCGAAAATGTCCTCTGACATGCGGATCCGTGTCGCGCCGGCGCGGCGATCAGTGGGAGAACTCTCCGCGCAGGAATCGCCGGTGGGCGTCGATCGCGATGCGGGTGGGCAGCTGCGGGATCCGCGGGTCCCGGGCCGTCGCGTCGTACGGCTCACCGCGGAAGATGAGGTTCTGATGCGCCGTGATGATCGGGACGATGCAGGTGCCGTCGGCCGTGACGATGGAGGTGGCGCGACGCCAGTACCAGTGCCCGCTGGTCTCGACGCGCATGACCTGCTCCCAGGGGACCCGGTGGTCGCGCAGAAAGCCGCGCACCTCGATCCCCTTCGTGGTCACTGACATCAGCATGCGCAGGCTGCGCACCCCGGAGGCGAGCAGGAGCACGAGGAACGCTGCGCCGAGCATGAGGACGAGCCCTGCCACGACGTACCCCACGACGGACTCCGCAACGGCGAACGACAGCACGGTGACGAGGGCGAACGTGCCGAGAAGCATCATGGCGGCGAGGCAGAGTGCGACCGCCTGACAGATCCGCAGCCAGAGCAGGTACTGCGCGGTGTAGAGCACCTGCCCCCGGTCCCCACTCATCCGGCGGTGCCGTCGATCAGCGGCGCGAGGACGTCCAGGAGCTGAGCGCGCAGCACGTCGGCCCTCTCGGTCAGAGCCCGCTGCCGGCGCACGTACTCGGCCTTCCCCGACGCCGTCTCGATCGGGACCATCCCGTAGCCGAGGTCCCGCACGTCGTAGGGGCTCGCCTCCATATCCAGCACCCGCGTCTCCCGGGCGTGCTCGAAGCAGTCCAGCACCAGAGCCGAGGGCACCAGAGGGGTCAGCTTCATCGCCCACTTGTACAGATCCATGCCCACATGCAGACACGCGGGGTTGTCGAACTCGACCTGCCGCTCACGGGTGGGCTGCAGGGCATTGCGCGGAGCGGCCGTCGGCGTGAAGAAGCGGAAGGCGTCCAGGTGCGAGCACACCAGCTTCTCCCGCTCGACGACGGCATCGGTCTCGCTCTGCGAGAGCCGCAGCGGCAGATCCTCGTGGCGCTGCTGGCCAGGGCGGAGCCGGTGGACCATCGCCCACTCGTGCAGCCCGAAGCAGCCGAACTGCGGCCGGCGGCTGCCGAGTGCGGACGCCGAGAGCAGCCGCGTCATGAACGACAGGGCGTCGGCGCGCTCGCGCCGGTACCGCTCGACATCCGCCCGCCGCGCGATCACCCGGTGCCCGGTGGACGTTCCCGCGGGAACGTCCCGGTACCAGGAGCGGTGCCCTGCGGCGTCGAGGTCGGTGATGACCGGTCCTCCGTGCGCATCGAGGTCGGCCGCCGCGTCGTAGGCGACCTCCCACCCCGGATGCCAGCGGCGCAGCTTCGCGGGGGAGAAGGGGTAGTAGGTGAACAGGAAGTCCTCGACCGGATGCTTCTCGCCCCGGGCCTTGCGCTCGCGATGACCCGCGGTCAGGGCGTCGGCCCGCTGCTCGTGCGCCTGCCGTGCTCGGGTGGCCTTCTGGGCGGAGACCAGGTGCGGTTCAGCGGTGAGGGTCGAGGTGCTCACGGCGGCCTCCTGGCGCAGGTCGAGGTAGGGCACGATCCGTCGATCGGCCCGACCCATCCTACGAGGCGGGCCGTCCTTCCTCCTCAGCGGCTGCGCGTCCACAGCGGGGCCGCGCGCCGAGCGCCCGCGACTCCTGCATCCCTACGGTGAGGCGCATCAGAGAGTGACCGCCGTGACCGGTGAGGAGCATCAGAGATGGCCGGCATAGATTTCGACTGCGCGTACTGCGGGGAGCACCACCACGGCACCGACGGGAGCGCCGCCAGCCCGTGGCCGGCCCTCGGGTTCCACCGACCGGATCCGTACCTGGAGCTGGACACGCACGCCCGCCGCTTTCACGCCCGGACCACCGACGACCTGTGCCTGATCGAGCGGGGCGAGGGCATCGACTGTTTCCTGCGCGCGATCCTCTCCCTTCCGATCACGGGGGAGCAGATCACGCTCGAGTACGGGCCCTGGGCCGCCGTGAGCGAGGCCGGCTACCTCGACTATGCCGAACACTACGAGGACCCCGCGCACCGTGAGCACTATGCCGGACAGCTCGCCACCGCGATCCCGGGCTACGAGCAGCCGTTCGCGGTGCCCGTGCAGGTGATCACCCGTGGGCTGGAGCGGCCCCTCCTGGTGCCGGATTCGACCTTCGGCCATGCCCTGGTGCGCGACTTCTACGACGGGATCTCCCGCAGGGAGGCGGAGCTGCGCATCCGGTCGATGCTGCTGCCGGCGACCGAGGCGTGAGGCCCGGGCGGCGATCCTCACCCGCGGCCGAAGCGGGATCCGCCGTACTTGCGGTGCGCCGCCTGTCGGCGGTCACTCGGCCAGCAGTTCGCGCACCCGGGGGATCACCTCGGTGCCGTACAGGCGGATCGACTCCATGAGCTGCTCGTGCGGCATCGGGCCGCTGACGTACTTGAGGTCGAAGCGATCGATGCCGAGGTCACGGATCGTCGCGGCGATCTTCTGTGCCACGGTCTCGGGGCCGCCCACGTACAGGGCGCCGTGCTGCATCTCCGCGTCGAACTCATCGATGCCGGCCGGTCCCCAGCCGCGCTCGCGACCGATCTCGGTGCGGTTGTGGATCCAGTGCGGGGCCAGCTGCTCGCGCGCCGTGGCATCGTCCGCGGCGATGTGACCGGGGGAGTGCACGCCGACCGGCAGACGTGCGTGGCCGAGTTTCTCGGTCGCCTCG